>CANQHC010000003.1 GCA_947623595.1 uncultured Clostridia bacterium | reverse complement strand
ATATAATGAAAATAATAACTTTGTGTGGAAGTTTAAAATTCAAACATGAAATGATGATAGTTGCAGAAAAAATGGCTAATTGTATATTGACTCCTGTCTATCCAGTATTAGAAAATTATGAAAGAACAGATGAACAACTAATGAAATTAAAAGAAGAACATTTTAAGAGGATACTAAATTGTTACTATACATAATATTTTGCAAAAAACATTGCAAAATCCTGCAGTTTAAATAACAGTTTTAATATAGGATATTATTACTATCAAATATTATAGGTTTAAGCAGAAGTCAAGAAAATTGGCTTCTGCTTTTTAACGTGCGTAAAAAGTAATATTTGCAATTTAGGTTTTATGAATAAACAAAAATTTTAACAATATTTATTTAAAGAGGTGTATATACTTGAAAAGTGAAAATTACAATATAAATATTGAATATAACGATAAAGGGTTGAAAAATATTATGCTTGAAATATTTGAAGAATATTGTGCTAAAAAGATTCTTGAAAAAATTTAGGTTACCATTTACAACTTTACATTCTTTAGTTATAATGTGAAATATGAATGGTTGTCTAAACTTTAAGAGAAGGAGGTTAAATTGCAGAAGTTAGACAACATATATGAAAAACAATTCTATGTTGGATTATATAAAAGATTATCAAGAGATGACAATGATGGAAAAAAAGAAAGTGAAAGTATATCTAACCAAGATAAAATTTTAAGACAATATGTAGCAGAGCTCTCAAAAAAAGAACCACAAAATAGATTTATTATTGTAAAAGACTATACTGATGACGGATATACAGGGACAAACTTCAATAGACCAGGTTTTATAGAAATGATTAATGATATAGAAAATGAAATGATTAATATGGTAGTTGTAAAAGACCTAACAAGACTCGGTCGTAAAACAAATGAAGTGCTTAGATATTATCAAGAGTATTTTCCATCAAAAAAAGTTAGATTTATTACTGCAACAGAAGATACAATAGATACATATTACAAAGAAGATGATGATTTTATTCCATTTAAAGCTGTAATGAGTGAACAATATCCAAAAGAAACATCAAGAAAAATTAAAGCAGTAAAAACTGCAAAAGCAAAACAAGGGTTATTTCAGGGAAACACTGCTCCATATGGATATAAAAAAAGTCCTAATAATAAAAATAGGTTAATAGTTGATAGTGAAGTATCATCTATTATACAAGAAATATTTGAAAAGTATTCAAAAGGATATACTCGCACAGAAATAGTAAAAAGTTTAAATGAGAGAAAAATCATACCACCTAGAGAATATTTGAAAATAAAAGGAATACAAGCAAATTCAGAAGGATGGAAAGAAATTACAATAACAAGAATTGTTAGTAATCCTGTATATATTGGAACAATGGTAGGAGCAAAAACTGTAAAACCAAGCTTTAGAAGAAAAGAAAGAATTATAAATACAAAAGAAAACCAAATAATAGTTGAAAATACACATGAACCAATAATTGATATAGAAACATTTAATAAATGTCAAATGCTCAAAAATAAATTTAAAAATAATCGTAAGCGAAAATATGATGATATTTTTAAGGGGTTAATTTATTGTAAAGAATGTGGAAGTATTTCAACATTAAAACATAAAGAAAAGCCTACTAAAAAAGGTGAAAAATGTGAAATTAATTCTTATATATGTTCTGAAGCTAACAAAGGTATAAATAAAAAGTGTAATAATACAAAATCTATCAGTAGCAAAAAATTATACAATCTAATTATACCAATTATAGAAAATCAATGTAAAAGTGTTTATTTTAATGATGATGATATAAAAACGGTTATGAATAATTTAGAAAAAAGTATCAATTTTGAATGTCATAGATTAGAAGATGAAAAACAAGGGTTACTTGCTAAAATAGATAAACTAAATGAACAAATAAAAATTACATATAATGATAAACTTGAAAATATCATCAATAATGAAACTTTTTTATCAATTAAAGCTCAAAAAGAAAATGACATTGAAAAATGTAAAAAGCAAATTTGTGATTTAGAACAGAAAATAAAGCTTGAGAAAAATAAAAATACAATAAGTTATAATCAAATTAAAAAGCTATCTGAGGAATTTTTAAACACAAACAAGGTAACTAAACAGATATTGAGTAATTTGATAGATAAAATAGAAATTGATAGTAATCGTAATATAAATTTAAAATTAGTATTTTCAAATATAAATAAAAATTAAAATGGAATCCTTATCAAAACAGCAGCAGTTATTGCTATATCAATAAGGATACCACAAAAAAGAAGCCTTAAGTTTACAGCAGCATATATTGCTTGTAAAGGTGATCCAATTGCTAATCTACAAGAAGATTTAGCAGCAGAACAAAAAGCTAGAGCAACTTATGAAAAATTAATTGATTTATGTGCAGATGATCCGGATGTAATAGATCCTCTACGTTTCTTAAGACAAAGAGAAGTTGTGCATTTCCAGAGATTTGGAGAAGCACTTCGTGGAGTACAAGATAAGTTAGCAGAAAAAAGATTCTTTATGAATAATATGAATAGTAACAATACTATGCCAAATGATAATGGCTGTGGTTGTGCAAGATAGACATTGTTAAAAAGGAGCTATGTATATGAATAACATAGCTCTTTCTTAATATATTTAGTTATGACTAAACTTCATTTTCTGAATTTATATAACTTCTGTATCGCATAGCATTATTCGCATTTATTTGTGCTTTGATTTTTGCATCTAAACGAGCAAGTGTTTCTGCAGATGGCTGTTTTTCTTTTGGTACTTTTTTTACTTTCATTTTTCCATTGCTCCTTTTTGCTATTTCACGCAAAATCTTACTAGTTGAGTTCATAACTTTTCCTCCTAACTTTAACAAATTATTGTATATAAGTTACTTGTATAATTAATTAAATGATCTTTAAAATTTTAACATAAAGCTAACTATTTTTCAATACTCACATATAAAAACTCAAGAAAGTCTATTATGCACATTTGAAACTCAAAAACTGTATTCATAAATAAAATTTAAGAACAAATATGACTGCATGAAAAGATTACTAGAGTTTGCTAAAAAAGGCAATAAATGCTTGTATTATGCTACTTTTTATGATAAAATAAAAGAAGACATTAAATCATATATATAAATGAAAGGAGTTTTTTTATGAATCTTAAAAAAATCACAGGAATTTTTATACTAGCAATTATGATAGTATCACAATTTAGTTTTATTAATTTTGGTACTGTAGTAAAAGCAGTAAGTCCAGAAAGCAAAGCTCAAAAAGCAAATATTGCTACAAGATATTTTTATAATCAACTTACAGATGAAGCTAAACAGTTTTATCATGCTATGGAAAAAATGAATGAAAAGGGAATGTTTAAAACTGGAAAAGATTCATTAGACTTAACAAATACTGAAGAAGAAGGATATGAAAAATATTTTATATCTCAAGAGCAGTTAGAAAATTATGCTAAAGGTTCTCAAGATTTATTAAACTCAATGGGAGCAGCAAAAGATGCTTTTGAGCATGATAATCCAGAGATATTTTATGTAGATTTTGATTATATATCTTTAAGAGTAACCTTAAAAGAAGGAACATATCATGCTTATTTAGGAACAGGAAGAAGCGATAATTATTATCTAGCTCCATTTGATTCAGCAGATAAAGTAAACACAGCTATAGAAAAAGTTAATGAAGAGTTAGAAAAAGCAGTTTCAGCAATGCCTACTCAAGAAACCATAAAAGAAGGTCAAGATCTTACAGAACAACAAATTATAGCAGCACATAATTATGTGATTGAGCATGCAATGTACAAATTAGAAACAGATGTTACAAAGCCAGAATATGCATCACAAGTAAGAACAGTTTATGGTGGATTTGTAAACCATGAAATCGTTTGTGAAGGTTATGCTAGAACTTTTAAAATGATATTAGATAAATTAGGAATACCTTGTGTTCTAGTTACAGGAGTTTATAGACACAGTGAGTCAGTGCCAGAACTACATATGTGGACCAATGTTCAATTATATGGAAAATGGTATGGTGTAGATGTCACATTTGATGATCCAAGTGGCGAAAACGAATTAAAATCAGGAAAAGAAACTACAGAATACTTATTAGTAGGCGAAGATAAAATGGGAGCTAAACATGTTCCAACAGGAATTTTATCAACTGCCAATTTTGAATTTTCATATCCAATGATGGAATTAAATAGAAATAAATATGAAGAAGTTTATGCACAAAATGGTTTAGTTGTTGAAATGGATGATGAAAACTATGATGAAGTTGATGATGTAGCAGCAGCTTTATTTAAAGTAAGTTATAATGATAAAGGTTGGGCAGATAACGCCAAAGAAGGAAAATATATAATTGCAAGAGCTGACCAATACTATCCAAATAATAATACATGGAGTTTAGGAGAATGGAGCTATATGCCAGCAGGAGATTTATTTGGTGTAATGGATAAAACAGAAACAGTTGAAACTGGTGATGGGCAAACAAAACAGAGATCTTACTTACAACTTTATTCTTCAAATTGTGTATATATTGAAATAGGTATTACTGATGTAAAACCAGATTTTCATGGAAAAAGACCTGACGGAACAATTAATGGATTTGCTTATTATGGTTCAGAAACATCAATACTTGTACGTTCAGGAAAGATATTTAATCCAAACGGAGACTATGTTGCACCACCTCATGTAAAGAAAATGTCACCAATATCAAGTGGAACAATGTATATAGGAACTACATATCATTGTACAGTTACTTATGATGATATATTAGTTCCTAAAGAAGGAGAAAAACCAAATGTAGAGGTTAGTATCCTAAATCAATCAAACCCAGGTTCAAAATATTATAAACTTGAAAACTTTAATTTTGATGGAAGAAGTACATACACATTTGACTTCACTCCAAGCGAAATGTTTGGTGACGACTCAGTTTTCTATGTTTTCAAATTTACAGGGGTTGTAGGTTCTAGAAGTGGAAAAGAACCATTTGATGCAAGCTATTTATGTGCTCATAGATGTTGTGCTTATGCTTATAGAGCACAAGGATATGATTTTAACGTATTTGGTAAACCTACATTATTAGAAAATTCAGACCTTTCAACAAGTGATTGGGAAATGAATGATGGTGGTCAAGTAAAAGATGCATTAAAACATAGATTAGCATTAGTTGCTACTACCACAACAGGTTCACAAGATAAGTCAATGAAAGACGCTATAAATAAAGAATTGGAAAAGGAATTACCTGGAGCAGAACTTGATGAAAGCACAGCTCAAACATTTAATATAAATCTTACATTATGTAAGTCACAAGTAATAAAAACTGGTGATGGGGTCAGAGTAAGTGTTGGTTTCCCACCAGGATATGGACCAGAAGATGAAGGTGTTACATTTAAAGCATATCACTTTGGAACAAATGATGATGGAACAACTTATGTAGAAGAAATTGATTGTGTGGTAACAAAACTTGGATTAATTATTACTTGTAAGTCATTTAGCCCATTTGCTATCGTAGCAGTTAACACTGAAAAAGTTTCAGAGGAAGATAAAGAAAAACTACAAAATTCTAATAAAACAGTAGTAATAGAAAAAACACAAGGTGGTAAAATTCAAAATGTAAATGAAACAGATGAAATACAAGAAGCAGATGAAATTATTAATTTAACTGCTGAAGAAACAGGAGAGCAAAGCAAAAAAATTAAAATAGTACCAAATGATGGATATGCAATTGATGAAATTGTATTAGGAGATAGCCCAATAGAAGTAACAAACGAAGAAAGTATGGAAGTTAAATTAGATTATGAAAATTTAAGCAGTGAAACTGCTACTATATTAAAAGTTGCTTATGTTGCAAATTCAGTTCATAATGCAGAAGAAACAAGACAAGAAAGTGTAGTTGCACAACCAGTAGTTGCAAATCCAACTATTACAACATCAATGACAACATCTAATTCAGAGGCTTTAAAACCAGGAGATGAATTTGACGTAACAGTATCAATAGATTCTTTAAATGAAGTTGGAGATGGAATATTATCTATTGGCGGAAAATTAGAATATGATAAAGAAAAGCTAACAATGGAATCTATAAAAGGTTTAGGAAAATGGAATTTAAGTGAAGAATATGTAAATACAGAAAATTTCCAATTCATAACTGATAGTTCTGAGAAAATTAAAACAGCAGGAGAACTATTTACAGTAAAATTCAAAGTAAAAGAAGAAATTGAAGAAAGTACAATAACAAGTATTCGTTTAGTAGGAGTAACAGCTGGACTTGGAATGGTAAAAACACAAGAAACAACGCCAACAGTTGCAACAGCTAGTGATATTCAAAAAACTATAGATATAAAAGTTGATAAAGAGCCAAAAGCTCCACCAACTCCATATTTAGATTCAACTAAATATGATATTGATGAATATTTCTCATATGTAAGAGAGGTATTACCAGGAACAAAAGTAAGTGACATGAAAAATGATATTGCAGTAAAATTAATAGGACATGAAGATACTGAAGGTTTAGCAAAACCAACAATGATACTTAAGAATCCTGCAAAAGGAGATGCTGGTGAAACAACATTGACAGATGAAAATATTGTTGGAACAGGAACGACTGTAACAATAGGAGATGTTACATATACAATAATAGTTGCTGGAGATATTGACGGAGATGGAGATATTGGAGTATTAGATATTTCAAATATGAAATCACAATATGTAGGAAAAATAAGTCTAAAAGGAATTCAATTAGCTGCAACAGATGCTGACTTGAATGGCGAAGATGCAGGAGTAAATGATTTAGCCGTTATGAAAAACTATTACGTTAATAAATTACCAGAGTAATAACAAAAATAAACATTAAAATGTTAAGAAGATTAAAGTTAGAAAATACAATAGAGTAAAGGAGAAATCATGAAAAGAATAATAAAGTTAGTTTTAATAATGTTATTATTACTTTGCATTACGACAAATGTACTTGCTGCAATAAATGCAAATATTACTTTAAAAACATCAAGTGATCAATATAGTAAAGATCAGGAAGTAATTGTAGAAGTTAATATGTCTAATGTTGATGCTTCAAAAGGCATTAACGCATTTGGAGCAGTCCTAGACTATGATAAAACAAATTTGGAATATGTAAAAATGGAAGGAAAGAATGGCTGGGACATACCAACATATAATCCAAATACAGGAAGGTTAATAACTGCAAATGGAGATTTTATAACAAATGCAGAAACAATATTTACAATTACATTTAAAGTGAAAACTGAAAATGCTGACAATGTTTTTATAACATTAAAAAATATTGAAGTTGGTAATACAATAGAAGAAGCTAAATGGAATCAAGCAACTACTACAATAAAAATTTCTGATAATAGTAGCCAAGGAGGAAATACTCAGGGAGGTAACACTCAGGGAGGAAATACTCAAGGAGGAAATACTCAGGGAGGAAACACTCAAGGAGGTAACACTCAGGGAGGAAATACTCAGGGAGGCAACACTCCAGGAGGGAACACTCAAGGAGGAAATACTCAGGGAGGCAACACTCCAGGAGGAAACACTCAAGGAGGTAATACTCCAGGAGGAAATACTCAAGGAGGAAACACTCCAGGGGGAAGTACTCCAGGAGGAAATACTCAGGGAGGAAACACTCAAGGAGGTAATACTCCAGGAAGTAATAACCAGGGAGGAAGCACTCAGGAAAATGAAAATTTTGCAACAGGTAAATTACCTCAAACAGGAATTGCTAATAATATGTGGATTATTATTTTATGTATAGCAATTATAAGTGCTTTTGCAGCAATTTGTGTAGTAAAAATAAAATTATTAGATAAGAAAAAAGATTTATAATAAAAAAACCTTTAAAGTATAGATTACTTTAAAGGTTTTTTTTGGCTTTTTAATTAAAAAAATCAAAAAATAAAATTAAAAAATTGGAAAAATAAAAAATCAAAAAAGAAACATAATAATAATGAAAAAATAGTTCCATTAAACTGTTTTTTTAAACTGCATAAAAATTATGAACAAATATGCAATTTTATTAAAAAATTTTTGATTTAATGGAGAAAGGTAAAAAAATGAAAAAGAGTTTTTACATTTTTATAGGAATTGTTTTTATTTTGTTTGTACTATTTTCCTCAATAAATACTAAAGTATTGGCAGAATCATTAAATAATGTAGTAGTAGATATAAGTAAAACTAAAATAGCTCCAGGGGATGAAGTTACATTAACTATTAATTTTGGAGCTAAATTAGGTGCTTATACTGTAGATGTTGATTATGATAATAAAATATTTGACTATGTACGTTCTGAAGGTGGAACAGACAATGATGATGGCTCAAAGGTAAGACTAGTTTTTTATGATACTCAAGGTGGAAAAAATCCAAGAGAAACTGCTAGTATTACATTTAAGGCAAAAGAAAGTTTAACCACAAGTAATCCAACAGACTTTTCTGTTACATTAACTGGAATGGCAACACCGGATGCACAAAGTTATGATGACATACTAACTCCGTTCAAAAAAGATATTTTAGTAGAACCTAAGTATGAAAAATATAATTTATCATTGCAATATGAAAAAAATATTCTACCAAATCAAGAAAAAGACATGAAATTAATAACAAGTTCTACGATGGGGAAAAATTATGATCATGTTAGGTTAATAGCTAAGTTAACAAGTAAACCTTCAGAAAATGCTACAGCAAAATTATTAACTACAAATAATGAAAAAGTAGAAATTGATTTATTCCAAAGTGGATGGGGAGAAGCAGAAGGATATAAAATAGGAGGAAAAAATGTAAAACAAGAGTTGGCATTAAGAGGATTATTTAGTGAAGAAGGAAATTATAGCATTAATATTAAACTAGTAGATAGGGACAATTCAGATACAGTAATTGCTGAAAAAAATTTTGATTTAGCAGTAGGAGAGAAAAAAGAGTCAGATACAACAAAGCAGGAAACAGGAAAGACAGATTCTAATAAGACAAAAGATAAAGAAATTGTAAAAGATGAAGATGATAACCTACCAGAGACACTTCCAAAAACAGGCACAGTAAAATATATAGCTATTGTTGCAATTATAGGTATGTTAATTGCTATTTATATTTTTATTACAAAAAAAGATGAAAAAAAATAAAACAAACTATTATAAATATGAATGAAAAATAATAATTTATTTTTCATTCATGATACATAGTACAAAGCAATGAGGTACTTGGAAAAATGAAAAAGATAATAAAGTATATAATTTTAATAGTAATTATTAATATTACATTTTATACTATTTATAATTATTATCAGGAAAATAAAATACAAGAAAAGCAGAATAATTTTATACAAGAAGATTTTTTTAATACAGCGAAAAATGAAAATAGTCAAAAATATGAGAAAACAAATAATAAGGAAAGTAAAAATACAAATTTATATATTCCACAAAAATATAAAGGCTATGAAGTATCAGCCAAATTAAAAATTGAAAAATTAAAAATTGATACTTATGTATTGAAAGAATATAGCAAGTCAGCGATGGAAACTTGCGTTACTAAATACTTTGGACCAAACCCAAACGAAATAGGAAACTATTGCATTGCTGGACACAATTATATTAGAAAAAATATGTTTAGTGAGCTAAAAAAATTAAATATAGGTGATCAAATATCGTTAACAGATAATTTTCATGGAGAAGTTTGTTATGAAATATATGATAAATATAAAGTAAAACCTACTCAAAATGAAGTTTTATCACAAAAGACAAATGGAGAAAAACACATAACATTAATCACTTGCAGTGATTATTCCAAAAAGAGAATTATTATAAAAGCAAAAGAAAAAATAAAACAGTAAATATAAAAAGGAGGAAGTAACTTAAATTGTTACAAAAGTAAGATATGAAAAGGAAACACTTTAAAAGCATAATTTTATTATTAATAATAGGTTTAGTAATTACTTTTTTTATAGTGCTTTCTATATTACAAAAAGAAGTGGCTGAAGACACAAGAAAAATTTCAAGTGAATTTCCTCAGAACTATAAACCATATATTGATGAATTGAAAAAGAAATTTCCAAATTGGAGTTTTAAAGCTCTCTATACAAATATGGATTGGAATTATGTAATTAGTAAGGAAAATGTATATGGTAAAAATTTGGTTCCTAAATCCTATACTGATAGTTGGAAAAATACAAAGGCAGGACAATATAATGTAGAAATTGATAAAGGTTGGGTAGATTGTTCTAAACAAGCAGTAGAATATGCAATGGATCCTAGAAACTTTTTAAATCAAGTTAGAGTATTTCAATTTGAAGAATTATCATATGATAGCTCTACCAATAGTATTGCTAGTATTGAAAAGATACTATATGGCACAGAATTTTATCAAAAAACAGTTGAATATAAAACTGCAAGTGGAAAAAATATTGTGATGAATCAAAAGTACTCTGATTTAATTTTAAAAGCAGCCAAAACATCGGATGTAAGTGCTTTCCATTTAGCATCACGTATAAAGCAAGAAGTAGGTCCATTCTTATCACATAATTCAATTAGTGGAACAGTAAAAGGATATGAAGGGTATTATAATTTTTATAATATTGGTGCTACTAGCTCTTCAGAACCAATGGGAGCAATAAAAAATGGACTTCAGTATGCAAAAGATGGCAAAGGTGCAAATCAAGCTACTAAAAACAAGTTTTTAATTCCATGGGATAATAAGGAAAAAGCAATTACAGGAGGAGCAATATTCATAGGTTCTAGCTATATAAATTTGGGGCAAAATTCAATTTATCTTCAAAAGTTTCATGTAAATGATAAAAGTGGAACATCTTTATTTTGGCATCAATATATGACAAATGTACTGGCTCCATATAGTGAATCAAAACTTATTTATAGTGGATATGAAAAAAGTGAAATGCTTAATTCCACAATTTCATTTATTGTACCAGTATATGATAATATGCCAGATTTACCATGTATTAGCCCAAGTATTTCTAGTAAGGATTACACAAATGATAATACAAAAGTAATTGCTGATACATCAGGAAATTTAAACATTAGAACAGGGCCAGGAACATCCTACGAAGTGCTAACTAGTGTGAAAAATGGAACTAAAATGATAAGAATCGCAAAAGGAAAGCAAAGTGGGGAATTATGGGATAGAGTTCGTTTAGATAATGGATTAGTTGGATATGTTTTTCAAAATTATGTAAAAGAGATAAAGGAAATACCTGTTGAAAAGATAGAAGTATCTTTAGAAAATTCTATGCTTCAAAAAGGAGAAAGAGTTTCTTTAAATGTACAAGTTTTACCCAAAGATGCTACTAATAAGACTGTAACCTATAAATCGAGCGATTCTAACATAGTTAGCGTGGACCAAAGTGGAAAATTGTTAGCATTAAAATCTGGAACTGCAGTTATTACACTAAAAGCACACAATAATGTATATGCAAGTATAAAAGTGGATGTTTATAGTAAGGTAACTGGATTGGAAATAAAAGAAATGGACCTTTGCTTACAAGTTGGGCAAACTTATGAAGTTATTCCAACAGTACTGCCAAATGATGCTAATAATAAAAATGTGAAGTTTTATTCGTCAAATTCTAATATTGCGACGATTGATGAAAATGGGATGATTAATTCAATAAATTCAGGAGATACAACGATTACTATAAAAACAGAAGAAGGAAATTATGAAAAAAAGTTTTTATTAACTGTTATTCCTGAACTAAAAGATGGAAGTATTACTTTTTCTAAACCTTTAGAAGTTATAGGTAACCAAATTACAGGTCTACAAGAAAAAAATAAAGTAGAACAAGTTCTTGAATTAATAGATACTAAATATCGCATTGAAGTACAAAATTATGAAGGAAAGTTATTAAAAGCAAGTGATTTTATAGGAACTGGTAGTAAAATTAGAATATTTGACGGAGATTCACTTTTAATAGAATATAAAATAATTATATATGGAGATATAAATGGGGATGGAAAGATAGATAGTATAGATTTGTTAGTATTGCAAAGACACATCTTGGGAATAAAAACATTATCTGGAGTATTGTTGAAAGCGGGAAATATTGATAAAAACGGTAAAAAACCATCTTCTGCAGATTTATTAAAAATACAAAGACATATTTTAGGAATAAAGCTAATTGAGCAATAATTGCAAAAGGAGAGAATTATGAAGAAAAAAATTTTTAATATAATATTTTTATTAATTATTTTTATAAATATTAATTATTTTTCTATGGGAGCATCAAATGTTTTAAATAAAAATTTAGCAGAAAAAGAATATGATGAAAATAATATAGGTTTGGAAATTTTAAGATTGAATAAAGAAGGAATTACACCGAATTTTCAAGATGATATTAAAGAGTATTATATAACAGTGGATGAAAGTATAAATGATTTGCAAATCACTGCAGTACCAGAAAATAAAGAAAATAAAGTTGAAATTACAGGAAATACAAATTTAAAAAATGGTATGAATACTGTTATTGTAAAAGTAATATCTAAAAATAAGAAACACACTACAGAATATAAAATATATGTAACTAAAACTAATGATAAACAATCTGCAAACGCAAACTTAGAAAATTTAGCAATTGAAAATTATGATTTGGAACCTGAATTTGAGCTACAGATATTAAATTATAGAGTCGAGATAGAACCTGAAACTAAAGAACTGAATATACTAGCTATTCCACAAAATCAGAATGCAGTTGTTAAAGTAATTGGAAATAATGATTTAACACAGGAAAATAATATTATAACAATACTGGTTAAAGCTGAAAATGGAAGTACTTTTAAGAAATATAAAATTACAACATATTCAAAAAATGATGAGCAAATAAAAAATGATATTGATGTAAATAAAAATTTGTTAGAACAAAATAAAGCTGAACAATTAGCATATCAGATAGATAATGCAAAAGAAATATATTCAGTAGAAAACGAGGAGAAACAACAAAATTCTATAAATAAATTATTTATTATTTTTGGCATTATTAGTTTTATAGCAATTATAGGAATTGTAGGAATATTAATTTATAAAAAACATAAAAAAAGGTATTAAGTATATACCTTTTTTTGAATTTAATAATTAAATTTAGCGACTGCATGCAAGTGAGTGTTATCCTCATTCTTCATTATGACAAAATGTGAATTCTCTTCATGAACATAATGACAGTTAACCATATTTCCTAGCTTTGCTCCAGATTTATACATTATTTCAAAGTCATTACATTCACCAAGATTATAAATTTCATCAGGAAGAGCTTCACAAGCATAATCTAAATAACAAATGTTATGCATATGTTTATTAACATCAATATCTTTTCTTCGAACTTTAAATGAATAAGTACATAACGTAGAAAGCTCTGGAACTTTTATTTTTGGAATATCTTTTTGTTCAAATACACTTTTTTCTTCAGGCTCATAAGGAAGTATAACTTCAGGAGTAATTCTAGTAATGCTTTTTTTAGATATGTCAATTAAACTCCATTTTGAACTAGCTATACAAATAAGTTCTCCATTTTCATCACATATTTCAAAATCACGCAAGGTTGAAAATTTTCCAACATAGCTTGCCCAAGTTTTAACATTAATTGTTTTTCCATAACCTATTCTTTTGAAAACATGAACTTTCCAGTGAAGAAGTACCCATGTAAGATGTGTTTTTTCTATTTGATTAATTCCGTATCCAACTATATCTGAATGAAAACAGGCAATACTTTCTAATAAATCTAAAATTCCATGATTGGTTAATAAATTAAAATTTCCAACATTAAAAATATCTACTTGATATTTTTTTTCAATTATAGCCATTGTTTTTTTATTAGAATGTTGCAAAAAAAGATATTTTATCAACATTCTAGCCTTTCTGTTAAATAAATTTGGATTTTTTATAAAGTTATATCCATAAACTTAAAAAATATTAACAACAATAGCTATTATAGCAAAAATAAAAAAGAATGAATAGTTATTTTGTAAAATAAAGTTAAATTTCTATAATAAAAATATAGAAAAACGAAAGGAAACGAAAGGAAAGTGCTTGTAAATACTTGACATCACTGGTGATGTATGGTAAAATACTTATCTGTAAGCCGCCTGAGTCGGGCAACTAAATATTGCTAAAAGCAATTGCCTTGTTATTTATGCTTAGCGAGTATACAAATATAGGAGGTGTACTAAGATGTACGCAATTATTGAAAGCTGTGGAAAACAATACAAAGTATCAGAAGGAGATGTAGTATTCTTTGAAAAATTAGAAACTGAGGAAGGAAAAAAAGTAACATTTGATCAAGTGGTACTAGTATCAGATGATAAGAAAGTAGAAGTAGGAGCTCCTTATGTAAAAGGTGTTAAAGTAGAAGGAAAAGTAGTTTCTCATGGTAAAGCAAAAAAAGTTTTAGTATATAAATACAAAGCAAAAAAGAACTATAGAAGAACACAAGGACATAGACAACCATACACAAAAGTAGAAATTACATCTATAAAAACAGCAAGTGGAAAAGCAGAAACTGCTGAAGTAAAAGAAGCATCTGCAAAAGCTGAAACTAAAAAAGCTACAGCAAAAAAAGAAGCTTAATAAAAAAATAATATAAAAAAATAAATATAAGAAAATTTATAAAAATAAAGCTCTTGAAGCTAATATTGAAGGGAGTGAGAAAGCATGGCTCATAAAAAAGGTCAAGGTAGTGTTAAGAACGGTAGAGATAGTGAATCTAAACGCTTAGGTTTAAAAAGAGCAGATGGACAAATCGTTCCAGCTGGTAACATACTAGTAAGACAAAGAGGAACGAAAATTCATCCAGGAACTAATGTTGGTATAGGTAGTGATGATACTCTTTTCGCTAAGGTAACAGGAAAAGTAAAATTTGAAAGACTTGGCAGAGATAAAAAGAAAGTCAGCGTTTACCCAGTAGAATCAGGAAGTAAAGCTGAATAAATATTAGCCTCCACAAAAGTGGAGGTTTTATCATGCATACTTTTTATTACATACTTGTAAAAACTATAAATATTCAGTATAATAAGTATGTATATAAAATATAGTAATAAAGTAATGAAAATAATTGGAATTTTCCAATTGGATTTTGCATAAGAAAGGAATGAAAAAATTATGGAAGAAAAGAAAAAACGTATGTTAACAGGTGATAGACCAACTGGAAAATTACATATTGGTCATTATTTTGGTTCCTTAAAAACAAGAGTGGAAATGCAAAATAGTGGAAAATATGATCCATATATATTAGTTGCAGATGTGCAAGCTTTAACTGATAATTTTGCTAATCCAGAAAAAGTAAGAAACAATGTAAAAGAGGTTGTAAAAGATTACCTATCAGTTGGAATAGATCCAGAAAAAACTACAATTTATATTCAATCGATGGTTCCAGAAACGGCAGAATTAACAGTATTCTATTCTAATTTAGTAACAGTAGCAAGATTAGAACGAAATCCAACCGTAAAAACGGAAATTGCTCAAAAAAAAGAAATGTTTGGAGAGAGTGTTACATATGGCTTTTTAGGATATCCTGTAAGTCAAGCTGCAGATATTACTGTTGTAGATGGTGCTGTTGTTCCTGTTGGAGAAGATCAAGTTCCTTTAATAGAACAATGCAGAGAAATAGTTAGAAAATTTAATAGTATATATGGTGAAATTTTGACAGAACCAGAAGCTATTTTATCACAAAATAAAAGAATTAAAGGCTTAGATGGAAATGAAAAAATGGGAAAATCCTTGGGAAATGCAATATACTTAACCGATAATGAAGAAGAGGTAAACAAAAAAATAATGAGTGCTGTAACAGATCCAGCAAGAATAAAAAAGGATGATTTGGGACATCCTGATGTTTGTATGGTTGCTTATTATCACAATTTGTTTAGCACACCGGAAGAATTAAAATGTGTTTGTGAAGAGTGTAAAGCAGGAAAAAGAGGTTGTGTTGCCTGTAAAAAGGAACTTGCTAGAAATGTAAATAACTTTTTAGATCCAATCCGTCAAAAAAGAAAATATTATGAAGAGCACCCAGAAATTATAGATAAAATACTAATCGAAGGAACAGAAAAAACAAGAAAAACAGCTAGAGAAACTATGAAAAAAGTAAAAAAAGCAATGAGATTAGACTATTTTGGAGAGTAACTTAAGTTCCTAAAATTAAAAATATTACGTAGTTCATTGCTTTACCAGAAGAAACACAATGCAAACCATATAAAAAAATAGAGGAGATTAAAAGAATATGTTTACAGACTATGTAAAAATAATTGCAAAGGCCGGAAAAGGTGGAGATGGTGCTGTTTCCTTTAGAAGAGAAAAATATGTAGCTGCCGGAGGACCGGATGGCGGTGATGGTGGAAGAGGCGGAAATATTTACTTTGAAGTGGATCCAGATGCAAATACTTTAATAGATTTTAGATACCAAAAGAAGTTTAAAGCAGAAGATGGAAAAAATGGAGAAGGAGCTAATAGGTATGGAAAAAGTGGAGAAGATTTAGTAATAAAAGTTCCTATTGGTACTGTTGTTAAAGATTCTGAGAGTGGTAAAGTATTGGCAGATTTATCTCAAAAAGGGCAAAAAGAACTAATCTTGGCAGGAGGTAGAGGTGGCAAAGGAAATAGTCATTTTGCAACATCTACAAGGCAAGCCCCTCGTTTTTCTCAAGAAGGAGAAAAAGGAGAAGAAAAGGAGTTAGTATTAGAATTAAAACTACTTGCTGATGTTGGATTAATAGGCTTTCCAAATGTAGGTAAGTCAACTTTACTTTCAGTTGTAACAGATGCAACTCCCAAAATTGCAGACTATCATTTTACTACTTTAGAACCTAATTTAGGAGTAGTAAAGGGAGAATATGGAGATAGCTTTGTTATAGCCGATATTCCTGGAATTATAGAAGGAGCAAGTGAAGGAATAGGGCTAGGAATACAGTTTTTACGTCATATAGAAAGAACAAGATTATTATTACATGTTATTGATGTTTCAGGGAGCGAAGGAAGAAATCCTGTAAAAGATTTTGAAATTATTAATGAAGAACTAAAAAAATATAGTGAAAAACTTAGCAAAAGAAAACAAATTATTGTGGCAAATAAGATAGATAGCATGCAAGATAAATCTTTGTATGAAGAATTAGAAAAATTAGCAAAGGAAAAAAATCTAGAAATATATCAAATATCAGCAGTTACGAAACAAGGTATAAACGAATTAATTGCGAGAGTTTCAGAAGTCTTAAAACAATTGCCTAAAGAAGAACTAATAGAAGTCGAAGAGAAAAAGAAAGTATATACAATGCAGTTGCAAGAAGATGTTATAGTAAAAAAAGAAAATGGTATGTATATAGTTTCAGGGAGCACTATTGAAAAATTAATGAGAACAGTTAATTTAGAAGATAATGAATCATTACATTATTTCCATAGAAGATTAAATGAATTAGGAGTTAATGAAAAATTGAGACAATTAGGAATACAAGATGGGGATTATGTTCAAATTTCAGATTACGAATTAGAATGGCAAGATTAACACATTAAATAAAATTAAAACAGTAAAATAAAAAATATGTTAAGAGTGATAAAAAATCTTATATAAAATAGGAGGAAATAAATGAAGAAGATACAACAGAAAAACTTAACAAGACAATATAAATTACTAGAAATAAAAAAAGAATCTGGAATAACTATGATTGCATTAGTAATTAGTATTATAATACTTGCAATATTAGCAACAGTATCTCTTTATGAAGGAGGAGATGATTTAATTAACTCTTCAGAAGAAGTGAGTAATGCGGTTAATGATACATTAGATGAAACTAATGAACAAATAAATAATATAAGAGATCAAGTAAACAATTATACAAGATATGATTAATTAGTAGATTAATTGCAAATTATATAAGATTAAAACTTGATACTTGAAAAAAAACTAGAAATATGTTAAACTATACAAGTACAATAAAAAGCAAAAATAAAGGACAACACAATATTTGTAAAAATCTTACAGAGAGCTAAACAGATGATGAGAGTTTAGCAGAAACTTGGCAATATTGTTATCACCTTTTAGCTGTTTCTTTGAAATTATAAAAGTAAAAGAAAACGTAAATCCTGCGTTAAAGGAGAAGAGTGAAAAGAAAGCAAGATTAAATTTAGAAATTATATTCTAAATTTTTGAATACATTAATTTCTTTTAAATTAGGTGGTACCGCGGAAACAGAAGCCATTTCGTCCTAAAAATAGACGAATGGCTTATTTTTGTATGATTTTATACAAAAATTAAAGGAGGAATTAGAATGTCAGAAGAAAAACAAGATTATGGTAAAACATTAAATTTACCAAGTACAGAATTTCCAATGAGAGGAAACTTACCAGAAAATGAACCAAAGACTCAAGAAGCAATTTTTGAAAATGGTTTGTATGAAAAAATGTTAAAGAAAAATGAAGGTCATAAGTCATATGTATTACATGATGGACCTCCATATGCAAATGGTGAAATTCATATGGGACATGCGCTAAACAAGGTACTAAAAGATACTGTAAATCGTTTTAAAAGTTTGCAAGGATTTAAAACAACATACATTCCAGGATATGATACTCATGGACTTCCTACAGAGAAAAAGGCAATTCAAGCTTTAGGAATAAATAAAGATGAAATTGGAATTACAAAATTTAGAAATACTTGTAGAGATTTTGCACTTCAATATGTAGATAAGCAATCTGAAGGATTCAAGAGGTTAGGAGTACTTGGTGACTGGGAACATCCATATAAAACTTTAACACCAGAATTTGAATCTAGGCAAATTGGTGTTTTTGCAGATATGTATAAAAAAGGATACATATATAAAGGACTAAAACCTGTTCATTGGTGCATAGATTGTGAGACAGCACTAGCAGAGGCTGAAATTGAGTATAAAGATATTACATCACCATCAATATATGTTAAATTTCCAGTAGTAGATGGAAAAAATGTATTAGACACAGATACAAGTATTGTAATTTGGACAACTACTCCATGGACTCTTCCTGGAAATACAGGTATTACAGTTGGTGGAGATTATGAATATAGTTTAATTGACTGTGAAAAGGGAAAACTTGTTATGGCTACAGTTTTAGTAGATCAAGTTATGAAAAAGGTTGGATGCAAAGATTATAAAACATTAAAAGTATTGACCGGTGCAGAGCTAGAAGGAATTCTTTGCAAACACCCATTTTTAGATAGAACATCTAGGGTAGTTCTAGGTGGAGAAAATGACGTAGCTGTAGATTTAGAAACAGGTACTGGTGCAGTTCATACAGCTCCTAGTTATGGTAAAGAAGACTATTTATGTGGATTAAGAAATAATTTAGATATTATTGTTACTGTAAATGGAAAAGGATACCAAACAGAAGGAGCAGGACCATTTGTTGGATTATCTTGTGATGAATCAAATAAAGTAATTCCTAAATGGCTTGAAGAACATGGATATTTATTAAAACAAGAGGAAATATTCCACTCATATCCACATTGTTGGAGATGCAAAAATCCAATAATATTTAGAGCAACAGACCAATGGTTTGCATCTGTAGATGGATTTAAGGATGAAACATTAAAAGCAATTGAAACAGTTAAATGGACACCAAGTTGGGGAAAAGAAAGAATTGCAAGTATGGTAAAAGATAGAGCTGATTGGTGTATTTCTAGACAACGTACTTGGGGAGTGCCAATTCCAATATTCTATTGTAAAGAATGTGGAACTGAATATGCTACTGAAGAAAGTTTTAAAAAGGTAGAAAAAATATTTAGAGAAAAGGGTTCAAATGCATGGTTTGAATTGGATGAAAAAGAGTTAATGCCAGAAGGAGCAACATGTAGTAAATGTGGGCACCACGAATTTAAAAAGGAAACAGATATTATGGATGTTTGGTTTGATTCTGGTTCTTCACATCAAGGAGTTTTAGTTGAAAATGGTTTAGATTTTCCAGCAGACCTATATTTGGAAGGTCATGATCAATATAGAGGCTGGTTCCAATCATCAATTCTAACATCTGTAGCAACAAGAGGAGTTGCCCCATATAAAGCTATTTTGACACATGGTTGGGTAATTGATGAAGAAGGCAAGAAGATGTCTAAATCATTAGGAAATGGAATTAGTCCACAAGAAATTATTAAAGAATATGGTGCTGATATTTTAAGATTATGGGTATTATCTTCAGATTTTAAATCAGATGTTAGTATTTCTAGGGATATATTAAAACAAATAAGTGAAGGCTATAGAAAAATGAGAAATACGGCAAGATATATTTTAGGAAATACATCTGATTATGATCCAGAAAAAGATGAAGTAAAATATGAAGATATGGAAGAGATTGATAAATGGGCATTATTGAAACTTAATAAGCTATTAAAGGATTGTACACAAAATTACGAAGACTTCAATTTCCATTTTGTATATCATGACATAAATCAATTTTGTGTAATAGATATGAGTAATTTCTATCTAGATATTATTAAAGATAGATTGTATACATCTAAAAAGGATTCATTAGAAAGACGTTCAGCTCAGACTGCAATGTACATTATTTTAAATACTTTGGTAAAACTATTAGCTCCTATGATTTGCTATACAGCAGAAGAAATTTGGAAATATATGCCTCATACTAAAAAAGAACAAGTAGAAAGCGTTATGCTAAGTGATTGGCCAGAGCCAAAAGAAGAATATGATAACAAACAAATTGAAGAAAAATGGAATCATATTTTAGAATTGAAGGAATTAGTTGCAAAAGAATTGGAGCTTACTAGAGCAGATAAAACAATAGGACATTCATTAAATGCAAAAGTTACGTTATATGCAAATGATAAAGAATATGAATTTCTAAATGAAAATAGAGAATTATTAATGACAGTATTTATTATTTCTGATTTACAAATAGAAGAAAATTCAAGAAGAGATGAAAAGAAAATAGGTGTAAAAGTAGAAATTGCACAAGGAGAAAAATGTGAGAGATGTTGGAAATATGATGTTACAGTGGGAGAAAATAAAGAACATCCAACTCTTTGTCATAGATGTGCAGAAGTTATTTCAAATACATAAGAAAGGAGATTGAAGAGGGCTAAAACTAAGAGTACTTCTTTAATGTGATTAATACAAATGGAAAAAAAAGGTCAAATAATAAAAAAAATAGTTTGGTTTATTGTTTTGTGTGCAATGATAATTGGAACGATTATTTTCTATAAAAAGTATAATTATAATGATTTCATGAAGAGCGTAGCTGAAAAAAATAAAACAATATTTACTAGAGACAGCAAAGTAAAATGTTCAGAAATGGATAGCTATAAAGTTGAAAATATAGATTATCATGATGCAATGTTTTCAAAAACAATATCTGTATTACCTAATTTACCTTATAAGGTAACATGTAAAGTAAAGGTAGAAAACGTCGAGAATGAAGATGAAAATACTACAGGTGGAGCTCATATTAGTATTCAAGGAACTACAGAAAGGTCAAGATGTATAACAGGAACAGAAGATTGGCAAGAACTTACTTTATATTTTAATTCTAAAAATAGAAATCAGGTAGATATTGGATTTAGATTGGGCGGATATGAAGAAAAATCAAAAGGAACAGCATGGTTCTCAGATTTTAAAATAGAAGAGGGAACTGCTAATAGTAATTCAAAATGGAAAATGGCATGTTTCATTTTCCCAGAAATAGATGTCAATGTAGATATAAAAGGAAGAAAAGAACATGTTAATTTGCAAATGTCACAAAAAGATATACAAGATATAAAAAATAATTTAGAAAGATTTAGTACCTCAATAGCAACCATGAGTAGGGGAAAAATGTCTGTAGAATGTGAAACAATAACTATTTCAAAACCTATAAAAACTCTTTCTTATGATGATGAAAATGGTTATTATGTATCAGCAAATGATGTAAGAGACTTAATAGATGAGTATGTTATAAAAAACGAATATGATCATATTTACGTTGCTTTTCGTATGGCAAATAAGCAAAGTGGAAGTAGTACTCTAGTAAGTGATTGGATTGGATTAGGAGGAATGGATTATCTGGGAATAGGATTTTCTAATATACGTATGCCAGATGATGGATATAATTATGCATATGAGTATCGTAGTACGATGAATACTTTCCCTGAAGAAGTTTTTATTCATGAATTTTTACATACTTTAGAGAGAAATGCAAAAGAATATGGATATGAAAGACCGGAACTTCATGATTATGCAAAATATTCATATGAAGAAGACAGGCTTGATGGATTAAAAAAGTGGTATATGGACTATATGAATAAAGAAATAAGTTATGGAGGTAAAAAAATAGGGTTACCACCAGAAATATTTTCTTATAAGCCAGCACATGAAAGCAATTTTAAATATGGTATAGAATTAGATGATCTTGATGAACCAAAAAATATTATAGAAGTAATAAGAAGTCTTGCAAAAAGAGTAGGAAGTTTATTTACTAATACACAGCTAAAGGAGTACCAACTTGAAGATAATTAATATCAAACAATAAAAGGAGAAAAACAGCAATGAAAGTAGCAGAATTTAACTATGAGTTACCAAAAGAATTGATAGCTCAAACACCTATAAAAAATAGAGATGAATCTAGGTTAATGATATTGGATAAAACAAATCAAACAATAGAACATAAAACTTTTAAAGATATAATAGAATATTTGAAACCTGGGGATTGCTTAGTTAGAAATAATACCAAAGTAATACCAGCAAGACTATATGGAATAAAAGAAGAAACTGGTGCAAATGTAGAATTTTTATTACTAAAAAGAATAGAAGGAGATATTTGGGAAGTTATGGTAAGGCCTGGTAAAAAATTGATGCCAGGAACAAAAGTTATTTTTGGAGAGAATGTAAATGAAAAGCAAACTGACAAAGCAAGAATACTTTTAAAAGCAGAAATATTGGAAAAACTGGAATCAGGGAATCGAAAAGTAAGATTTGAGTATGATGGAATTTTTAATGAGATATTAAATGAAATAGGACTAATGCCATTACCACCATATATACATGAAAAATTAAAAGAAAAAGATCGTTATCAAACTGTTTATGCTAAATATGATGGTTCGGCAGCTGCACCAACTGCTGGGTTGCATTTTACAAATGATTTGTTTCAGAAGATACAAGAAAAAGGAGTAGGAATAGCAAATGTAACACTACATGTTGGAATTCGGAACTTTTAGACCAGTTAAGGTAGAAAATATTGAAGAACATGACATGCATTCTGAACATTTTTATATAAAAAAGGAAGATGCAGATAAAATAAATAAAGCAAAAAGAGAAGGTCATAGAATAATTGCAGTTGGTACAACTTCATGCAGGGTTTTAGAGTCTGTAGCAGATGAAAATGGTTTTGTAAAAGAAGTAGAAAGTGATACAAGTATTTTCATTTATCCAGGATATAAATTTAGATGTTTAGATGCACTTATTACAAATTTCCATTTACCAGAATCTACTCTAATTATGTTGGTATCTGCATTGGCAGGAAAAGAATTTATTATGAATGCATATGAAGAAGCTGTAAGACAAAAATATCGCTTTTTTAGCTTTGGAGATGCAATGTTTATTCACTAAAATATTATATGAGGAGAAATAATACATGAAACCAGCAGTAACATATGAATTATTACACATAGACAAAAATTCAGGAGCAAGAAGAGGCATTGTACATACTCCACATGGAGATATTCAAACGCCAGTGTTTATGCCAGTTGGAACACAAGCAACAGTAAAATCGATGACACCAGAAGAATTAAAAGAAGAAGTAGGAGCCCAAATTATTTTATCTAATACTTATCATTTATATTTAAGACCTGGACATGAAATAGTAAAAGAAGCAGGTGGACTTCATAATTTTATGAGATGGGATAGACCAATATTGACTGATTGTGGAGGATTTCAAGTCTTTAGTTTGAGTGAATTAAGAACTATTTCAGAAGAGGGAGTGGAATTCAAATCACATTTAGATGGGTCAAAACATTTCTTTTCTCCAGAAAAAGTTATGGAAATTGAGGAAGCTTTAGGTGCGGATATTATTATGTCTTTTGATGAATGTGTAAAATATCCAGAAACTTATGAATATACAAAACAATCAATGGAGAGGACTTCTAGATGGGCAAAAAGATGTAAAGATGCACATAAAACTGAAAATCAAGCTTTATTTGGAATTATTCAAGGTGGATTTTATGAAGATTTAAGAATAAAATCAGCTAAAGATTTAATAGAAATGGATTTTCCAGGTTATGCAATTGGAGGAATTAGTGTAGGAGAACCTAAAGAAGAATTTTTAAAAATGTTATATTTTACTACTCCTTTGATGCCAGAAAATAAACCAAGATATTTGATGGGAGTTGGAACACCAGATTATTTAATTGAGGCTGCATTGGCAGGAATTGATATGTGTGATTGTGTATTGCCAACAAGAATTGCTCGAAATGGGACAGCGATGACATGGAATGGAAAGGTTGTAGTCCGTAATGCTACTTATGAAAGAGATTTTTCGCCATTAGATCCTGAATGTGATTGTTATACTTGCAAAAATTATACAAGAGCTTATATTAGGCATTTAGTAAAGGCAAATGAAATTTTAGCTGTAAGATTATTGTCAATTCATAATTTAAGGTTCTTGACTAAACTTATGGAAAGAGTTAGAATAGAAATTGAGAATGATAATTTAATAAATTTCAGGAATGAATTTTATAAAAAATATGGTTATGAAAAATAATTTACTAAAGAAGTAGGAGGAGTAACATATGGATGATTTAATAGGGGGAAATTATAATCAAACAGAAGAACAAGTAAAAACTAAAAAGATGATGAAAATAATAGCAATTGTTTTAGTTGTATTATTTGTTATTAGTATTGCTTTAATTGGAATTATGTTCTATGTACAATCAACACAATTAAAAATTGATATTGATGGGGAAGCAAAAAAGAAATTAAAAGATGTTCTTATTATTGAAGATGAAAAAGTATATGTTCCAATTCGTGCTTTTGCAAGTTATGTTGGTTATGAGTCTGCTAATGGTGATTATAAGGAATACTCAGAAAATACAGACCAATGCTATGTAAAAAGTGAAAATGAGGTTGCAACATTCACTTTAAATTCAAATAAAATGTATAAAGTTGTTTTAGATGGTAGCAATGATTATGAATATTATGAATTGGATGAACCAGTTACATTAATTAATAATCAATTATGTACTACGATTGAAGGTGCACAAAAAGCTTTTAATATTTTAATGACATATGATGCACCAAAGAAAAAAATTTCAATTCGTACATTAAAGTACCTTGTAACATATTATTCAGCACGTATTAAAAATTCTGCAATTTCTGAAAAAGATGTTTTATTTAGTAATCAAAAAGCATTATTATATAACATGATTATTGTAAAAAATGCAGAAAATAATTATGGAGTAAGTGATTTAAAAGGAAATGAAATATTAGGAACAAAATATTCTAAAATTAAATTTATTGAAAGTACACAAGAATTTATTGTGACAACTTTGGAAAATAAAATGGGAATAATGGCACATGATTCTAAGACAATAATTAGTCCTGATTATGATAATATTAAACAGATTGACAAAGATACAGGCTTATATTTAGTAACAAATAATGGAAAACAAGGTGTTGTAAATTCAAAAGGAAGTATTATAATTTATTTAGACTATGATCAAATAGGAGTTGATAGTTCTGTATACAAAGAAGTGCAAAATCCATATCTTTTGTATGGAAAATGTATTCCTGTAAAAAGAGGTAATAAGTGGGGAGTTTTTGACAAAAATGGTAAACAAGTAGCAGATCTAGTTTATGATGATTTAGGTTGTAGTGCAGGAAATAAAGTTGGTGGAAATGGAAATGCAAACAATGTATTACTTATTCCAAAATATGAAGGAATTGTTGTAAAAGTTGGAAATTATTATGGAATCATAACAAGCGAAGGAAATGAGCTAGTGCAAACTTCATTGACATCAGTATATTCAATAACAACAGCTGGTGAAAGTACTTATTATATGATTTTCAATGGTCAAATTATGAATATAGTTACTACAGTTGATGCTTCTATAAGTAATACAAATAACAACAATCCAAATCAAAATAATGAAGTAAGCAATGAAGTAGTAGATGGTAATCAAGCAAATACATTAAATAATACTCAAACTAGCAATGATATACCAGCAGATAATCAAATTAGTAATCAAGAAGATCAAAATATAAATAATAATTCTGCACAGGTACCAGAAGGGCAGGCACAAGGTGAAGATGTACAACAACCAAATGAAAATCCGGGACAATCAACAGCTCCAGAACAACAAGAAAATTCAGAACAGCAACAAAATAATATGCAAATAGATGAAGATATTAGCAATATAATAAAAAATAATAATTAATTAAAGTTTCGAAATTTTTGATTTTAGTATTATGATAAACAATGTCTCAAACAATGCTTTGGGACATTGTTTTTTGTAAAAAATATTATATGTGGCTATTTTTTTAGAATTTTTTTTTATAGGTTCTTAAAATAAGTAATAATGAATAAAATTTAAAAAGAAATTTGAAAGGAGAGGTATAATATTAAAACTATTTGTTTTAGTATTATGTATTAAAAATGGAAAAAGAAAATGTGATTAAGCCCAATATAGCCACAGAGGAAAGTGAAATAAAAAAGAATTTTATTCAAATTTTTAAGGGATGTGTTTTTTCTATTATATTTTCACTTATTTTTTTAACTATATATGCTATGTTATTAGTATATACAGAAATTTCAGAAAGTACAATTGTACCAATAGTAGTCATTATTACTGGAATAAGTATCTTATTAGGAAGTACGATAAGTACAAAAAACATTAAAAAAAATGGAATTATAAATGGTGGAATTGTAGGATTAAGTTATATTGTAATATTGTATTTAGCATCTAGTGTATGCTTAGTAGGTTTTTCATTTAATTTAGGATTTTGTGGTATGTTAATTACTCGGAATATTAACTGGAATGATAGGAGGCATTATGGGTGTAAATATAAATAGAAAATAATTAAAATAAGAATAACATATTAAAAAAATGGCAACAATTTTGTTGAAAATAGTTGCTATTTTTTTTGATTTAATATAAAATTTAGAAGTGTAAATTTTTATATCAATAAAATGAATTAAACTACTTTAGGAGGAATGAGTTTGATTACATTAGAAGAAGTAAAACAAAATGAAGAATTGAAACAATTAATATTAAGTTCGCAAAAGCAATTGAATGCTTTGGGGTATACGGAACATTCTACTAGGCATATTACAATTGTTTCAAATAGAGCTGGAGAAGTTTTAAAAACATTGGATTATCCAGAAGAGAGAATAGAATTAGCTAAAATTGCAGGATATATGCATGATATAGGAAATTGTGTCAATAGAGTTGATCATGCTCATACAGGTGCAATTTTGGCATATGAAATTTTGAAAGATATGGGAATGGATGCACAAAAAAGAACAGAAATAATGATGGCAATTGGAAATCATGATGAACAAACAGGAACAGCAGTGAGTGATATTTCTGCAGCCCTAATTTTAGCTGATAAATCAGATGTACACCGTGACAGAGTAGTAAACCACAATATGTCAACATTTGATAAACATGATAAAGTAAATTATGCAGTGACTAAAGCGGATTTTAAATTAGATAAAGAACAAAGAAAAGTAATATTAAATTTAACTATAGATACACAAATATCACCAGTGTTAGATTATTTTGAAATATTTATGGACAGAACGATGATGAGCAAATATGCAGCGAAATATTTAGGAATATGGTTTGAATTAATTATAAATGACACCAAATTATTGTAATAAAAGGAGGAAACAAAGGTGAAAGTAGAACAAAAGTTAAAAATCATATTAATTATTTTATTAATTATTTTAATTTCTCTTATTTCTTTTGGAGGAATCTATATTCAAAGGACAAAATTTGTAGAAAATAAAATACCAAATTATCAATTAGGAATGGATTTGACAGGTGGAAGAGTTATTTTACTTGAAGTTAGTACAGATACTAATACTATTTTTCGTGACAAAGATGGAAATATTGTAAATGAAGAAGGAGATGATACAACTAAAGAAGAAGTTGCTGTTAATGCTCCTGAATTATTGACGGAAGAAAATTACAGAAAATCTGAAGAGATTATAAAAGAAAGATTATCTAAAATGGGAGTTACAGATTATACTCTTCGCTTTGATGAAAAAACAGGAAAAATGATATTACAAATACCAGAAGGTTCTAATACTGATGAAATACTTCAATACATTATGATAAAAGGTGAATTTAAAATAGTTGATAGTGAAAATGAAGAAAATGTATTGTTGAAACACGAACATATAAAAAATGCACAGTGGGGATATTCTACAACAGCAACAGGAACTAATATTTATTTGACAATTTCATTTAACGAAGAAGGAACTGAAATTTTAAAAAATATAACCAATACTTATGTTGCAACTACTGATGAAGAGGGAAAAGAGCAAAGCAAAGATGTATCATTTAAAATAGATGATACCACATTAATTACAAGTCATTTTAGTGAAGAAATTTCAAATGGTATTCTTCAATTATCTATAGGACAAGCAACTACTTCAAGCGAAGATCTTACAGAGTACATTCAAGAAGCATCAAGGCTAGCTGTAATACTAAGTAGCAAAGCTTTACCAGTAACTTACAATATGAACGAAAACCGTTATGTTGTATCAGATATAACAGAGGATATGCTATTTATTCCAATGATAATATGTTTAAGTTTAGTTGCAATTGGAGTTATATTCTTAGTGTTACGTTATAGAAAAAATGGACTATTAAGTGCTATTTCATTTATTGGATATATTGCATTCTATCTAATAGCATTACGTTACACAAATGTTATTATCACATTAGAAGGAATAATAGGAATTTTAATTGCAATTATATTAAATTATATTTTTATAGTATACTTATTGCATTTACTAAAAAATGAGAAAATGAAAACAATTGAAGAAACATCAAATGGATTTAAAAAAGCATTATTAAAAACATTATTTATTTTAGTTCCAGTAGCGATTATTTCTGTTACCTTATGTTTCACAAAATGGCTACCAGCTTCAAGTTTTGGTATGGTAATATTCTGGGGAATATTTATTAGTATATTATATAACCTTATTATTACAAGAACGTTAATTGTAGCATCTACTAAAAATAAATAGTAGTAGCTTGTAAAACGAATAACTTGGGAAAGGAAAGAACTAAAAAATGAAGAAAAAAATTATTTATGGAATTATGATTTTAATTATAATTGCTGGAGCAGTTATGATTGGCGTTATGGGTTTAGAAGCAGATATTACCTATAGTAAAAACGTTAGATTAGACATTTATATTGGAAAAACATTTGAAAATGAAGATATAAAACAAATTGTTCAAGAAGTATTTGGAAATGGAAGAACAATTGTACAAAAAGTAGAATATTATGGAGATATGGCATCTGTTACTATAAAAGAAGAAAATGCTGAAAATATAGATGAAAAATTAGAACAATTAAATACTAAAATAAATGAAAAATATGGAGTTGAAAATAAAGCAGATGAAATAACAGTAACACATCAACCTAAAATGAGATTACATACTATTTTAATGCCATATATAGTATCTTTAGCAATTAGTGGAATTATTATTTTAGCATATGTTATGATTCGTTATAGAAATATTGGAATTTTGAGAACGTTAACCTCTTATATAGTTTCTATATTGGCGGTTGAAGCATTATATTTAAGTATAATTGCAATTGCAAGAATTCCTGTTAATCGTTTAGTAGTACCAATAGGATTATTAATTTATGTAATTACTGCAACTATTGTAACAGCTATTCAAGAGAAAAAGTATTACCAATATCAAGAGCAAAAGGATAAAAAATAAAAAGTAAAAAATAAAGAAACGAAAAAGCGACAATATTCATACAATATAGTATGAACATTGTCGTTTTTTGTAAAGCAAATAAAGTTGAGAACAAACTAAAATTAATTAGCTTTTCGGCAACTTTCATTTATAAATAAGAAAGATAGAATAAGTAGAAAGAAAGTGAAAAATATGCTAAAGAAAATAATGAAAAAAATTTTTTACAGAAGCATAAGTAGTAAAAACATAAATTATAAAACTTTGCAGAGCATGGTAAAACAAAAAAATGCAATCCTAATAGATGTTAGAAGTTATCAGGAATATGAGGAAGAACATTTAATTGGTGCAATTTGCATTCCTTTATATAGTTTAAGAAAAACAATTTTAGAAATGATTCCTGATAAACAAAAACTAATTATTGTTTATTGTGCTTCTGGAGGTAGAAGTATGCAGGCACAAGAAATATTAGAAGATTTAGGCTATGAAAAAGTATATAATTTGAAAGATGGACTGAATTCTATTTAAAGACTGTTATTTCTAATAAACATGTTACCATTTCATTCCATCTAGAATAAAATATGTATATCTAATAACTTTTAGTAGATAATATCAAAAGAAAGGAGACTTAAAAATAAATGAAATCAGTTGGCATAAAAGTAAATAATACAGATATATTAAATTATCTACTAAAAAAAATTCAAGAATTGGATTTTGAAAATTTAAGCTACTCTCAAAAATATTTTAAAATATATGATAATATTATAATTCACTATTTGGGAAAGAATAATACTAAATTTTATGAATTTTTAAGTGAATTAATTGAAGAAGTTATTATAGAATTTTATGAAGAAAAAATAATGAAACAGTTAATTAGCTATAATTATTTTTACTTCGATGAATATGAAAAATCAAAGATTTTAGAAATTTGTATACAAACAAAAGATAAAGATGAATATAAAAAAATAGTTTTGGAACAAGAATATATAAAAAAGCAAGTAATGCTTTATATTATAGAACACAAAACAATAGTGTTGGATGGTTTTATATATTTTCGACTACGAGATTATTTTAATTGTCTTGACCATATAGTTGATGATGGAGTAAATCAATTTGTAATAGAAAAAGAGTATACAGAATTTATTAATTTACTTCGAATTTATGTAGAATCAAGACAGCCAGAGTATGAGACATTGCATTTAATTTATAATAATGGAGAATCTATATTATTAAATGATGAAAAAAATGTAGTGTCTGTATCTGATAATATATATAATGCAAAATATTTATCAGATATATCTTTTTCTTCAAATGATTTTGCGTTAAATACTTTGTTAACTTTATTACCAAAAAAAATAGAGATACATTTAATTAATGGCGAAGACGAATTTATTAACACATTAAAACTAATTTTTGGAGACAAAGTTTCTATCTGCAAAGAGTGCAATATTTGCAAGACATATAGATTATTAAATGATGCGAAGATTATTCATTAACTTACCAAAAAAGTATGCTATTTACGAAAAGATAAAAATATGATAAAATATCTGCGAGTATAAATATATTTCGCGTGAGGTTTATGGGTAAAACCTTAATAAAAACCTAAATATCGTAAGATAAGGAATAAGAATTTTATGGAAGAAGAAAAGAAAAAATTAGTTACAATATTGGTTCCAGCTTATAATGAAGAAGAGGTATTGCACTTATTATATGATAGATTAAAAACATTAATGGATAATAATCCTAAATATGATTTCGAAGTATTACTAGTAAATGATGGGAGCAAAGATAAAACATTACAGATTATGCAGGAATTGAGACAAAAAGATAAAAGATTTTGTTATTTGAACTTATCTAGAAATTTTGGAAAGGAAACTGCAATGATAGCAGGGCTAGACTATAGTAAGGGCGATGCAGTTGTTATTATTGATGCAGATCTACAAGATCCACCAGAGCTTATACCAGAAATGATTAAATATTGGGAAGAAGGATATGACGATATATATGCAAAAAGAAAAACTAGGGAAGGGGAAACATGGCTAAAAAAATTCACTTCCAAAATGTATTATAAAGTATTGCAGGCATTTACTAGAATAGAAATTCAAAAAGATACAGGTGATTTTAGACTTTTGGATAGAAGGTGTGTAGAAGCTTTAAAATCTATAAGAGAATCACAAAGATATACTAAAGGATTATTTAGCTGGATTGGATATAATAAAAAGGAACTCTTATATGACAGAGATCCAAGAGCAGCAGGACAAACTAAATGGAACTATGGCAAATTAATTAATTTGTCAATTGATGGAATTACTTCATTTACAACAACGCCTTTAAGATGGGCAGCTCTTATTGGAATTTTAGTTTCTGTAGTAGGATTTATATATATGCTATATATTATTATAAAAACTATTATAACTGGAATTGATGTTCCAGGATATGCATCAACTATGGTAGTTATTTTATTTTTAGGAGGTATTCAACTTATTTTCTTAGGTGTTATAGGAGAATATTTAGGACGAGCTTTTAATGAAGGAAAACATAGACCACTTTATTTTATTGATAGATATAATGAAGAAAGAGAGAATAATGAAAACTTAAATAATAGAAAATAAAAATTTTGCAAAAAAATATAATAAATTCTTATTACAAAGTAGTGAAATACTATGTAATATAAGAGCTTATTATATTTTTTAGTTTTAAATATTAATTATAAATTTTATAGTCTATTTCAGGAAAGATACAATCTTTTTCTTCTAAATCTTTCAAAAAAGCTATATGTTCTTTAGTGGTAATAGTATCATTTATTAAGTTTTCGTAGAGTTTATTAAATCTGCCAACATGTTCTTTTATACGTTTTTTAGCATAATCTACCATTGTACCATTTGTAATAATGAATAACCAGTCACTACTTTGAGCTAAAACTAATTCTCTAGCACATTGGTTTAATGCCCTTATTTTAATTTTATCAGTTTCATTGTAAAATTTTTCAGCTAATTCTACCATTCGATCACCAATAAGATGTAAATGTTTATGTGCATAATCATTTGTGAAATTAAGCCATACTTCGCTATAACCATTTGCACCCCAACTAGAACGACAAGGAGTAGAGATTTGCATCAAAGGATACTTATCAATATATTCACTAGGGGTAATTAATTTGAAATTTCCTTTATCATAATATATCTTTTTAAATAAAATATATAACCAATTTGGCCCTTCATACCACCAATGACCATATAATTCAGCATCATAAGGACATACGATTAATGGAGGGTTTGAAGTTAAAGGAGCTAAATGATTTATTTGACTTACTCTACTATCAAAAAAGTGACCAGCCTGTTTTTCAACTGAGTCTTGAGCCCATTGCAAATCATAATAATCTTTTTCACAATCTTTTCCTGTAATACGATAATACTTTATACCAGTATGAACTCTTGCACCATTAGAAGCAATGTATGGTTTAATATAATCATATGGGGCATCATAACCAATATCACGATAAAATTCTCTATAATTGAAATCGCCAGGATATCCATTTATTGAGCTCCATACTTGCCTTGAAGATTCTATATCACGCCCAAAAGCAACTATTCCATTTGGAGAGACTATAGGAGCGAAGGTTCCATAAATAGGGGTAGGGTCTGCATATAAAATTCCATGTGACTCTGTAATAATATATTCAATTCCGAATTCTTTTAGATATTTATCAGATTCTGGAATATAACCACATTCTGGTAGCCAAATACCACGAGGTTTTCTTCCAAAATATTTTTCATAAGTTTGAACACCAATAGCTATTTGAGCTCTTACAACTTTTTCATTTACATATAGAATTGGAAAATAACCATGTGTTGCACCACATGTAATAATTTCTAAAACGCCAATGTCTTGAAAGTGCTTAAAACCTTCTATTAGATTACATTTATATACATCTTTAAATAGGTGCAAATCATTAGTATAACGTTCTAAATAGTATTTTGCTAATCCATTTTCTTTAGGATTATCTTTAGTTCTAATAATTTCTTTTTCAGCAAGTTCAATATGTGTATTTAAGTATTTTATATAACGTTCTTGTAATAATTTATTGTCTAGCATATTTAAAAGAGGAGGAGTCATTGACATTGTAAGACGAAAGTCAACGTGTTCCTTCTCTAATTTAGTAAAATTTATTAAAAGTGGAAGATAGGTTTCAGAGATAGCCTCATATAACCATTGTTCTTCCAAATAATCTTCACTTTCAGGGTGATGTATAAAAGGCAAGTGTGCATGTAAAATAAAACTAACATAGCCTTTAATATTTGACATAATTTCCTCCTTCTAAATAATCCTTTTGTTATTTTAAATTTTTAATTACTTAAAGTTTGAACTGAATTGGGAAGAAGAAAGAGTAACACCCAATTCATCTCCATTTAATTCATTTTTATAAATTTCTTTATATAAATCATAAATATTATAAATTCTTCCAATATTGTGCATAAAGGCAAATGACGAAATATCTTTACTTATAATATGACCATTTTTTACATTTTGAAAGAAAATATTTTTTCCAAGCCTTTCAAATAAAATATGGTCATTAGGAGTTTCTAGCTGATTAGAAGAGGTAATATAAATATTATTTTCTGGAACAATTTGATAATTATTACTTCTTCTCATTAAAAGAACTTCATATTCACAATTACTATCTGGAATATGTAAATACCAACTATTTGCGTAATCATTAACATCAACTTCATATTGATAATTTTTAGTTATATTTTTTATTAATAAATATGGAGAGGTATTTTCAAAAAAATCTTCACCATATTGTGCAATAAATTTATTTCTATCTTGAGAAGAAATATCCCAATAAACAAATAATATAGTTGGAGTTTGTGCTAAAATTTTTACAATAGTATTTTCGTAATGAGCTGGTAAATCATAATATTCACCAATTAAATTTGATTTTGCAGTATTCTTCTTTAAACTAGATGTAGGTTTAGAAGTTGTTTCAGCTACAGACTTCTTGATACTTCTATTAGCTACTTTTTTGGTAGTAGATTTTCTGCCAGATGTTTTTGCAGAGGAAGATTTTGAAGATAATTTTTTTGCAGAATTACTAGCTTTTGATGATTTGACAGTATTATTTTTTTCTTTATCAATAGCAGCTACTTTTTTGGTAGCTGTTTTTTTCTTAGTAGAAGTTGATTCTTTTTTTGCTGTTTTTGCAGTGTTTTTTTTATCAGTATTTTCTTTTTTTGCTGTTTTTGCAATGCTTTTTTTATCAGTATTTTCTTTTTTGGCAGTTGAATTTTTTGTAGTTGAATTTTTTGCAATATTTTTTGTGCTAGCAGTTTTCTTTTTTGTTGATTTTGAAAGTATTTCCGATACTTTTGGTATGATATTTTTTTGAATTTCTATTATTTTATCTTTCGCTTTCTTTGGCATTTTTTCCTCCACTTTTGTGTATAAACAATCTTATAATAATACTATATCAAAATAAAAATAAATTCAATAGAAAAAGAGTAGAAAATTGAAAAAAAATGGAAAAATTTTTGCTTCTTTATTTTATTAATAAATTTTATCAAAATCTGTTTACTTTTGTAAAAAGTTTGTATAAAATAGGGGTAGCTAAAACTAAAAAAGTTGCAAAAGAAAAAAAGAAAGGGGTAAATTTGCTAATGAAAATATTAATGTTAACATGGGAATATCCACCAAGAATAGTAGGAGGTATTGCAAGAGTTGTTCACGATTTATCAAAAAGGTTAATTAAAGATGGGCATGAAGTAACGGTAGTAACATATAAAGAAGGAGATTTACCTGAATATGAAAATGATAAAGGTGTAGAAGTATATCGTGTTGAAAATTATATGATACATCCTAATAATTTTATAGATTGGATACTACAGCTAAACTTTAATATGGTATCAAAAGCAACTCAAATCATGAATGAAAAAGGTAAATTTGATGTTATTCATGCACATGATTGGTTAGTAGCATATGCAGCAAAAACTTTAAAACAATCATTTCAAATTCCAATGGTTGCTACAATACATGCAACAGAAGCTGGAAGAAATTCAGGTATTCATGATGATACCCAAAGATATATTAATGATACAGAATGGCTATTAACATATGAAGCAACAGAAGTTATTGTTAATAGCAATTTTATGAAAGGACATGTACAAGGTCTTTTTGGGCTTCCTTTTGATAAAATAAATGTTGTATCTAATGGAATAAATTTAACTAATTTTAATGGAGTAGAAAGGGATTATGATTTTAGAAGACAATATGCAATGGACAATGAAAAAATCATATTATATGTGGGAAGACTAGTTTATGAAAAGGGAATTCAACATCTAATTTCTGCATTACCAAAAATTCTAAATTCTTATCATGATGTAAAATTAGTAATCGCTGGAAAAGGCGGTATGTTAGATGATTTAAGAGCACAAGCTGATGCAATGGGGCTTTCAAATAAAGTATACTTTACAGGTTACCTAAATTCAAAGCAGGTTCAAAAAATATATAAATGTGCTGATGTGGCTGTATTCCCAAGTACATATGAACCATTTGGAATTGTGGCATTAGAAGCAATGCTTGCAGGAGTTCCAACTGTAGTTTCAGATGTTGGAGGCTTAAATGAAATTGTAGATCATGGTGTAGATGGAATGAAAAGTTATGCTGGTAATCCAAACTCTATAGCAGATTCTATTTTAAATATATTATATGACAAACAACTTGCTGCAAATATTTCTAAAAAGGCAAAACAAAAAGTTAAAGAAGAATTTAATTGGACAAAAATTGCTCAAGATACACATTATATTTATGAAAAGGCAATTTGTAAAACTGTTGCTGAAAAACAAAAAGAACAAATTGCACAAGAAAATGCACAAAAAGCAAATAAAGCAAAAAATACAGAAACAGAAATTACAAACTTACTTAGCTTTAAGAAAAAGCATGCTTATGCTTAAAAATATAATTAAACAGAAAGAGGTAACTATATGCAAGTTTATGATACAGCTAATCGCTTAGCACAAGAGATAAGAAATTCTGAGGAATACAAAGCATATAAGAAATTAAAAGATGAAATTTATCAAAATCCAGAAAAAAAGCAAAAAGTGGAAGATTTTGAAAAATTAAGATATGATATACAAGTTATGGAATATAGTGGACAAGAAAAAGATGAGCAAAAAAATAAAAAATTAGAAGAAATGTATGCAACTTTAGTAGAAAACAAAGATATTAAACAATATTTTGATTTGGAAGTCAAATTTAATATTATGATAGCAGATATAAATAAAATTATAGCAGAATCAATAAAAGACGTGCTATAATTATTAAAAATGCAATAAAGTGGGAGTGCCTTAAACAGGCACTCTATTTGTATAAATACATATAGATAATTAAAATTTTAGGTGCAAAGCTCTTTAAAAAATCGATAATTTATAGTACAATATGGTAAATTGTAAAGAAAACAGGGAGAAATAAATGAATAAAAAATGGGAAGTATATGAAGAAAAAGAGCAACTAATTGAAAAAATTACGAAAGAGAATAATTTAAGTCCTTTATTAGCTAGTGTTTTAGCAAATAGAGGTATTACAGATATGCAAGATATACAAGCATTTTTAGAACCTACCAGAAACGACTTTCATGATCCTTTTTTTATGCCAGATATGAAGCTAGCAGTGGATAGAATTTTAACAGCAATAAATAATCAAGAAAAAGTAATTATTTATGGAGATTATGATGCAGATGGAATTACTAGCATAACGGTTTTAAAACAATTTCTATCTGAAAGAGGTTTAGAAGTAGGTTTTTATATACCAAATCGATTAGAAGAAGGTTATGGTTTAAACAAGCAAGCAATAGAAAATATAAAAAATCAAGGTTATTCGTTAATGATTACTGTCGATTGCGGAATTTCAGGAGTGGATGAAATTGAATATGCAATCAGTTTAGGAATGGAAGTTATTGTAACAGATCATCATGAGCCAGGAGAACAAATTCCAAAATGTTTAGCTGTGATAGATGCTAAAAGAAAAGATAACAAGTATCCTTTTAACCAATTAGCTGGAGTGGGTGTAGTATTTAAACTAATACAAGCCATTTCAATAGAACTAAAATTAGATGAAAAGGAGTTTTTAAAATATTTGGATATAGTATGTGTAGGTACTATATCAGATATTGTACCATTAGTAGATGAAAATAGAGTAATTGCGAAATTGGGATTAAAACTAATTCAAGTAACAAAGAATATAGGTTTGAAAACATTATTAAATTCTATTGGGTATCGACAAATAGATTCAACTGCAATTTCTTATGGAGTAGCACCTAGAATTAACGCATGTGGGAGAATGGGAGCTGAGAAAGAAGCACTTAATTTGTTTTTAACAAAAAATTTACAAGAAGCAAGAGAAATTACAACAAAGCTAAATCAATATAATATGGAAAGGCAAACTATAGAAAAAGCAATTTTTAATGAAGCTGTATTAAAAATAGAAGAAAATGAAAAAGACAAGTCTTGTATTATATTAGGAAGTGAAGGCTGGCACCATGGTGTAATTGGAATAGTAGCATCAAAAGTAACTGATATTTATTTTAAACCAAGTATTCTCATTTGTTTTGAAGGAGAAAAAGGAAAAGGATCTGGAAGAAGTATTCCAGGGTTTGACTTACATGAAGCCTTAACCAATTGTAGTACATATATCGAGAAATTTGGTGGGCATAGCATGGCAATTGGTATCAATGTAAAAAAAGAAAATTTTGAAAAATTCAAGCAACAATTTGAAAATTATGCTCAAAAAAGTCATATTGATGATATAATACCAATTATAAAAATAGACAAAGGAATTGAGCTAAAACAAATTAATTTACAAATTGTGAAAGAGCTAAATTTATTACAGCCATATGGAGAAGCCAATAAAGTTCCTTTATTTCTATTATGCAATTTAAAAATTCAAGCTATTAGATCTTTATCAGAAGGAAAGCACCTTAAACTAAAACTAGTACAGGATAACTTTGTATTAGATGCTATTGGGTTTAATATGGGGGATCAGGTGCAAAATTATATGATTGGAGATAAAGTAGATTTAGTCGGTTCTTTAGAGGTAAATAGTTTTAATGGTAATGATCAAATTCAAATAAATTTAAAAGATATGAGAAAATCACTAATAGATTAACTTAAAATTTATGGGCATATTAAAATTTATAAACGAGAAGTAAAAGAGGTGGTAATATGTCAGAAACAAAAGAAATGACAATAGAAGAAGTAATATCAATGACTAAAAAAAATAATAGAAAATCAGATAGTAAATTAATTAGGAAAGCTTATGAATATGCAAAACAACATCATGGAGATCAATTAAGAAAATCTGGTGAGCCATACATTGTTCATCCAGTACAAGTTGCATATATTCTATCAACATTAGGAATGGATGATAGTACTATATGTGCTGCTTTATTGCATGACACAATAGAGGACACAGATTCAACAAAGCAAGATTTGTCACAAATATTTGGTAAAGAAATAGCAGAGCTAGTTGATGGAGTAACAAAACTTAGTAAATTGCAATATGCAAGTATGGAAGAACAACAAGTTGAGAATTATAGAAAAATGTTTCTTGCAATGGGAAAAGATATTAGAGTTATTTTGATTAAACTAGCCGATAGACTTCATAATATGAGAACTCTAAAATATCTTACAAGGGAAAGACAAATAGCAAACGCAAATGAAACAATGGATTTATATGCACCACTAGCAAATCGTTTAGGTATGTATTCTCTAAAATGGGAGTTAGAAGATTTAGCATTTAAGTATTTATACCCAGAAGATTATAGAGAACTTGTAGAAGGAATTAACCGTAAAAGAGAAGAACGTTTAAAATTCATAGATATGATTATGGAAGAAATCAGAAAAGCAGTAAAAAAACAACATATAGAAGCTGAAATTACAGGTAGAGCAAAACATTTATATAGTATATATCGTAAAATGAAAAGGGATAATATTACTTTAGACCAAGTATATGATTTGTTTGCATTAAGAGTTATTGTAAATTCTGTAAAAGATTGCTATGCAGTTTTAGGAGTTGTACATGAATTATATAATCCAATGCCTGGTAGGTTTAAAGATTACATATCAGTACCAAAGCCTAATATGTATCAATCTTTACATACTACATTAATAGGACCAAAAGGAACACCTTTTGAAGTACAAATTCGTACATGGGATATGCATCGTATTGCTGAATATGGTATTGCTGCTCATTGGGCATATAAAGAAGCAAGCTTTATGGGAAACAAAAAAGCAAATGTAAAAGTTGAGGAAGATAAACTTTCTTGGCTTCGTGAAACTTTAGAGTGGCAGAAAGATATGCAGGATCCAGATGAATTCTTAAATACATTAAAAACTGAATTATTTGAAGATGAGGTTTATGTGTTTACTCCTAAGGGAAAAATTATTTCTTTGGCCAAGGGTAGCACACCAATAGATTTTGCATACAATATTCATGCTGAAATAGGAAATCACATGACAGGAGCAAAGATTAACAGTAAAATGATGCCTATTATTACACAATTAAAAAATGGTGATATTGTAGAAATAATTACATCAGATCAATCAAGAGGTCCAAGTAGAGATTGGCTAAAATTTGTAAAGAGTTCTACAGCCAAAAACAAAATATTAGCATGGTTTAAGAAAAATGAAAGAGAAGAAAATATTGTAAAAGGTAAGGAATTAATAGAAAAAGAAATAAAGAAAATAGGAATGACCCATGCAGAACTTTCTAAAACAGAATATATTCAAGCAGCATTAGATAGATATAAATATAACCTTGTAGAAGATATGTATGCTAGTGTTGGTTTTGGAGCTATTTCACCAGGAAAAATTGTTGCAAGAATGTTGGAGGAATATCGTAAAGAACATCAAGCTGAAAACTTAGAAGAAAAATTAGAAGAGCTTTCTAAGGAAAAAGCAGTTCAAAGTAAACCTTCAAAAAATGGAATTATAGTTAAAGGAATAGATAATTGTTTAGTAAAACTATCAAGATGTTGTAATCCATTACCTGGAGATGAAATAGTTGGATATATTACAAAAGGAAGAGGAGTATCAGTACATCGTAAGGATTGTGTGAATGTAAAAAGTTTATTTTCAGAAGAAAACCGCATGATTGATGTATATTGGTTTGAAGCAGAAAAAACTAAATATAGTGTAGATATTGAAATTTATGGAAATGAGAGAAATGGATTACTAGCAGACATAATTAGAGAAATAGAAAATACAAAAAGTAAATTACAAGCAGTTACGTCAAGAGCAAATAATAGAGAAAAAATAGCAATTACAGAAGTTACTGTAGAAGTAGAAAATATAGAAGAACTTAACAAAATATTAAAACAACTTAGAAAGATTGATAGTGTTTATGAAGTAAAAAGAAGAAAATAGAATTTACTTATAGAGAAGGAAGGTAATGTCATGATACTTAAGGTACTAAAGGTAAATAGTGGAGTAATTACGGAAAAAACGAATTGTTATATTATACAAGAAGAGAATACAAAAGAAACAATGGTAATTGACCCAGGTGGAGAAGTTGAAAGAATAATAGAAATGTTAAATATTTTGGAGGCAAAATTAAAATATATTTATTTAACACATTGCCATGGAGACCATATAGGTGCACTTAAAAGTTTGAAAGAACAAAAAGGAGGTAAAATTTTAATACATCGTTTTGATGCAGAAGGATTATATGATAAAGGTATTAGCTTAACAGACTATATAGGAATAGATGATATAAACCTAGAAGCAGATTCTAGATTAGATGACGGAGATACAATTCATTTAGGAAATTTAGAATTTAAAGTAATACATACACCAGGACATACTGCAGGAGGAAGTTGTTTATATTGTGAAAAAGAAAAACTACTTTTTTCTGGAGATACTTTATTTCATGGAACATGGGGAAGAACTGATCTTCCAACTAGCAATTTTACTGATATTATACAATCTATTACAAATAAATTATTAATTTTACCAGAAGATACTATTGTTTATCCAGGTCATGGTAAATCTACTATGATAGGAGAAGAAATACCAATATATTGTGAATTAAAACCAAGAGAAGATTAAAAAATATAAGACTTAAGTATAATAACTTAAGCGGGAGGAGAAAAATATGATAACAGAACCAAGAACATTACCAGGATTTATGGAATTATTACCAAATGAACAAATTTTATTTGAACAAATGAAGGAGAAAATAGAAAAAACATATCAAAAATTTGGATTTTTACCATTGGATACACCAATATTAGAATTATCTGAAATTTTATTAGCAAAAGCTGGAGGAGAAACCGAAAAACAGATATATCGTTTTCAAAAAGGTGATACAGATATTTCAATGAGATTTGACCTAACAGTTCCATTAGCAAAATATGTTGCAAAAAATTATGGAAATTTAAGTTTTCCATTTAGAAGATATCAAATTGGAAAAGTATATAGAGGAGAAAAAGCTCAAAAAGGAAGATTTCGTGAGTTCTATCAATGCGATATTGATATCATAGGAGATGGAGAATTAGGAATTATTAATGATGCGGAAATTCCAAGTGTTATTTATAATTTGATCAAAGAAATTGGATTTGAAGATTTTACAATTTGTATTAATAACAGAAAGATATTAAATGGCTTATTTGAAAGTATAAACCAAAAAGAAAATTCAACTGATATTTTAAGAGCTATTGATAAGATTGACAAAATAGGAAAAGAAGCGGTAATAGAAGAATTACAACAATTGAATGTAACAAAAGATGGTATAGAACAAATAATGAATTTTATTGCAATTGATGGAAACAATGATGAGAAAATTTTAAAATTAAAAGAACTAAATATTTCAAATGAAGTATTTCAATCAGGGGTAGAAGAATTAACACAAGTCGTAAAATATATTAGAATATTTGGAGTTCCAGATACTAACTTTAAAATAGATCTAACAATTGCAAGAGGATTGGATTATTATACAGGTACAGTATATGAAACATTTTTAAATGATTATCGTGAAATAGGAAGTGTATGTTCAGGAGGAAGATATGAGAACTTAGCAGAATATTACACTGATAAAAAATTACCAGGAGTAGGAATTTCAATAGGTTTGACAAGATTATTTTATAAATTGAATGAAATGTCTTTAATCAAAGCTGATAAATATTCTATGGCAGATATTTTAATCATACCAATGTTAGAAGATATGACAAAACCAATTGAAATAGCAAGTGAATTAAGAAAAAGAAATATTAATACAGAAGTATATTTAAGTGATAAAAAGTTAAAAACTAAATTTAAGTATGCAGATAAATTAAAAATTCCATATGTAATAGTTTTAGGTGAAGATGAAATAGCTTCTAATAAAGTAAAAGTTAAAAATATGGAAACTGGTGAAGAAACGCAAGTTTCTTTTGATGCAGATGAAATTGTAAAAATAATTAAATAAAAATATGTCAGTAACATAAATTTCTTTTTAAAAGCATATATATTATATTAATATAGGACAAAGGAGAAATTTATAAATGATTAATATGGCAGTTATTAGCCTAAAAGACATTATTAAGTATTTAATTAAGTTTTTTATAGGTATTTGTGCAATTATAGCTATTATGAAATATTCAGTAGGAGTGAAAAAAAATATAGAACAATCAAAAGTTTTGAAGGAAAATTCACTAATTGCTTGTTTAGATACTACAATACCGGGAATACAAAGTATGAATAATGAAGAAGAAAAAAAAGAAGATAACATTTCGATTGAACCATTAAAATTAGCTTTAGGATTAGAATTAGAAATGTTATCTTCTGTTATTAAGCAAGAAACAAAAAATGAAAATATTGTAGAGAATGTAACTGAAAACATAGCTGAAAGTAAAGAGAAAAATGAAGTTATAGAAAAGGCAAAGACAGGTGTAAAAACAGAAGTTCAAAGTTCAAAAGTTCCTAATAAATATACAACACAATATAATGGAGTAAAAATAAAAAATGAAACTAATTATAAACTAACAAAAGAGATATTAACACCAAATATAAAAGTTAATAGTGATAAAATAGTAATTTTTCATACTCATTCTAGTGAGAGTTATACTTCAAGTGAAAAATATAAATATAAGGCGACAGGAAATTTTAGAACAACTGATAAAAATTACTCAGTTATTAGAGTTGGAAGAGAACTTGAAAAACAATTAAAAAGTTATAAATATGAAGTAATACATAATGAAACTTTACATGATTATCCATCATATACAGGTTCATATAGTAATTCATTGAAAACTGTAACTAAAATATTAAAGGATAATAAAAATACTGATATTGTAATTGATTTGCATAGAGATGCTATAGGGGATAATACTTATGCTCCAACTGTAAAAATAGGGGATGAATATGCAGCCCAATTAATGTTTGTTATTGGAGGAAATGGTAGTAAAACTAAACATGAGAATTGGAGTCAAAATCTGAAATTTGCAGTAAAAATACAGGAAAAGGCAAATGAAATGTATCCAGGGCTATTTAAACCAATTATATTACGTTATGCAAGTTATAATCAACAGGTAGCGAAAGCAGCAGTAATTATAGAAGTTGGAGCTACAGGAAATACTTTAGATCAAGCACTAGCTAGTATGAAATATTTAGCTAAAGTAATGGATGAAGCTTTATAGTTATATTACAATGATTTAAACGAAAAAGTGATGTTTTATAAGAAAAGTGATATTCAAATATTGAATAAAATAAAAAAATGGTATAAAATTAATGCAATTATAAAGGTTAATATAATTATTGGAAAAATAACTAAAGAGAAAGGAGGAAGCGGTAGTGATACAAAATGTTAAGTTGAATTTAAAATACACAAACATAAAAGAAAAAGATATGATGAAATACGCAGAACGTGTAACTCAAATACATAAAGAACTTCATGAAAAAAGCAAAAATCCTAAAGAATTTTTGGGTTGGCTAGATTTACCAAAAGAAATTGACAAAAAAGAATTAGACAAAATAAAGAAATCAGCAAAAAAAATACAAAGTGATTCGGAAATTTTATTAGTAATTGGAATTGGAGGCTCTTATTTAGGAGCAAGAGCCGTAATTGAAGCCTTAACACATACCTTTTATAATTATTTGTCACATGAACAAAGAAAAACTCCTCAAATCTTATATGTAGGAAATAATTTAAGTCCAAACTATATGAATGATATTATAGATTTAATTGGAAATAAAGACATTTCTATTAATGTTATTTCAAAGTCAGGAACAACTACAGAACCTGCTATTGCTTTTAGAGTTTTTAGAGAATTGTTAGAAAATAAGTATGGATTGAAGGAAGCTCAAAAAAGAATTTATGTTACGACAGATGCCAAAAAAGGAGCTCTAAAACAAATTGCAAAACAAGAAAAATATACAACTTTTGTTATTCCTGATAATATTGGTGGAAGATATTCTGTTCTAACAGCGGTAGGTTTATTACCAATTGCAACAGCGGGAATAAATATAGACAAATTATTAGAAGGTGCTAAATTTGCACAAGAAAAATATTTAGATAGAAATTTAAAATATAATGACTGCTATAAATATGCAGTTATTAGAAATATGTTATATAAAGAAGCAAAGAATATTGAAATCCTAGTAAGTTATGAACCAAAGTTACATTATATGATTGAATGGTGGAAGCAATTATTTGGAGAAAGCGAAGGAAAAGGTGGAAAGGGAATCTATCCAACAGGTGCGGAGTTTACTACAGATTTGCATTCCTTAGGACAGTATATTCAAGAAGGAAGAAGAAACTTATTTGAAACAGTAATTAATATTAAAGAACCTGCTTCAGATATGAAAATAAAAGCAGATGAAGATAATTTAGATGAATTAAATTATTTAGTAAATAAAGGGCTAGATGAAGTAAATAAAAAAGCTATGGAAGGAACAATTGATGCACATATGGAAGGAGAAGTTCCAAACCTTGTAATTACGATGGACAAACTAAATGAATATAATATAGGGCATTTGATATATTTCTTTGAACTAGCATGTGCTGTTTCAGGAAAACTATTAGGGGTAAATCCGTTTGATCAACCTGGAGTTGAAAAATATAAAACTAATATGTTTAAATTATTAGGAAAGCCAGGTTATTAAAATAATATTATAAAATTTTCTTAAAGGGGGGAAGAAAATATGAAATTTAAAAAATTTCTACTAAGCACATTAGGAATCTTAATTTTTACTATAGCATTAACAACAATATCTAAAGCAACAAATGAAACTATTACTGTTACAGTACCGGGCAAATATGATTATGAAGCAGCTTTTGGAGTATTGGAAATAGTAAATGAAGAAAGAGCAGCCGTAGGAAAAGCACCATTAAAAATGGATAAAGATTTAATGGAAGCTGCTATGCTTCGTTCTAGCGAAATAGCATTAGATTTCTCTCATACTAGACCTGATGGAACAAGCTGTTTTTCAGCTGTAGATAAGTCAATAGGAATGATTGGAGAAAATATCGCAGCAGGAAGTTCTACACCAGAGGGAATAATGAAAATATGGATGAATTCAACAGGGCATAGAGAAAATATATTACGAGATGGTTTTTCTACAATAGGAATTGGAATGTTTAAATATGGAAATATTTGTTACTGGACTCAAATATTTGGTTCAGGTAATTTGAATGAAATTACAACAATTCCACAAAGTAAAGAAGTTACAAATAAAATTGAAATGCTAACTTCAAATGTGCAATTATATTATAATTCTATGACAGATATTTCTAAAAAAACTTATTCAAATGGATATAACGTTGATATAGTTATAATTAACAATGGATGGCCTATAGCATGTATGAATTTGCAACCTAGTGATTTAACTTTTACTAGTTCAAATCCATCCATCTTTACAGTAAACTCTGACGGATTACTTAAATGTGTTTCAACAGGAAAGGCTACTTTAACTGCAAAATTAAAACAAAACCCAGAATTATCTGTAACAGAAGAAATTACAATAAGAGGCTATATTGCTGATACTAATATATCATTTGGTACACAACAAAACTATACAGGAAAAGCAATAAAGCCAAGTGTAACAATAAAAGATGGAAATAAAACATTAAAAAATGGAACAGATTATACTGTAACTTATAAAAACAATACTAAAGTAGGAAAAGCAACGATTGAGATAAAAGGACAGGGTGTTTATTACGGTTCAGTAGCTAAATATTTTAATATAGTTTCTAACACCAAAAAAATTAGTAGTTTAAAAATTGATAACATTTCTAATAAAGCATATACAGGAAAAAATATTAGTATAGATGTAACTATAAAAGATGGAAAGTATAAATTAAAAAAAGGAAGAGACTACACTTTAGCATATGCAAACAATAAAAATACAGGAAAAGCAACAATTACAGTTACAGGAAAGGGAAAATATACCGGTTCAGTAAAAAAATATTTCTATATTGTACCTAAAAAGGTAGGAAGCTTTAAAGTTAAAAGTCAAACAACTAGCCAAATAACCCTTAGTTGGTCAAAAGCTACAGGAAGTTCAGGATATGAAGTATGCACATATGATTCTGCAAAGAAAAAGTGGAAAAGTGTAGGTACTACAACAAAAACTTCATATACAATAAATAAATTAAAAGCTGGAACAAATTATAAATATAAAATTAGAGCATACAAAACTATAAGTGGTAAAAAATATTATGGACAATATACAGCAGAATTAAGTACAGCAACAAAGCCATCAACAGCTAAAATATCATCATTAAAAACTAAAAGCAAAACTGTAACGGTAAATTGGAAAAAAGTATCAAATGCTACAGGATATGAAGTATATATGGCAACAAGTAAAAATGGAAAATATTCTAAAAAAACAACAGTAACATCTAACAAAACAGTAAAATATACTGTAAAAAAATTAAAGAAAAATAAAACTTACTATTTTAAAATAAGAACATATAAAACTGTCAATGGCAAGAAAGTATATGGTGCATATAGTTCAATAAAAAGTATAAAAGCAAAATAATGTAAGATAAAAGAAAAACAAAAAATATTTAATTTCTGTTGACATTGAAGGCAAAAATGTGCTACAATAATCAATGTTAACAGAAATAAATATGCGGATGTGGCGGAACTGGCAGACGCGCTGGTCTTAGGAACCAGTGCCAAAAGCGTGGAGGTTCGAGTCCTCTCATCCGCACCAACGACGTATCTGTTCGAACTAATAAAATAGATAGATACAGTACCATTCTAAAAAGGATGGTATTTTTTATTGCACCAATATTATCAAAAAGTATTATTTATAATGATTTTTTTAAAATCCGAAATATATTAGAATTAGTAGAATATTGAAGTTTACACCTTGACATTTTTATGTAAACACAATATAATATGGAACGGAACCATTTTTTTACGATCTTCCATGTTCGCATCTGCATCATGATTGATCGACAACAAATGATTTTAAGGAGGTAAAAAAAATGGCTAACAACGACATCATCACAATGGATTCTCTGAAGGAAGGAGCTGTTCAGGTTTACAACGGAATGATTGTTGTTTTCCCTCGGTTCCACCAGGAGGAAGCTCTCGACATCTCGGAACTGGTACCGAAGTTCAATGGTTGCTTTGCAATTAATAACTCAACGGTTTGCTATGTAGATGAGAATGGTGGGGTCTTCGTTACTCCTTACACCCGTGTCACAGTTCGTTCATTGTATTCCGCTGGTTTTAGCAAGAAGTATTTCTACGTACCTTTTAGCAATGAGGACTATCCAAAGTTTGAAAGAGATAAGTGGAAAATTCTTCTTGAGAAGGCGCGTCAGTCCTATGAAGATGACTTCGTCGAGGATTGTGTTTCCTACTGTACTGCAAATAACATCGGTACTATAAGTGAGGAGACGCTTCAGAATTGTTTTGAAATTCCGTCTACTGGAGTAAGGGTGAAGCACATCTACTTTGAGGATTGCTATTATCCCATCATCAATTACAACTGCCTCGACTGTATCGCTATTGGCAAACTTGGTCATTTCTGCACGAACAATGGCAAAGTGGTCTTCGTCTATCGCAATGGAAAGACTTATGTGACCAAAGGCTACAAAATCTTAAACGAGTTGCGTGCTGCTGGGTACACGGAGTCTGGTTTGTTTGTTCCATTCTCAAATGGCGAGCAGATTCAGGACCCTGTTCTGAGTGCGCGTTGGGAGTCCATCACCAGGTGTAAGTAAGTTAGTTACTTTTTTCAAGACAGGCATTGCATTTCTTGGGACAATGGGGCGGTTTCGGCTGACTCCATTGTTTTTTTTGTTATTTAAGTATTTTGGACAACTTCGATTTAATATTGATGAAATGCTTTTGATAGCTATTGCGAAAAAAATAAATATAGTATAAAATTTGATATGTAAGATTGGAAAAGTATGAAAAATGAAAATAAAAGATATAGAGTGACTTTTTTAAAGAATAAAAAAATAATTATTAGTTATAGTGAAAACTAATAGTTAAAAATAAGGTTACTAAATATGAGGTAAGTTGTTATGGAAAATAAGAAAAATAATAATATTATAATCATATTTGCTATAATTTCTTTAGTTATAGGTATTGGTTTTATAATATATTTTTTTTACTATTATCATATAAGATTAACAATCATAATAGTTGCAATTATTACTTTATTAATAATGGGAGTAATTTTATATATTCCATATAAGATAGCAGAAAATAAACAAAAATTAGTAGATGAATTATTTATAGTAGATATATTTAATAAAGGTAATAATGAACATATACGAATAACAAAGGAAAAAAATATATTATTTACATATAAAAATGTTATAAAGTATTATTATATTTTTCCAAAACTAGTTTCAGACATTAGTTTGAAAGGTAAAATATGGGAAACACCAACATATGACATAAAAGATAAAACTCAGTTAATGCCAAATGAACTAAATGAAATACTAGAAAAAATAAATAAATTAAATCACAATGAAAATGGAGATACTATAGTAAATTATAAAGGATGTAAGAAATCTGTAGATAAAAATGAAATAAATAAAATTTTTATAAATTATTTTGCTTATTAAAGCTAATATTTCAAATTTTATTTATAGAAAAATAAAAAAATTTTAAAAAAAGCTTTGCAAAAAAAAATAAAAATGGTAAAATATATAAGTCGACACAGCGTAACTGCGTATAAGATTGACTCTTATACGCAGTATTTTTTGCGGTAAAAATGAGAAATAAAAGGAGGAATTAAAAAAATATGAATGAAGAAAATAAGTTTTTAGGAAATGAAAAAATTTCAAAATTGTTATTAAAATTTTCTATTCCATGTATTTTATCGCTTTTAATCAGTTCACTATATAATATTGTTGACCAAATATTTATTGGAAATAGTGAAATAGGTTATTTAGGAAATGCAGCTACAACAATTGTGTTTCCTATTACAATTATTTCTGTTGCATTTGCATGGTGTTTAGGAGATGGAAGTGCTGCTTTTTTATCTCTTTGTCAAGGTAGAAAAAATACAAAAGATGCTGATAAAGCGATTGGAAATAGTATATTAGTTTCATTTGTAATAAGTATAATATTTATAATATTAGGTTTTATTTTTATGGATAAACTATTATATCTTTTTGGTGCTTCAGATGCTTCAATAGGATTAGCTAAGGACTATTTTACAATTATACTATCAGCTATACCTATTTATATGCTTGCTAATACTGTAAACAGTATTATTCGTGCTGATGGTTCACCTACATATTCTATGTTTTCAACTTTGATAGGAGCTATTTTAAATATAATTTTAGATCCAATTTTTATTTTTGTATTAAATATGGGAATAAAAGGAGCAGCGTGGGCAACAATTATAGGACAAATTGTGTCATTTATTGTATCATTTGCATATTTCTTTAAAAGCAAAACATTTAAGTTATCATTAGAGAGTTGTAAAATGAATTTTTCAATCTTTGGAAATATAGTAAAACTTGGAGTGTCGACTTTTATAACTCAAATGTCAATTGTCATAATTTCACTTGTTTGCAATATTATGCTTGCTAAGTATGGAAGCATGTCTAAATATGGAAGTGATATTCCAATTGCAGTAATTGGAATTTGTATGAAAGTGTTTACAATTGTTATCAATATTGTAGTAGGAATTATTTTAGGAGCTCAACCAATACTAGGATATAATTTTGGTGCAAAGAAATATGATAGAGTAAGAAAAACATTTAAAGTAGTTATGATTTCAACATTTATAGTAGGAATTATATCAACAATTATTTTTGAAGTATGCCCAGAAATAATAATAAAATTATTTGGAACAGAAGATAGTTTATATATGGAATTTGCTGTAAAAACATTCAGAATATTTTTAATGTTTGTAACATTTACATGTAGCATAAAAGTAATTTCAATTTTCTTCCAAGCAGTAGGCGAGCCAATTAAAGCTACAATTGTATCACTTGCAAGAGATATTATTCTATTTGTTCCACTTGTAATTATACTTCCAAAATATTTTGGAGTTGAAGGCCCACTTTATGCAGCACCTTTAGCAGACCTTTTTGCAATTATAATTTCAACAATTTTAGTAGTAAAGTTCTTTAAAGGAATTTCAAAAGAAGAAAGCAATGGAAATATAAATACTGCTGTTCAGAAGTCAAAAGAAGGAGTTATTATTACAATTTCAAGAGAACATGGAAGCCAGGGAAAATATATTGGTAAATTAGTTGCTGAAAAGCTAAAAATACCATATTATTATAAGGAAATGACTGCAATAGCTGCTAAAGAAAGTGGTTTAGACAAAGAATTTGTTTCAAAGATAAATCAAAGTAGTAATATAATGCATGATTTATATTTGACAACATCTCCTGTTCAATATGCTATAGATGCACAAAATAAGGCTATTAGAAAGATAGCAGAGCAAGGAACTTGTGTATTAGTAGGAAGGGCAGCAGATTATGTTTTACAAGATTATAAAAATTTAGTGAGAATTTTTATTTATGCTCCAAAAGATTATAGAGTAAAAAATGTTATGGAAATGTATAATGATAGTGAAAAAGATGCAATTAAAAACGTTGAGAAATCAGACAAAAATAGAGCAAGTTACTATAAGATAATTTCAGGAAAAACATGGGGAGATGTTAGTAATTATGATTTGTGTATTGATTCATCAATCGGCAAAGAAGAAACAGCTGATATTATATGTGAGTATATAAGTAAAATAATATAAATGAAGCGAGTGATTTTCAAAATCATTCGCTTTTTATAATGAATTTAGTAGAAAAATAAATTTATAAAAAAGTATCTATGAACAAATAAGATAGGATTAAGTTGTTTTTATCGCAACAATGTCAATGTACTTGACAAAAGCAATGCAATATAGTAAAATTTTAAATAGAAGGTGATAATATGTATGAAGATGATGAAATCCAAAGATTTCAAGACAATCTACTGCTAATTAGAAAAGTCTTGGGATGGTCAGAAGAGGAATTTGGAAATCGCATCGGTGTTACGAGACAGACTATAAATAATCTTGAAACTAAAAAAAATAAGTTAAATAAAACTCAATATATAGCAATGAGAGCTATTTTGAATAATGAAATTATTAACTCTAAAGAAGACACAGAAATGTTAGTTTGTTTATTAGAAACCATTATAGATAATCCTGAAAACTATAGTGACGAAGAAAGAAAAAAGATATTAGAAAAAGCTAATTTATTAGCTCCTGCTATAATAACAAAATCTAATTCAAGAAAAGAAGTTTCTAAGGAATTTAAGGAGATTTTGGAAACATTAGGAATTGGTATTGGTATTGCTGTAGCAGCAGGAATAGCCGGAATGTTAGGTGGATATTTTTATAAAGGTAAAAAATAAAATTTAGGAGAAATAAAATATGAAAAAAGTGAAATTTAAAATAAAAGATTTTCTACATAAAAATGAAGGAAAAATAAAAAAAGTTGCAAAAGTTGGAATAGGAATAATAGTTGTTGGAACAGAAGTCTTTTTTATAATAGAAAATAGAAAAAAATCTAATTTAATTAATAGGATGAGAGATACAATATTAGCACAAAATGAAAGAATTAATGAATTAAAAGATTTATGTGAAAGAAAAGATGCCAATATGTGTAGCCTTATGTCTAAAGCATTAAGACAGGGGTGCTCAGAAGGCGGAAGGCAAATGGTATACAGAAAGCATTATTTACAACAAAATAAAATACTTACCGAATAAAGATATGAAAGGAGAGAAATTATATGGTAATTTATGCTACAAGAGAATGGAAAGGATATGGCAAGCAAAATTACTATATATAAAGTAATAACTATAATTAAGCAAGTGATTGTTTACAAACACTTGCTCTTTTGTTATACTTTAATAGAATAATTTTGTTTATGAGTGAAATTATTATTTGAATAATTGAAATTTTTCATGAATAAGAGGGAAAAATGAATATTTTAGTAACTATTAATAAGCAATATATAAAGCAATTAAATGTTCTGTTAAATTCTATACAAATATCTAATAATAATGAAAATTTTAATATATATATTTTAAACAGAGATTTAACAGGAAAACAAATTGAAGAAATAAAAAAAGGATTAGATTTAGAAAAATTTTATATAAATGATATAAAAATTAACGAGGAAGAAATAAATATAATCTTAGCCAATAAAAGAATGCATCCAATTGAAAATTATTTTAAAATTTTTGCACCAAAATATTTACCGAATGATGTTGATAGAGTTTTATATTTAGATGCAGATACATTAGTAATAAATAAGCTAGAAGAATTGTATAATATGGATTTTGAAGAAAATTATTTCATTGCAACAACACACATAAAAAAGGTATTACATAAATTTAATGAAATAAGATTAGGAATAGATAAAAATGAACCATATATAAATACAGGTGTTCTTTTAATAAATTTAAAGGAATTAAGAAAGAGAAAAATAAAAAAAGAAGAAATAGATTTTATACAGAAAAACGAAAAAAAACTAATTTTGCCAGATCAAGATATAATTAGTACAATGTATGGAGACAAAATAAAATTAGTTGATGACTTAAAATATAACTTGGGAGACAGAAATTTAAACTATTATAATCTAAACAATCCAAAATCTAAAATAGGTATTAAATGGGTTCGCAAAAATACAGTAATAATTCATTATTTTGGCAGAAATAAGCCTTGGAACAATGGTTACATAGGAAAATTAGGGTGTTTTTATTATAAACTTGTAGAAAAATTAGAAGTAAATAGTGGCTGTAAGAAAGTCTTAATTTTATCATGTGGAACAGGTGGAGGTCATAATACGGCAGCAAGAGCAATACAAGAGGAACTCATTGCAAGAAATATAAAAACAGATTTTAAAGAATATTTAGAGATTATCAATCCAAAATTAAAAGATGAAATTAATAATTTATATATAAAATCAACAAATCAAAATGGAAAGATATTTAAAAAGGTGTATAATTTGGGAAAGATTTATGAAAAAACTAAATTAAAATCACCAGTATATTTGTTAAATAGCCTAAATAAGGATAAACTTTATAAATACATAAAAGATAATAAATATAATTTTATTATAACTACACATTTATTTGCAGCTCAAGCACTAACTGCCATTAAGAAAGAACATCATATTCATTTCTTACAAGTGGCTACAGATTATGTAAGTATACCTTTTTGGGAAGAAACCAATCCTAATTATTTTATTATTCCAAGTAAAGAATTAGAATCAGATTTTATACAAAAAGGTATGAAAAAACAAAAATTAATAGCTTTAGGAATACCTGTGAAAAAACAGTTTAGAAAAGAATATAATAAAGAAGAAACAAAAAAACAATTAAATTTAGATATTAATAAAAAGTACATTTTAATTTTAAATGGAAGTATGGGATTTGGAAATGTAGAAGAAATTACTAAAAGGTTGCTAGAAAATATTAAAGAAGTTACTTTTATTATTTCATGTGGTACTAATAACAAATTGGCTCAATCACTAAATACTGAATATAAAAATAACAAAAGAATTATAGTACTTCCATATACTAATGAATTAAGCAAGTATATGGCGAGTTGCGATATTATCCTTAGTAAGCCAGGAGGTTTAACAACTACAGAGGTTGCAACAATGAGAAAACCATTAATTCATATAATGCCTATACCAGGGTGCGAGAATTATAATGCAAATTTCTTCAACGAAAGGAAAATGTCAATAAAATGTGACAATATAGAGCAAATAATAAATAATACAAATAGATTAATAGCAAATAAAACATTACAAGAAGAAATGATAGAAAATCAAAAAAAATATATAATGAAAAATACATGTGAAAAAATAGTAGATATTGTTATAAAGGAATTAGATAGAGGTAATATACAATGGAAAAATATTTCATCGAAGAGAATACAGAATTAGTGCAAGATGAAAATGAAGATATAATTCATATGAACGAACCATTAACTTTTAATATAGATGAAAATTACCAATATATTAAAGATGGAAAAATATTTTCATTTTTTTCTAACTTATTATATTATGGGGTTGCTTTTCCAGTTCTAACAATTTTGAATAAAATAGTATATGGTTTAAAAATAGAAGGAAAAGAAAATATTAAAAATCTGAAAACAGGAGCGGTAAGTGTATCAAATCATGTTCTAGTTTTAGATTGTACAATGGTAGGGTTGTCTTTTGGATTGCATAAAGTATATTTTACAACAAGGGAAGGTAGTTTTAAAATTCCTTTTGTAAGAAAATTAATAAAATTATTAAGAGCCATACCAATTCCAACTAGAATAAATAACAAAGAACGTTTTATAAAAGAATTGGACAAAGCTATACAAAATGGTAAAACAATACATTTCTATCCGGAAAAAGCCTTATGGCCTTATTGCGAGAAAATAAGAAAATTTAAAGATGGAGCTTTTAATTTTGCAATACGAAATAATGTTCCGGTTATTCCAATAGTAATTACATTTAGAAATCCAAAAGGAATAAGAAAATTATTTAAAAAGAAAAAAGATGTTACAGTAAAAATATTGGAGCCAATAAAATATATGAATTCAAATAATAGTCTAAAAGATAATGTAGAGGAATTAAAAGAACAAGTCCATAAAATTATGGAAAAAAATATTATTAAATAATTTATAAAAGTAGAGGATGAATAAAATGAAAGAGAAAAAAATAGAAAATTCAATATGGATTATTTTTATAATCGTTGGAATAATATTGATTTCAATAGGTGTATTCTTTGGCATTAATAGATTTGACTACAGTAATAAGATAGAAACTATAGGAACAATTGTAGACATATCATCGTACAAAGGAACTGATGGAAGAAGAGAAGGAATAGTATATGTTTCTTATAATGTAGATGGAATGCAATATGAATCAAGGCTAAATGCTTATTCTTCAAGTTTTTATGAAGGAAAAGAGATAAAAATATATTATGATAAAGATAATCCAAATAACATAGGGGTAAAATCATTAGATTTAATGATATTAATATTTCCAGGAGTAGGTTTAATTTTTGTTATAATAGCTGTAATAGGAATAGCTTTTAAAATGAAAAATAAAAGGAATGAAAAAAGATTGAGAGAAAACGGACAACTAATCTATGCTGATTATGTCGAAACAGTTATGAATACATCATATACAGTAAATGGGTCACATCCTTATAATATAATTTGTCAATGGAATAATCCAAGAGACAATAAAAGATATATATTTAAAAGTAAAAACATTTGGGTGAATCCACATGATATAATAACTCAAAGTAATATGAAAAAAATTCCTGTATATATAGATGATGAAAATAAATATGTAGTTGATGTAGATGAAGTAACAAAAGATATAGTAGATTTGAGATAATTTTACATGTGGAAAATATGTTTGCTATTAGGCGACTTATTATACCAGTAAGATAGATGAATAATATAGTTTGATTTTATTATATTAATATTTGATGATTTTTTATATTTATAGTACAATACCAAAAAAGGAGGTAAGAATATGAGAAAAAATATTAAAACTACTGAAGCAATATTTCCAATGCCAGTATTAATGATAGCAACATATAATGATGATGGAACTATTGACGTTATGAATGCAGCATGGGGAACAATGCTAGAAAGAGATTATGTGATACTTAATTTAACACAAACACATAAAACTGTTAAAAATATTAAGCAAAGAAAAGCTTTTACAGTGAGCATTGCAGATAGTAAACATGTTATAGAGGCTGATTATTTCGGAATAACATCAGGCAATGATACTCCAAATAAGTTTGAAACTAGTAAGCTAACTGCAACAAAATCTGAAATTGTAGATGCTCCGATTATAAATGAATTTCCAATATGCATGGAATGTGAGTTTATAGAATATCAGGATGATCAATATGGTTGTGGAGTGATTGGAAAAATAGTAAATGTAACAGCTGATGAAAGTGTAATGGATGGAGATAATGTTAGTATTAAATTAGTAGATGCTATTGCATTTGATCCATATACTCATGGATATTATAAAGTAGGAGAAAGAGTAGGAGAGGCATTTAAAGATGGTTTACAATTGAAAAAGTAAAATGTGTATATACTTGAAAAAATATATTACTTGATGATATAATAAGAAAATAATTTAAGATTATATAAGATGAACAATATAAAGCAAATACAATAGAAAGAAAAAAATTGGCTAGAGATAAAATAGGTACAAAAGAGAATAACATGGAAGAGATATAACAATAAAGGAAGTTATGATAAATGAAAAAAATATTTGCTTTGATTATTATATTATTTTTAATTTTTTCAATAAACATTTTAATGCCATACTCTAAAACAAAAACAGTATTGTTGGCAGGAGATATTGTTGGATTTGAATTAGAAAATGATGAAGAGGATAATAATAATGCTAATTTAGTACCAACATCTGCTAAAAAAGTAGCAACAGTAACTTTTATAGAGAAAGAAAGTTGTGAATTTGCAGCGGTAGGTCATCCTATTATAACTAAAAGTGAAAAATCTAACTTAACAGGACCTTGTTATCAGGTTAATTTAAAAGGGATAGGAAAAAGTGATAAAAACTTGGTAGGAACTATTAATGCAGTTATGGACAGAAACAATAAAATAGGAGAAGTAATTTCAAATAGCCAATATGGAGCCTTTGGAGTAATGGATAATATTAACTTAGAGGAGTATAAAGAAATTGAAACTGCAAGCAGATATGAAATTCAAAAAGGAGAAGCGGATATTTATATTAACTTAAATGGTAAAGGTTTAGAAAGTTATAAAATAGAAATTACAGGTTTTAATCATTTTGATATAAATAAAAATATTAAATTAAAAGTGATTGATGAGGAATTAATAGGAAAAACAGGAGGGATTGTACAGGGGATGAGTGGAGCTCCAATTGTGCAAAATGGAAAGCTTATAGGAGCGATAAATTATGTTAACAATAGAAATCCTAAAAATGCTTATGCCATTTTTATAGATAAACTAATATAAGCTTATTACTTAGAAAAAGCAGAAGAGATGTTGATACATCTCTTTAATTTTTTTATTAGATATGTTATAGTAATCTAAGTAATATGTAAAAGGAGAATAATGATGAGAATTATATTGGCTTCAAAGTCGCCTAGAAGAAAAGAATTATTAGAACTAATTGGAATTAAAAAATTTGATGTTATGGTAAGTAATGTAGATGAAAGCTTAAAGAAAGATTTATCCATAGAAGAACAATCTAAAAAATTAGCATATAACAAAGCAAAAGCTGTTTTTGATGAAACTACTGGGGAACGTATTGTAATAGGTTCTGACACTTTAGTTGTAAAAAATGGAAAAATATATGGAAAGCCAAAAACAGAAACAGAAGCTTTTGAAATGATAAAAGAATTAAAATTAGGTCTGCATCAAGTGATTACAAGTATATGTGTTTTAAAGGAAGAAAAAGGTATAAAAAGTAAATATTTAGATTATGACATTACAGAAATTGAAATGAAAGATATGACTGATGAGGAAATAAAGAAATGGATTGATTCTGGTGAGGCTATGGACAAAGCAGGTGCTTATGCAATACAGGGAAAATTTGCTGTATATATAACAAAAATTAATGGCAACTATCATTCTGTTATGGGGTTACCAACTAGTAAATTATATGATCAAATAAAACAATATATATAAAAGTATAAAAATTTTATGAAAGGATATGATGGAAACTTTAGTCTAGCCATCTATTAAAAAATGAAAGAAAATATACCAGTAGAAAAAAATAAAGAATATATAGCCAAAATTATAGACAATGGTTTTGAAGGTGAGGGAATAGCAAAAATAGATAATTATACTATTTTTATTCCTGGAGCAATAAAAGGTGAAAAATGTAAAATCTTGATATTAAAAGTAACTAGTTCGCATGCATTTGGAAAAATAATAGAAATCTTAGAAAAATCACCAGATAGAATTGAACCGGATTGTTTCACATATAAAAGGTGCGGAGGATGTAGTTTAAGACATATAAATTATAAATCAACTTTAGAAATAAAGCGTGAAATAGTTCAAAATTTAGTAAATAAAACTTTAAATAAAAAAATAAATGTAGAAGCAACAATAGGAATGGAAAATCCATTTCATTATAGAAATAAAGCACAGTATCCAATTGGAATAGATAAAGAAGGAAACCCTAAAGTTGGAATATTTGCACAAAGAACACATGAAATAATTCCTATGGAAAATTGTCTTATTCAAAATCCAATTTCAGAATTAATTTCAAAAACAATAGTAAAATTTATAAAAGACAATAACATTACGGTTTACAATGAGCAAACTGGAAAGCGGACTTATTAGACACATTGTAGTAAAGGTAGGATTAAAAACAAAAGAAGTAATGTGTATAGTTGTAGTTAATGGCAAAAATATTCCTAAAGAGCAAGAACTAATAGATACAATTTTGAAGGAATTTGAATCAAATTCAAGGTTACAAAATTATCAAATAAAAACTATTGTTAAAAATATCAATACAAAAAATACTAATGTGGTATTAGAAACAGAAAATATTAATATATACGGAACGGGATATATTTATGATAAGTTAGGAGAATATATATTTAAAATATCACCAAACTCCTTTTATCAAACAAATCCAATTCAAACTGAAATTTTATATCAAAAAGCAATAGAATATGCAAAATTACAAGGAAATGAAGTGGTATTGGACTTATATTGTGGAATAGGTACAATTGGAATTTTTGCTTCTAAAATGGCAAAAAAAGTATATGGAATTGAAATAGTAGAAGATGCTATAAAAGATGCAAAAGAAAATGCTAAGATTAATGAAATTCCAAATATAGAATTTTTATGTGGAGATGTAGAAAAAACTTTAAATAATATATTAGGTAAAAGTGGAAGACCAGATGTTATATTTGTGGATCCACCAAGAAAAGGTTTGGATGATAATACTATTATGAATATATTGAATGCAAAGCCACAAAAAGTAATATATATTAGTTGTAATCCAGCAACGATGGTGAGAGATTTAAAAAAATTAGAAGATAATTATAATATACAAAAAATCCAACCAGTTGATATGTTTGCATTCACATCACATGTGGAGTGTGTGGCAGTGCTTAACCTTAAATAATTTTGAAATCATTCTTACTGTAAGGATAGATAGCTTAAATATTAGAAAAATTATTTTTAATATCTAACTAAAATCTAACCAAAGTAGAATTTTAGATAAATATAATTAAATTTTATTATGGCAAATCTAGTTTATAAACATCAAAAACTAGATTTGTTAATTTTTTATACTAAATGCAGAAGATATAGCCTCAGCAGATAGTAATTTAGAATTTATATCTAAATGAGCATATATATTAGCAGTAGTAGAAAAATCAGAATGACCTAGCCATTCTTGAATAGCTTTCATAGGTATATTTTTTGATAACAATAAACTAGCACAAGAATGTCTTAAATCGTGAAAACGGATATGCCTCAAACCACTATTTTTCAATAGCAGTGGGAAATGTCTTGTAACATAATCAGGCTTTATTAATGAGCCATCAGGCTTTAAACAAACATATTCTTCATATTTTGTATTATAGCTTTTCTTGAATTTTCTTTTATAATATTTTTGTTGTTTCTTTGCATTTTCTAATGCTATAATAATTTCATCTGTTAAAGGCAAAGTTCTATGGCTAGATTTCGTTTTAGTTCTATCTTTTCCTAAAATTTTATTTTTTCCATTAATTTTAACTTCTACAACTGTATGTTTAATAGTTATAGTTTTATTTACAAAATCAATAGCAGACCATTTTAAACCTAAAACTTCACTTCTTCTTAATCCATAAAAAGCTGTAAGTAAAATAATTAAATGAAGAGGATCATTTTTAGATTTTTCAAAAAGTGTACTTAATTCATTTTTAGAATAAAATGAACCAACAAAAATATTTTTCTTAGGACGTTTTACTTTGTCAGCAGGATTATTTACAATTAAATCATTTTTAAAAGCATAATCAAGTGATTTTCTGATTATTGCGTGATAACGAATAACAGTAGTAGGTTTTAATCCATCAGCAAGCAGAATATCATAGAAATTTTGAATATGTAGAGGTGTTAATTCTAATAACTTAATTGGATTTAAAGTAAAATAATTTTTAATTCTTGAATTAATCATTTGTAAATGAGATGTATAAGTTGTAGGTTCAAGATTATTTTTAACTTTTTCAATCCACAATTTTAAGTAGTCAAAGTAAAGAATATTTTCATCATAAAACTTGTGAGAATCAATTATATGCAATTTTTCTCTAAATAACATATACTTTCTTTCTTGTTCATCATTTTGTGTTTTAATGCGTTCTTGTAAATTAAAAGATTTTACAAACTGTTCTCTATATTCTTCAGCTTTTTGCAAAGCTTGTCTTTTATTACCACGAGCAACTTTAATTCCAGTTGATACCCATTTTTGCTTTCTTTTATTGTTATCATCTTTATAATTAATTACTGCTTGATATATATTATTTTTTTCGTGTAAGCTAACAGTTATATTTGTTTTGCGTAGGTTTTCTGTTATATTTTGCATATGAACTCCTTTCATTCATAACAGAGTTAGATTTACCTACTATTTATAATATTAAAATTATAATACCATAGATTTTTGCAGTAAATGATAAGCTAATTTTTTACTGATACCACCTAGCATTATTCGCAATTCTTTAACATTTACAATATCAGGATATTTTTTAAACATAGATTTATAATAATTATTATTCATAGTGAACCTCCAATAAGTATTATAAAAGAAGTATAACAAGATAATTTCTAAAAGTATACTGCAGGATTTTGCAATGTTTTTGCAAAAAATTATGTTAAATATTAAAAAGTTTAGTTTGGTTTAGTTTAGTTTCATTTTGCTCTTTCTCTAACTATAAATCTAGTTCTATCTCTTTCTCTCCGTTACCATTACGTTTCATTTGCGTTACATTGTAACGCAAAGCCTTGTAACACAGTAATTGCAATGTTTTAGAATTTCAAAAAAATTAATTAAAGTTACATTTTTGTTACATTGTAACATTTTTCAAAATTTGAAAAATAGAAAAAAATAACATTATGAAACGATAAAAAAACTACCAAATATGTTAAAAAGTAACGCAAAAAATGTTTATAAAAAATTGAGTATTTTTCTTGACTTTAGTGCATAATATATATTATAATGTATTTAGAATACATTTGCCGTGCAATATATTTTATATTGTGTACCGGCACGAAAGAATACACGTTCCTCGTATGAAAGTACGAGGAATTTTTAATTTTACAATATAGTAATTATGTTAGAATATGAGCAATTAGTATTATAAGGTTATAAAAAATTAAAAGGGAAATATGAAAATTTTATTATTTGGAATATCAAACGTTGGAAAATCTACAATAGGTAAGCTATTGAGTAAAAAAATAGGATATGATTTTGATGATTTAGATGAAGAAATAAAAAAACAATATGGAAAAATAGATAATTTTAAATTAGAGTATCCATTTGATTATGAAAGGCATAAAAGAAGAGGGGATATTTTAAGGAAAATTATAGATAAATATGTTGATAATGTTGTTATTGCAGTTTCTGTAATAAATTACTCCAGATTTATTAATGATATAATAAAAGATAAAGATATATTAGCAATTCAAATTCAAGATAAGCCTGAAAATATATTGAAAAGACTTGTATATGCAGATGAAGAGGATAAAATATACCCAATTAATATAAGTAATATTGAAGAACAAGAATATTATCTTAAAGATATAAAAAAAGATATTGCATATTATAAAAAAATATATGGTAAGATAGAAAATAAATTTGATATAAATGGAAAATTGCCAGAAGAAGCAACAAAAGAGTTAATAAAATTTATAAAAAAATTAAAATAATATAGATTGGAAAAATAATGGAATTTAGAAAAATAAAAATAGAAGAATTTGAAAAATTAAAAAAGTTGTTTCCAGATAATGAAAAAATGTGGATTAAATATAAGAATAAGAGAGTAGAAGAGTTAATAAAACAAGAAATAGATGTTTTTATAATTGAAAATAATGAAAGTATCATTGGAGAAATAACTGTAAACTACAAAAATCATGAGTTGGAAACAGAAACTATACCAAATAAAAGAGTTTATTTAGAAGCATTTAGAATATATAAAAAATATCAAGGAAAAGGCAAGAGGCATATTCAAATTTTGTATTTTCAGAAAAGGTGACTGACATTGCAAAAGAAAATGGCATAACAGCTATAGGAGCTATAAAATTAAAAAATGATGATATTATGAAAAAAATAAACAATAGATATTTCATGGCTTTTGATTGGCTAGAAGGTAAAATTTTAAAAGCTGAACAAATAACTGAAGAACATTGTAAAATAATAGGAGAAGAATTAGCAAAAATTCATAATATTAATTTTTCGAAAATTGAAGATAATAGAAGAAAAAATATTAATACAAAACAATTTGAATGGAATAACTATTTGAAATTGGCAAATGAAGAAAATAAAAAATATTGATTTACTATATGAACTAAACGAAAAATCAAATAAAGCTGTTAGATATGCTAATGATAATTTAATTATTAGTCATACTGATCTTGATAGAAAAAATGTAATGTGGCAAGAGTATAGACCATTTATTATTGACTGGAAAGCAAGTGGATATATAAATCCAACTATTGAATTAATACAAGTTGCTTGGTATTGGTCTGGTGGAGATGTAGAAAATTTAGATTATAGGAAATTTGAAATAGTAGTAAATAGTTATAAAAAACATTCTAAAAAAGAAATCGATAAAGATATTGAAAAACTAATATATGCAGATATACATGGCGGTCTTGAATGGCTAGATTATAATTTCAAATATAATGTTAGTCAAATGCATACAATAATTAGAATAATGAAAAAAAATAATTTATGAATAAAATTATAAAAAATAACTAATTTAGAAAATATTATAAATAGTAGGTATTCTGTTATAAAAACATCTAACAAAAATCTAACCAAAGTAAAAACAATTTACAAAAAAGCCTTAAAATTTGAAAACATTATTATTACTAAAATTAACTAAAAAAGTATCAAAATTTACTAGAATTTTAAGGCATTAAAGTTACTGGGCTAATCACAAAAAATCTCAAAGGATTTTTACATGAACACATGTGGAGTGTGTATGTGTTCTCGAGTTAAAGTAAGCTACTGAAAAATAAACAAAATCGAAATGTTTCTACCTACTAAAAAGAATACCTAAAAAAGACTTAAAAATTGATAAAAATGATTAAAATTTTTAAAATTAAAATAAATATTGGAACATTGATACAATAACTTCAGGACAGGAATATACAGAAGAAAGTTTAAAAAAACTAATGACAGATGTTAGAACAAATTGGCAGGATGCGGAGTTTTCTGATGAAGAATAATGAAAATAATGATACTCTTACCTACTATCTCAGATGGTTTAATAAAGATTGAAGAGTTATTAAATTCAAAAGATATCATGGAAGAATTTGACCAAGAAATTTTTAATGATTTAGTAGGTTATGTGATAATTGGTGGATATGATGAAAAGGGAAAATTGAATAAGGTATTGAGAAATGGGTTGAGAATTCGCGTCGAATGTGATATTATTTAGTAAATAAACTAAAAAGAGGGGGGAGAATTATATGAGTAAAGAAACGGAAAAAATATTTTTACAAATGCATAAATATTTGGAACAATTTGATTTTGATAATGAAGAACAAATGGAAAAAGAAATGAAGAATTTTATACAAAAATTGAATAATAACGAAATCGAATTTGATGATGATCCTAAATTTCAATCGAATGATTTATTAGAAGAAGCATTTGAGGCTACATCAAAAACAAAAGCGATAAAATTAGCGAAGCAAGCATTAGAAATATATCCAGATAATATCGATGCTGAAAGTTTTATTGCAGACTTTGAAGAACATCAGATTAAGAAATTAGAAAAATATAATAATATTATTGAACATGCAACAAAATTATTAGAAAAAGAGAATATATTTGACAAAGAAAACATAGGAGATTTTTGGGGAATATTAGAAACCAGACCCTATATGAGAGCTAGAAATAAGAAGATTACAATTTTAATAGACTTAGGTAGATACACAGAAGCTATAAATGAATGTGAAGAAATGCTAAAATTATGCGAAAGTGACAACTTGGGAATACGATATACGCTAATATGTTTATATTGTATTTTAGAAAAATTTGAAGAATGTGAAAAGTTATATAAGAAATATAATGAAGATTCAGCATTTATGCTATTTCCTATGGCAATAATGAACTTTAAAAAAGGAAATTATAAAGAGACAAAAAAATTCTTAAAAGATGTACAAGAAACTAATCCTTATATAATTAAAATTCTAAAAAATGAAATATCAATGCAAAAAAATGCAGATAATATTGAATATTATGCACCAGGCTCAATGGAAGAAGCTAGTATTATAATTAATGATTTATTATATCTATTATGGAGTGTGCCATCTTTTATAACATTTATAGAAATTGAAATAAAAGATTAAATAATATAATATCTGAGGAGTAATGAAAATGGAACAAGAATATAAATGGTTAATAAATGAAGAAAAAATTAAGAATATTGTTAACTCAGAATTTGTTGCTCAATATATAATAAATGAATTTAAAATAGATATGGAAGCAATATATTATGATGATATTAATGGAACAATTAAGAAAATAAAAGGAGCTTTAAGAAAAAGAAAACAAAATGAAGATAGTATATGTTGTTTAAAGATTGAACAAAAGAGTGATAGTAATTGTAAAAAGAGAGAAGAGTACGAAATAAAAGAAGATAATATATATAAAGCATTAGAAAAATTTCCAAATATTGGAGCCCCAAGAGAGTTATGTGAAAAATTGAGAAAAGAAGAATTAATAGAACTATGTATTTTAAAGTTTTATAGAAATGCATATGAGTTAAAAATAAAAGAAAATTGTATGGTGGAGCTTTCATTTGATAGAGGAATTATGATTAAAGGGGAAAAGAAACAAAATTTTATGGAAATGGAGTTGGAATTTAAGAATGGCGATGAAAAAAATTTTCACAGTTATGCAAATGAACTAGAAAATAAATTTGATTTAAAAATCCAGCCATTGCCCAAAGTTGCTAGAGCAATGAATTTGTAGGATTAAATACAATGAAATTATAAAAAAGATATGTATTAATTAAAAAAGTAAAACAAATATTACAAAAAGTGTTATAATATTAAATGATGATTGTATTATAATTGATTCAGATGATATTATTGCAGTTTTGGAATAAAGGAGATAAACAAATATACAAGAAAGTTCTTTTTTTAAAAGAAGTTAGAGAATAATTGTTATAGATGCTGAAAATAGTATAGAAAAAAATTTCCAACAATGGATATGATTAAAAAAAAGATAAAGGAAAGGTGATTAAATTGACAAATAAAGAATTAGCGGAATTGATGTTTCCAAATGTAACAAAAACAATAGAAGATTATGAAAAGGAATATCCTAAAAGAAATTTACCAGAAGGCGCAGTAGTTTCTAGATATGCCCCTAGTCCAACAGGATTTGTACATATGGGTAATATGTTATCTTGTTTTATAGAAAATAAGTTGCCACAACAAACAAATGGAGTATTTTATTTAAGAATAGAAGATACAGACCAAAAAAGAGAAGTTGAAGGTGGAATAGATGGCATTGTAAATGCTATAAAAATGTTAGGATTAGAATATAATGAAGGGGTTATTTCACCAACAGAGCAAAATGGAGATTATGGACCATACATACAAAGTAAAAGAAAAGATATATATGATACATTTATAAAATATTTAATCGAAAATGGAATGGCATATCCTTGTTTTTGTAATGCAGAGGAATTAGATGAAATAAGAGAAAAGCAAAAGAAAATAAAGGATAGAATTGGATATTATGGTGAATATGCTAGATGCAGACATTTAGATAATGAAGAAAGAGCAAAAAAGATAAAAGAAGGAATTCCATATACAATTAGATTAAAATCAACAGGAAATTATGATAAAAAAATACAATTTAAAGATTTAGTTAAAGGCAAGGTTACATTTCCAGAGAATGATCAAGATATTGTTTTAGTAAAAAGTAATGGAATACCAGTGTATCATTTTGCCCACGTAGTAGATGACCATCTAATGAGAACAACTCACGTATTGAGAGGAGAAGATTGGCTATCTTCTGTGCCAGTACATATAGAATTATTTAATAAATTTGGATTTGAACAACCTAAATATGCTCATTTGGGCTTAATCATGATTGTGGACTCTAATGGAGTAAAAAGAAAAATAAGTAAAAGAAAAGATACTGACTTTACTGTTGAAAGTTATCGTAGAAGAGGATATCCTACAGTTGCATTGCAAGAATACTTGATGACAATAGCTAATACTAATTTTGAAAGTTGGAGATTAGCTAATCCAGATGCTTCATTAGATGAATTTGAATTTTCTTTTTCAAAAGTTGGAAGTAGTCCATTATTTGATACAGCAAAACTAATAAATATTTCTAAAAATTGTATTTCAAAAATGAAAGCAGTAGAATTATATGATAATTTATTAGATTGGACTAAGGAATATGATCATGAGTTTTATGATTTGCTTAGTAAAAATAAAGAATATAGTATAAAAGTTTTAAACATAGAAAGAGAGCAAAAGAAACCAAGAAAAGATTTTTCAAATTATGCAGATGTAAAAAAATTGAATTGGTATATGTTTAAAGAATTATTTGATGAATGCAAAAAAGAATATCAATGGCAAAATATAAAAGATATAAATGAAATTAAAATAATATTAAATGACTATATAAATAACTATTATTCTGCTGAAGATGATAAAGATGTATGGTTTAATAAAATGAAAGAAGTTGCAGTAAAATATGGATATGCTGGTAATATGAAAGAATATAAAGAAAAACCTGATAAATTTAAAGGAAATATTACAGATATAGCTACGATAATAAGAGTTGGAATTACAACTTCTTCAATGACTCCTGATTTGTATGAAATTCTTAGAATTCTAGGAAAAGATGAATTAGTAGAAAGAGTAAAATTACTTTAATTAGGATAATTGACAGATTAGTTAGATTCTTATATAATCACATTATGCTAAATCTTTATAATTCATTGAAATTATAAAAAAAATATGTAGGAGATTTTTATCTACTACATATTTTTTATAATGATAGGAATCTTCATCAATTAATTGTTCGTGTTTTAATTTATTATAAGTAGAAAATAAGGAGGAGTTATTGTGAAAATAGGAATAGATTTAGATGGAGTAGTTATAGATAGTCAAGTTACATTTAGAACATATGAGGAAATTTTCGACATTGACGTTTTAAAGGGAAATAATTTAGTAAATAAAGAAGAACCAAAATTTCAGGATAGATATAGTTGGTCTGATTTACAAAAAGAAAAATTTATAAATGATTACTTTTTGACAATATCAAAGCAAAGCAATTTAATGTCTGGATTTTTAGCAGTATATAATTTGCTAAAAGATCAGAACAATGAATTTATAGTAATAACTGCCAGAGGTGGAGATCTGACAGAAATGAAAGATGATGCAATTAGATTGTTAGATGAAAATAATATTAAATTTGATAAATATTATTGGAAATGTAAAAATAAAGCAGAAGTTTGCAAAAACGAACAAGTAGATATTATGATTGATGATGACTGGAAAATAGTGAAAAGTTTGGCAGATGCTAAAATAAAAGTTTTATATTTTAGAGATACTAATTTAGTAAAATTAGAAGAAAATGAATACATAACAGAAGTGAACAATTGGGGAGAAGTATATAGATATATAAAAAACTTCTAATACATATTTTATTATATTTTTATTGCTCATATAAAAAAGATGTTATATAATAAAAATAAGATAGCTTTTATTGATATTTAAGAACCAATCAATACAAAAAGAGTAATATTATATTGAAAAATTAATATGAATTGATGGATAGAATAGGGAGAATATTTTAATAAATTATGAAAAAAGAAATTGTTGTTGCTTCTGGGAATGAAGGGAAAATTAGAGAAGTACAGGAAATTTTAAATGAATATAAAATAATATCAGTAAAAGAATTTTCAATAGATTCAGAAGTGGAAGAAAATGCACCCACTTTTGCAGGTAATTCTATTTTAAAAGCAGAAACAATTGCTAAAAGATTAAATGGAAGAACTTGTATTGCAGATGATTCAGGAATAGAAATAGAATATTTGAATGGATTTCCAGGTGTATATTCTAAGAGATGGCATGAAGGAACAGATAGAGATAGAAATTTAGCTATCCTTCAAAAGTTACAAGGAGTAACAAAGGAAAAAAGAAAAATCAAATTTGTTACTGCAATTTCGATTTCAAACGGAGAAAAAACTATTACAGAACAGGGAATAATCGAAGGGTATGTAGCAAGTGATGTTAGAGGAAATAATGGATTTGGATTTGATGAAATTTTTGAATTAGAAAATGGAAAAACTATGGCAGAGCTATCACCAGAGGAGAAAAATCAAATTAGTGCAAGAAAAATAGCATTAGAAAATATAAGAAAAAAATTAACTTTTATTACTTTTTAAAGAAATAATAAAATGGAGTGATGAGTATGTATAAAGCTATATTCATTGATATTGATGGTACTTTAAGGAATAATAAAAAGGAAATTTCTACTAGAAATAAAAGTGCAATAAAAAATATAACTAATAAAGGAGTTTTAGTAGTATTATGCTCTGGAAGACCAAGAAAATATACAGAAAATTTAAGCAGAGATTGTAATGCTAGTAGGTATATTATTGTCTCAAATGGTGGGGCAATTTATAATTATGAAACCAAAAAGGTACTTTATGAAGATTGCATGGATAAAGATGCTTGCATAAAATTGTATAAGATGGCTGAACAAGTTGATGCTAATTTTATTATGAATGTTGGAGATTATAGAGTAGTAAATAAATTACAAAGATTTGATGGTTCAGAAATGGAGATGCCTAATAATGTTGAAAATTTTATAAAAGAAAATAATATTGTTCAGTGTGTAATTGCAGATGAGAATTTTGAAAAGATAAAAAAGTTAAAACCAGAAATTGAAAAAATTAATAAGGTCTCTATAAAAAATCAGCATAAAAGTTTAACTAATAAAAACATTTTACCTACGGGAAAGATTTATTATGATATTGCAAATGAAGACTCTAGCAAAGGAAAAGCTATTAAACAATTTTGCAAAATACTAAATATTGATTTGAAAGATGTAGTAGCTATTGGAGATAGCTATAATGATATTCCAATGTTCAAAGTAGCTGGACATAGTGTGGCTATGAAAAATGCTAATGAAGAAGTAAAAAAAGAAGCAGATGAAATAACTGGTTCTAACGAAGAAGATGGAGTTGCTATGTTCTTAGAAAAGTTAGGTAAATAAAATTAAATTTATTTATATAAAATGGTTAGTATAAAAAGCTAACTATTTTTTTTGTATATGGCATAATTGGTTGAAAAACAGTTTTAGGTATGATATGATAATAACGGTTAAAATATGAAAGAAAAACTTACATAAAACAAGAGGAGAATAACAAATGATATTAGGAGATATAATAAAAGACCATATTACTTATGGACAACAAATTTTAAAATTAGCAAAGGCAGATTTAGTTAAAACATATAGAGGTGCAGCTTTAGGATGGGCATGGGCCATTATAAAACCAGCAGTAACAATATTTGTTTATTGGTTTGCTTTTGAAATAGGTTTAAGAGCAGGAAAAGATGTAAATCGGGTATCCTTTTTTCCTATGGTTAGTTGCGGGGGTAGTACCATGGTTTTATATGAGTGATATGCTAACATCTGGTACAGATACTATTAGAAAGTATAGCTATTTGGTAACTAAAATGAAATTCCCGGTTTCTACAATACCCACATTTGTTAGCATTTCAAAATTTTTAGTACATTTAATTTTAATATTAATAGTAATTGTAATTTTTACAGTATTTGGACATATGCCTACAGTTTATATTATTCAAATGCCATTTTATATGTTACTAATGTTTATTTTCTTTACAATTTGGAGCCTATTTTCATCTCTTCTTTCTTCTATGAGTAAAGATTTTGGAAATTTAGTAAAGGCTATGGTAACAGCAGTATTTTGGCTATCAGGTGTAATATGGAATCCTGATACAATCAAAATACAATGGCTAAAGAAACTTTTAATGTTAAACCCTGTTACTTATTTAACAAGTGGATTTAGAAATTGTTTTATAAATCATATTTGGTTTTTTGAACAACCAAAAAGGTTATTATATTTTGTTATTATAACTGGGATACTATTATTAGCAACAATTTGGGCATATAAAAAATTAAGAAAAGAAATTCCAGATGTTTTAAATTAAATTATAGAAAGGGTTAAAAATGTAGCTTTTAGAAGCCACATTTTCTAGAGAAAATGGAAAAACAAAAAGATATTGTGATTAAATTTGACCATGTAACCAAAATGTATAAACTATTTAAAAATGATAAAAGAAGATTATTATATACATTTTGCAAAAAGATTAAATATACAGAAAAAAAGGCAGTAAATGATGTATCTTTTGAAATAAAAAAAGGTGAGTCAGTAGCTCTTTTTGGAAGAAATGGTGCAGGAAAATCCACTATTTTAAAAATGATAACTGGAGTTTGTTTTCCAACTGATGGAGAAATTACAGTCAGGGGAAGAGTTAGTGCACTTTTGGAATTAACCTCAGGATTTGATCCAGAGTTTACTGGAAGAGAAAATATATATCTAAAAGGTCAATTGTTAGGATTAAAAGACAAAGAAATACGAGGGATTGAACAAACAATTATAGATTTTGCAGAAATAGAAGAATATATTGATCAACCTGTAAGAACATATTCAAGTGGTATGAAAGCAAGGCTAGGATTTTCTATTAATGTAAATATAAATCCTGAAATTTTAATAGTAGATGAGGCCTTAAGTGTAGGGGATGAAGAATTTAAACGTAAATGCGTAAAAAAGGTAAATGAAATTGTTAATAAAGAGAATGTTACACTATTATTTGTAACTCATGCTACTGGTGTAGCAAAGGAATTTTGCAAAAGAGGTATGGTAATGGAAAAAGGAATAGTTACATTTGATGGTTCCATACAAGAAGCTGTTAGTGTATATAATAATTCCTTAAAATAGAAGTTTTATAGTCCAAGAATTAAATTAAAAAGTAAAAAAATATATATAGGAGGAGTAAAAAATGAATTTTGGAGGAATACTTGCAGGAGGAAAAGGTACTAGAATGGGAAAAACAGATTTACCAAAGCAATTTTTGATGTTAGGAGAAAAACCAATTATTATCCATACAATTGAACAATTTTTAGTTTCACCAGCAATAGACGAAGTAATTGTTGCAGTACCGGAAAATTGGCGTAGTTATACTGAAGATATCGTAGAAAAATATTGTAAAGATGATAAAATACATATTATTGAAGGTGGAGCAAATAGAAACGGTTCGGTAATGAATATTTGCAGATATATTAACGAAAACTATAAAGATGATGAAAATGTAGTAGTAACACATGACGCTGTAAGACCATTTGTTACTCAAAGAATTATTAAGGATAATGTAGAATTATGCAAAAAATATGGAGCAACAGATACTGTTGTTCCAGCAGTAGACACTATTGTAGAAGCAAAGGATGGAACTGTTATTTCTAATATTCCAATTAGAAACCAGATGTATCAAGGACAAACTCCACAAAGCTTCAAAGTTAAAGAATTTTTACAAACATATGAAAGCTTAACAGAAGAAGAAAAAGAAATTTTAACAGATGCAGCAAAAGTATATGTACTAAATAAGAAAAATGTTGCACTTGTTATGGGTGAAAATTTCAATATGAAAGTAACAACAAAATATGATTTGAAATTAGCAAATTTAATGCTAAACAATTTAAAAGATGAGGAAGAATAAATATGATAAATGAAGTTATAAAATTAATATCACCAAAAAACCTAGAGACTTTTTTTCAAGATGAGCAATATTCAGATAATATTGTGATTGTAAGACCAACTTACCTGTCTATTTGTGCAGCAGATCAGAGATATTATCAAGGAAAAAGAAAAAAAGAAATTTTAGATAGAAAGCTACCACTTGCTCTTATTCATGAAGGTGTAGGAGAAGTTATCTATGATAGAAAAGGTGAGTATAAAAAGGGTGAAAAAGTAGTTATGATTCCTAATACTCCAACTGAAAAGGATGATATTATTAGAGAAAATTATCTAAGAAGTTCAAAATTTCGTTCTAGCACAGCTGACGGTTTTATGCAAAGTGCTATTTATATGGAGCGTGATAGAATTATTCCTATTCGAAATATTGAAGAAGGAGTGGGATCTTTATTAGAACTTTGCAGTGTTTCTGTAAATAGTATAGAAACATTTTTAAGAAAAAGTCATGAAAGAAAAAATATAATTGGTGTATGGGGATGTGGAACTGTTGGATATATTACCACTTTATTGTTAAAAAGTTATTTCCCAGATAGTAAAATTGTAGTAATAGGAACTAGAATGGAGAAACTTTCATATTTTTCTTTTGCAGATGAAATAAAAATGGTAACAGAATTAGATGAGAACTTTAAAGTAGACCATGCTTTTGAATGTGTTGGAGGAACAAAGTCTGCAGATGCAATAGAGCAAATTATAGAACATATAAACCCAGAGGGATGTATTTCATTACTAGGAGTATCTGAAGATCCAGTTGATGTTAATACAAGAATGGTATTAGAAAAGGGGCTTATATTAATAGGAAATAGTAGAAGTAGTTATGAAGATTTTGAAAAATCAGTAGAACTTGCACAAGATAAACAAATACAAGCATACTTAAATAATATAATATCAGAAAAAGTTGAAATAAATAATATAAATGATATAAATGAAGCATTTGAAAGGGATCTAAACAATGATTTTAAGACCGTTATGAAATGGAATTTTTAAATAAAGGAGAGAAAGATGAAAAAATTTTTACAAAAGGTTCATCGAAAAATTAGCCAGATAATGGTATTAATTTTGAATAGAATTTATATTATATTTCTTCCTTTAGTAGAAAATAGAGTACTATTTTTATCAGATGATAGAGAGATTTTAGGTGGAAATCTAAAAAGTGTATATGATTATATATCTGATGAAGAGTATGAAAAAGTAATATTATTAAAAGCACATAAAAAAGCAAAAAGAACTATAAAAGAAAAGCTAAAATTAGTTTATTATTTATCTACTTCTAAATATATACTTTTAGAAGATTTGGTTCAGTCAACTTCTTATATCAAAGTTAGAAAAGGGCAAGAATTAATTCAGCTATGGCATGGACCTGGAGCTTTTAAAAGGTTTGGACATAGTAGAGAGCAAACTGATTTAAAAAGAATTCATAAGGGATATAAAAAATATACAAAGGCAATTACTAGCTCAGAAGCAATTAGACCTTGTTATGCGGAAGCTTTTTCAATAGATGAAGAAAAAGTTCAAGCAACAGGGTTCCCAAGGACGGACATGTTTTTTCAAGAAGAATATATAAAATTAAAAAAAGAGGAATTACTACAAAAATATCCATTTATGAAAAATAAAAAAATAATATTATTTGCACCAACTTATAGAGGAACTAAAGCTAGTTCTGCAAATTATGGAATAGAAAATCTAAATTTGGAAAAAATTTATAATGAATTAAAAAAAGAAAATTATATTTTTATTTTCAAATGGCATCCTTTTATATATAATAAAATTATTGCTAAAGCAAAAAATACAGAAAAATATGAATTATACAAGAAGTATCCAGAATTTTATTTCGATTTATCAAAAGAAAGAGATATAAACGATTTATTATTAATGGCAGATATATTAATTACTGATTATTCTTCTCTTATTTTTGATTATGTTTTTGTAAATAAGCCAATTATTTATTTTGCTTATGACTTAGAACTTTATGAAAATGATAGAGGTATGTATTTTCCTTTTAAAGAATATGTATATGGCTCTGTGGTAAAAAATGAAGAAGAACTTATAAAAGCAATAAAAGAAGGAAAAATGGAAGAAGAAAAAAGAAAAATTTTTAAAGAAAAATTTGTTGGAGCATGTGATGGAAATTCAACGAAAAAAACATGCGAATGGATTTTTGAAAATAAACTAGAAAAATAATATTAAAAATATTATAGTAATAATAAACAATAAAAGACAGGAGTAGCAAGCAATTAGAGGAGGAAAATATGCAATTTATTGCAATTAAAATAGGAATTATTATTTTAAATTGTATTTACTTTTTTATTAAGTTATTTCCAATTCAGAAGAATAAAATAACATTTATTAGTAGACAAGCTAATGAAGTATCATTAGACTTTAAAATGATAATTAAGGAACTAAAAAATAGGCAACCAAATGTAAAAACTGTGATACTTTGTAAAAGATTAGAAAGTGGATTAACTAATCAGATAAAATATTTATTTCACATGTTTAGACAAATGTATCATATTGCAACTTCGAGAGTTGTTCTATTAGATAGTTATTGTATACCTGTATGCGTATTAAAACAAAAAAAAGGCTTAACAGTTATACAAATTTGGCATGCTTTAGGATCTCTTAAAAAATTTGGATATTCTACATTGGACAAAAAAGATGGAAGAAGTAGTAAATTATCAAAAGCAATGAAAATGCACTGTAATTATAATTATATTTTAACTTCAAGTAAAACTTCTAAGGTGTTTTTTCAAGAAGCTTTTAATGCTAAAAGCGAGCAAATGAAAGTAATGAATTTACCAAGAGTTGATTTCTTAAAATCAAAAGAAGAAGCTCAAAAGGTAAAAGAAAGATTTTATGAAATATATCCAGAAACAAAAAATAATAAAAAGAATATATTATATTGTCCTACACAACATAGTGGTAAGAAAGTACCTATAGAAGAAATTGTTAAACAAATTCCTTTTGAACAATACAATTTGATTATAAAATTGCATAATGGAACTGAAATTATATATGTGGATAATAAAAAGATAGAAAAGAATAAAAACTTTACAGGAATGGAATTTTTGCATATAGGAGATTATATTGTTACAGATTATTCTGCAATTGTATATGAAGCTGTAATAACGAAAAAACCAATTTATTTTTATGCATATGATTATGAAACATATATGAATGATCGAGGAACATACATTGATTACAAAAAGGAAATGCCAGGACCTATTTGTGAAAATTTTGAAGAAATAATTAATTATATAAAAAGAGACATTTATGATAAAGAAAAAGAAGAAAAGTTTTGCCTTAAATATGTTGAAAATTTAGATGAAAATGCAACAGAAAAATTGGTAAATTTTATACAAACATTCTTAGGAGGAAGTAATAATGAGCAAAAAATATAAAATCTCTACAATAATACCAGTTTATAATGTAGAATCATATTTAGAACAAACTATAATAAGTGTAATTAAACAAAAGATTGGATTTAAAGAAAATATTCAGCTTATTTTAGTAAATGATGGTAGTACTGACAATTCAGAAGCTATTTGTTTAAAATATAAAGAAAAATATCCAGATAATATTATATATCATTCTAAAAAAAATGAGGGAGTTAGTGTAGCAAGAAATACAGGATTAAAACTAGCAGAAGGAGAATATGTTAACTTTTTAGACAGTGATGATTATATTGATTTAGATTTTTATAAAAAAGCATATAAAATGTTAGAAGAAAATCAACAAATTGATTTGGTAGTAGCAAGACTAAAATATTTTGAAGCATCTAAAAAATATCATTTTTTAGATTATAAATTTACTGGAGACAGAATTATTGATATTATGAAAGAACCAGAAAGTATAGTCTTACATATTAATAGTGCTTTAATTAGAACGGACGTAATGAAAAAATTGCAATTTGATTCTAGACTAAAAATTAGTGAAGATACTAAGTTATTGTATGAAATTATATTACAAAAAGAAAAATATGGAGTTTTAGCGTCTTCTATTTATCATTATAGAAAGAGAGAAGATCAATCCTCAGCAATTCAAACTTCAAGAAAAAATAAAAGTTGGTATACGGATACTATTAAATATTGCCATGATTTTTTAGTAGACTTATCTATGAAAAAATATGGCAAAGTAATTCCATATGTACAGTATTTTATTATGTATGATATTCAATGGAGAATAAAAACGCAGATATTGCAAGAGTTATCTGATGAAGAAAAAGAATATTATGTAAATAGCATTCGTAGGTATCTAAAGTTAATGGATGATGATGTTATATTATTTCAAAAGAATATGAACAACAATTATAAAAAAATAGCATTAAAAATAAAATATGAAGAAGATATCAAAAAATATTATAAATTTAAACAAGATGGATTATACTTTAAAAATGAAATTTTCTTGCCATATGAAAAAATAATAAATTATGTAGAACTTTCATATATAAAAGAAAATAAGTTAATTATTGAAGGTAATATTATTTTAGATGGATTACAAATGTATTATAAAGTTAATGATGAAAAACCAACTTTAATAAAAACATTCAAAAGAAAACCAGTAACTAGCATATTCGAAAAAGAATATGATATACCAAAAGAAGGATATTATATAGAAATACCATTAGAAAATGTTAAAACTTTAAATTTTTTAATAAAAACAGGAAATGAATATTATAACTTAAAAAATAAATTTATTCATTTTTCTCATATTAATAATTTTAAAAGAGGATATTATTATGAGAATAAATATCTTATCACTAAAAAAGACAAAACTATAAAAATTAGCCACAATCCTTTAGGTGTAAAAGTATTTTTTAAAGAATTGTGTTTTTTAATGTATATTTTATTACAGCGTAGAAAATTTAAAATAGGTATTCAAAGAATTCTTTACTGGCTTACTAAACCATTTATGCCAAAAAATATTTGGCTATTTTCAGATAGGGAATTTATGGGAAGAGATAGTGGAGAATTAATGTTTAAATATGCAAATAGCCAAGAACCGGAGATGGAGAGAAATACATATTTTGTAATAGATAAGCATTATGACGATTATGAAAGAATGCAACAATATGGTAAAGTTATAAGCTACCATTCTATGAAATATAGGTTATATTTTTTAAATGCGAGGTATGTAATATCTTCTCATGCAGATGCTTATGTAAACAATGCTTTTGGAAAGTCTAGAAGATATTATGTAGACTTATTTAGGTTTGATTATATTTATTTAACTCATGGAATTCTTTTACATGATTCATCATCATGGCTTAACCGAATTAATAAGAATATTGCTTTAAATGTAGTAACAAGTCCTTTAGAATATAATAGTATTTTAGAAGGAGATTATTATTTTAAACCAGAACAATTGATGAAATCTGGGTTGCCAAGGCATGATAATTTAATAAAGAAAGATGTTCCAGAAGAAAACAAAATACTTATTATGGCTAGTTGGCGTTCATCTTTAGTTGGCCCAGATATTCCTGGTACACAAAGAAGAGCTTATAATCCTAAATTTACTCAAAGTGAATATTTCAAATTTTATGATAAATTATTTAATGATAAAAAGTTACAAGAAGCTTTAAAAAAATATAAATATAAAATTAAATTTTGTATTCATCCTAGTTTTAGAGGCCAACTTAAAGACTTTAAAGGTAATGAATTTGTAGAAATTGCAATAGATGTCGATTCTCAATATGAAACTAAATCTTCAAAAATGCTTATTACTGATTATTCATCTGCTGCATGTGATTTTGCATATTTACGTAAACCAGTTATTTATGCAAATTTTGATTTAGATCATATATACCAAATACATTATTATAATCAAGGGTATTTTGATTATGATAGTAATGGATTTGGTCCTAACTGTAAAACATATGAGCAAACAATAAACGAAATAATAAAATGTATTGAAAATGACTGTAAAATAGAAGAAAAATATAAGAAAAGATGTGAAGAATTTTTCTATTATCATGATGGTGATAATTGTAAAAGAGTATATGAAGCAATTATTGAATATGATAAGGAAAAAGAAAAAATTAAAAAACATAAATAATTAAAGGTATTATTTTTGATCCTACAGAATAAAAATTACAAAAAATGGAAAAATTATTCTGTAGGTGATAAAATGAAAGAAATAATACAAAACAAGAAAATATATTTTATTTATACTATTTTATTTGTGTTAATATCAATTATTGTGTTTGCTATATTTTTAAAAAATGGCTGTACATTTATTTGGCAGGGTGACGGCTTAAAACAACATTATATTATATTAAAAGATTTTAATGAACATATAAGAAACTTTATAAAAAATCCACAAGATGGTTTACAACTATTCTCATGGAATATGGGATTGGGAATGGATGTAATAGGTCAATACTCTTATTATATAATAGGAGATTTTTTTGCATATATTAGTTTGTTATTTCCAATGGAAAATTTAGAAATTGCGTATACTTTTTTGATTTTGTTAAGAATGTTCTTTATAGGAATTTCTTTTATATATTATGGAAGATATCATAAACACAAAGGAAAGAATATATTGTTAGGAGCAATTATTTATACTTTTTCTGCATTTAGTTTATTTGCAGGAGTTAGACATCCATATTTTTTAAATGCAATGATTTTATTTCCTATGCTTTTATTAGGAGTAGATAAATTGCTAGAAGAAAATAAAAAAGTTCATTTGTGTATTTGGACAGCAATTTCTGCTATATCTAATTATTACTTTTTCTATATGCATACTATTATGATAGTGATTTATGCTATAATAAAATACTTTTGTGAATATAGAAAAGAAGGGTTAAAATTTTTCTTTAAAAAATTTTTTTCAGGTGTTATTAGTTATGCTTTAGGAATTTTGACAGCAAGTATAATTTTATTTCCTACGATTTATGCATTCCTAAATTCAGCGAGAACTGGAGAGGAAAATATTTGTCAATATACTATCCAGTATTATCAAACCTTATTTAGTATTAATTTATTAACTGCATATGGAGAGAATTGGAGTTATATTGGAGTGTCATCTATTATTTTATTAATATTGCCAGTTTTATGGACAAGAAGAAAACAAAATAAAACTTATTTTATATATTGGCTAATATCAAGTATTTTTTTAGTAATTCCATTTTGTGGCTCAATGATGAATGGATTTTCATTTCCAAATAATAGGTGGTCATTCATATATGGTTTTATTTTAGCATATTGTATTACAATATGCTTTGATGAAAAATACACTAGAAAAGAATTAAGAAATATATGTTTTTTTATAATAGTTTATTCTATGGTTTCAATAGTAAGTATTTTAATTATGTCATCAAAATCATGCTTTGTTATTTATTTAATTCAGATATTACTTGCCTTTTGCATGCTAGTAACAATGATTTATCAAGGTAACATAAATAAAAAAGAAAATTTAAGTAATAGTAAAAATCTAATTGTTTTAAACAAAATGAAAAATATTAAGCAAATATTAAATAACAATATTGGAACCTTAATTATTTATATATTAGTGATATGTAATATAGGAATCATGGCATATGGATTATATAGTTCTTATGACAGAAATTATGCTTGCGAATTTATTCCAGTAGAAAAATCAGAACAAAATATTGAAACTCAATTAGGTAAGAATGAAGACTACAGTAAAAATATTAAAAACATTTTAAGTAATGACAAGAGCTTTTATAGAATTGCAAAAGTGCCACATCATATACAAAATCTTTCTATTTATTATGGATATCCATCTACCGAATGTTTCTTATCAATAGGAAATAAATATGTATATAACTTAAATTATGAATTAGCAGATTGTAATTTTAGTACTACTTCTTGTACAAGAGGATTCGGGGATAGAAGTAGAATAACTACTTTATTAGGAACAAAGTACTATATTATAGATGAAAAAAACAAAAATAGTTTGCCATATGGATATATATTAAAAGAAAAAAATGGACAGGTAAAAACTTATGAAAATCAAAATCCTTTATCAATTGGAGTTTCATATTTTGAATATATGTTAAAAAATAAGTATGATAAATTAAATCCATTGCAAAAAGAAGATGCAATTACTAAAGTAGCTGTTATAGAGGAAAAAGATTTACATAAGATTAAAAATGATTTTGAATTACAATCAAAAGAAGAAGGGAATATAAATGAAAAACAACAAGAAATTAACATAAAACAAAAAACAGATATACATGATATAGAAAAATCATGCATTTCAGTGCCATATAAAATAATAGATGAAGATAATATTTTGGGAGAAAATGAGATAAAAACGACAAAGAAAAATCAAAAGTTAATATTATCATTTGATAATATAGATAATGCAGAACTTTATGTTTTTATAGATGATTTTGAATTTCAAGGTACTAAAAAGCATACTATTAGTGCCAAATTTGGAGACAAAAGTATAAGTAAAACAATAGAAAATAAAATTACATCTGCTTATTTTCAAAAATGTTCAGAACTATTGTTACCATTAGGTTATTATGAAAAGGCAGATGGAAAAATAGAGTTAACTTTTAGCACAAAAGGAATTTATAAATTAGAAAGTATACAAATACTTGCAGTTCCTATGAATGATTATAAGCAAAATGTTGAGAAATTACAATTGAACGAATTAAAAAATGTAAGTTTTAATAATAATCAAATAAAAGGTATTGTAAATTTAAGTCAAAATAGTATTTTACAAATTTCTACAGGATATACTGATGGCTGGAAAGTATATGTTGATGAAGAAAAAGTAGAAACAATTAAAGTAAATACAGCTTTTATAGGTATTCCGGTTATAAAAGGAGAACATGAAATTAAATTGCAATATGAAGTTCCATATTTAAAGCAAGGAATTATATGTAGTTTAATAGGAGTTATTGGCATTATAGTATTGATAATAAATGATATTAGATTTATGAAAAAAAATAAAGATTATAAAAATGTATAAGTATAAAGAATAATTGACATAAAACACAAGAAATTGACATAAATATAGAAAAATTAAAGTTGGTGTTAAAATGTTTCACACCAACTTTGTTATTTTAAGAAAAATGTTAATATTTTTTTATTAATGTTACTATTTTTCTAATTTATGAAATACTTTTTTACCCTTTTTCAAAATTGCATAACCTTCTTTAAAATCATTGTCAGATAGTTGATAATTTACATCTGTTATTTTTTCATCATTCAAAGTAATACCACCTTGTGTAATTAAAGTTCTTGCTTGACCTTTTGAAGGAGCAAAGCCAATAGTTATCATTGCATCTAAAATAGAAATATTTACATTATTAATTTTAGTAGTAGGCATATTTTCTAAACTTCCTGATCCTTCAAATAATGCATTAGATGCTTCTTCAGCTTTTTTTGCTTCTTCTTCACCATGAATTAGTTTTGTTATTTCATAGGCAGCTACTTTTTTTGCTTCATTAATTCGTTCGTCTTGATAAGAACAAAGTTCTTCTATTTTTTCCATAGGTAAAAATGTAATTAAAGATAATACTGTTTTTACATCCTCATCAGCAATATTTCTCCAATATTGGTAAAACTCATATGGAGATGTTTTTTCAGGATCCAACCATAAAGCACCTTTTTCTGTTTTACCCATTTTCTTACCTTCTTTGGTAGTTAAAAGTTTAAATGTTAAACCAAAAGAATCTGAATGTCCAACTCTACGAATTAGGTCTACACCACCTAGAATATTAGACCATTGATCATTTCCACCTAATTGTAATTTGCATCCATATTCTTCATACAATTTTAAAAAGTCATATGATTGCATTAACATATAACCAAGTTCAAAAAATGTTAAACCACGTTCCATTCTTTGTTTGTAACATTCTGCAGAAAGCATTTTATTAACAGAAAATAACGAACCAATATCACGCATGAATTCTATAAAATTTAAGTTTAAAAGCCAATCTCCATTATTAACAATGATTGCTGCATTATCACCTTCAAAATTTAAAAATTTAGACATTTGTTTTTTGAAACATTCAACATTATGGTTAATTTCTTCACGAGTCATCATTCTTCTCATATCAGTTTTCCCAGAAGGATCACCAATAGTTGCTGTTCCACCACCAATTAGCATAATAGGTCTGTGACCAGCTTTTTGCATATGAGAAGCAACCATTAAAGAAATAAAATGACCAATATGTAAACTATCAGCAGTTGGATCAAATCCTATATAAAAAGAAACTTTCTTTTCTCCAAGCAAATCCCTTAGCTCTTCATGAGTAACTTGTTCAATATAACCTCTTTCCATTAAAACATCAAATACATTTTCTTTTTCCATATTAATTATCCTTTCCTATGTTTGAAACCTGTATGAAAAGTACAAACTAAAATTTTGTGTAATCACTGATAACATGATTAATATAATTAGATATTATTTTATCATAAATTAATAAAAAAGCAATAGTCTTTGAAATTAGCTGTTTTAAATATTGACTATTTTTTATAAATGATATATAGTAAAGTTAAGATGTATATAATAATAGCGAAGGATGAATATAATGAATGGTGAAAATTTAAAAAGGGTAAGAAAAATATCTTATTGTATAAAAAATAATAATGAAAAAGGTATTACAATGATAGCATTAGTGGCAACTTTAATAATTTTGCTAATTCTAGTTAGTGTAAGTATTTTATATGATAATCCTGAAACAAACATTAATGAAACTAATTCATTAAAAGAAGAAACAGAAAGCCAAGTAAATGAACACCGAAACATGACGAATGATTTATTGAATGATATAAATGAAGATTTGAATCAAATAGAAAAAAACAACAAAGAATGAGAAAAGTATGTTTTCTCATTTTTTGTTGTTTTTTGACTAAATTGGTTTACTCATTTATAATCTAGTGATATAATACAAAAAATAATATCAACATGTGTATCTACTGAATATAATTACAAAGCCTGAGGTAACTCAACATTGTTGTTCAAAAATGCAATTTGTCTTATGCAATAAGTACAATATACCTAAAGGCATATGAAAAAATTAAAAATAAGGAATGATAGAAAATGGATTGGATGAGTCGGTTCTTTAAAGGAAATAGAGCCTAAAAATATTAATAATTTAGAACAAAAAGAAAAAGTAGCAAAAAAAATAGCTCAAAAAATAAAAGACGGGGATGTAATTGGCTTTGGTTCTGGTACAACTTCATATTTAGCTATTAAAGAAATTGCTAAAAGAATGGAGGAAGAAGATATAAAAATTACTGCCATTCCAACTTCATATGAAATAAGAGCTTTGTGCCAAGATTTAAAAATTCCAACAGCTACTATTCTACAATGTAAACCTGATTGGGGATTTGACGGAGCAGATGAAGTTGACAAAAATCATAATTGGCTTATTAAAGGAAGAGGAGCTGCAATGTTTCAAGAAAAATTAAATATTACTAATGCTGGGTTAACATATATTTTAGTTGATGAAAGCAAATTCGTTGAAAGGTTAGGAGAAAATTTTCCAATTCCAATAGAGGTTTACCCAGAGGCAGTTAATAGCGTAAAAGAAGCTTTATTAGATTTAGGAATGACAGAATGTGTTTTAAGAAAAGCTGAAAAGAAAGATGGACCAGTGTTTACTGAAAATCATAATCTTATTTTAGATACCAAATTCACAGAAATTTATGAAACTTTGGAAGAAGATATAAAATCTATTACAGGTGTAATTGAGAGCGGTCTATTTATGGATTATTCTATAGAAGTATTAAATTAAACAATAAGAGAATTAAGGGAGGAAATACAAAATGTGGGGAGATATAGCAATTGCGTTTTTATTAGCTTTTATTACAGCTTTTGTATTAACACCATATACAATGCGTTTGGCTAAAAAAACAGGTGCAATAGATATTCCAAATGATAGAAGAGTTAATAAGAAACCAATGCCAAGGCTTCGGAGGGTTAGCTGTTATTTGTGGTTTTATTGTTTCAATGACTTATTTATTAATTATAATGAATATGGAAAAGTCTATTAATTTATTTGGAGAAGAAAAATATGGTATAAAAATATTAGGGTTCTTAATAGGAATTATAGTATTAGGAATTACATGCTTTATAGATGATTCAAAAGGAATCCCAAGTTGGACAAAGTTAATAGCGCAAATTGCATCTGCAGCAATTGTAGTAGCCTGTGGAACACGTATAGAAAATATTAATTTACCATTTTTGAATAGCACTATCTGGTTTTACGACTGGTTTTCATATATTCTTACAATAGGTTGGATTATAGGAATTACTAATGCAATTAATTTAATTGATGGTTTAGATGGTTTATCATCAGGAATTAGCTTGATTTCGTGCATTTCTTTATTAATTATATTTACTTTAAATAAATCACCATTAATTGCCATTTTATTAATAACAGCATTAAGTGGTGCAATTGTAGGATTTTTACCATTCAATTTTAGCCCAGCTAAAACTTTTATAGGAGATGTTGGTTCAAACTTTTTAGGATTTTCATTAGCAGTTATTTCAATTTTACGGAGTAGCAAAAACATATACTGCAATTGTATTAATTGCACCGATTATAGTATTAGGTTTTCCTATTTTTGATACTCTTTTTGCAATTGTACGTAGAATTATTAAAGGCAAATCAATTAAAGCTGTATTTCAAGCAGATAAAGGGCATTTACATCATAGATTAATGAAAAAAGGATATAGTCAAAAACAAGCTGTACTTATTTTATATGGTCTTACTGCAACTCTTGGAATGTTTGCAATTATTTTACTTGAAAGCGGACCTTGGAAAGCTGTCTCATTTGCATTATTAGTTATTGCAATTGTAGCAATTGGATATAAAGATCTTTTAAAAATAAGAGAAGATGAAGAAATAGATAATGAAAATATTGACGAAAGTCATGTTAGACACGATAAAGGATGATAAAATTAAATAATTTACGTATTTAGATTCAAAAATAAAAAATTGAAGTAAACTGAAAGGAAATTAAATGGAAGACGAAAGAATTATAAGTCCTGAACTAGAAGATATTCAAGAAGAGAGAATGGAAAATTCTTTAAGACCTAAAACATTGGAAGAATATATAGGTCAAGATAAGGTAAAAGAAAATATGAAAGTATATATAGAGGCTGCCAAAAAAAGAGGTGAGCCTCTTGACCATATATTATTATATGGCCCACCAGGGTTAGGAAAGACTACTTTAGCAAATATTATTTCTAATGAAATGAATTCAAACATAAAAATAACATCAGGACCAGCTATTGAAAAACCAGGAGATTTAGCAGCCCTTTTAACCAATTTATCTGAATTTGATGTACTATTTATTGACGAAATACATAGGTTAAATAAGAGCGTAGAAGAAATACTCTATCCAGCTTTGGAAGATTATACTTTAGATATTATGATAGGAAAAGGCCCAAGTGCAAGATCTATAAGGTTGGATTTACCTAAATTTACTTTAATAGGAGCAACTACTAGGGCTGGAGCTTTAGCTACACCTTTAAGGGACAGGTTTGGAATTATCCATCATTTAGAATTATATGAAACAAAGGATTTAACTACGATAGTAAAAAGGTCAGCTAAAATATTGGAAATAGAAATTGATGATGACTCTGCTAAAGAAATTGCTAGGCGCTCAAGAGGTACTCCTAGAATAGCAAATAGATTATTAAAAAGAGTTAGGGACTATGCAGCAGTTTTAGGGGATGGAAATATTACTTTAAAAATAACTAAAACAGCATTAGGAAAATTAGAGATTGATGAAATGGGATTAGATGATATAGACAGAAAAATATTAGAAACAATGATAATTAAATACCAAGGAAGACCAGTAGGAATTGAAACTATTGCAACTACAATTGGAGAAGAAGCAGAAACAGTTGAAGATGTGTACGAGCCATATTTAATTCAGATTGGGTTTATTGCAAGAACTGTTAGAGGAAGAATTGCAATGCCTATTGCATATAAACATATAGGAGTAGAATATGAAGGGTAAAAGAATGAAGCAAAAGGAGAGTAAGAAAAAAGCCTTAATGGATTAGCTTAATAGACCAAATGATATTTGGAGAAAGAATACATCGATTGGTGGAGGAAATATATATCATTATGGCAATTCAGAATATATGATATTTAAGTGTAAGAATTTAGAAAAAAATGCTGAAGAACAGAAGATTAATAATTAGAAATAAAAATATAAAAATGGAGGAAATAAATGAAACTTTTAATGCATACTTGTTGTGCACCATGTAGTGTTTATTGTATAGATACTCTAAGAAGTGAAGGAATAGAACCAACAGTTTACTGGTATAATCCAAATATTCATCCTTATATGGAATATAAAGCTAGAAGAGATTGTTTAAAACAATATACTTCGTCAATTAATATTGAAGCTATTTTTGAAGAAGAATATGGGTTAAGAAAATTTTGTAAAAATGTGATAGATAACTTAGAGAATAGATGTAGTGATTATTGTTATGTTGTAAGGTTAGAACAAACAGCCAAATATGCAAAGGAAAATGGGTATGATACAATAACTACAACATTATTAGTAAGTCCATATCAAAAGCATGAAGTGCTAAAAACAATAGGAGAACAAATTGCTAAAAAGTATGGTTTAAGTTTTTTATATAGAGATTTTAGAGTACGGATTCAGAAAAGGACAGGCAAAAGCAAGAAAAATAGGTTTATATATGCAAAAATATTGTGGTTGTATTTTTTCAGAAGAATCTTCAAATTACGCCCACATTATTTCTGAAAGACAAATCCGACTTCTTGAAAATAAAATCACAGAACGCGAGATTAGACTAGGCTGGGAAGTGCCAAATTTAGAATTAAAACTATACAAAAATGGTAATCAGGAACAAATTAAGTTTATTTATGATTTAAAAAAGGAAGTTTATCAAAGATATGTAGAAGAAAATTATGGAGAATGGAATGAAGAAATCCAAAAGAAGCTATTTGATAAATTTATGAAAGAAAATTCAAAGAATATAGAACTTATATACTTAAAAGATAAATTAGTACGGATTTTACAATGGAAAAGAAATAGAGAATAATACTTTTGAAATAGGAAATATTTGTGTAAAACCAGAATATCAAAATAAAGGAATTGGAACAGCAATATTAAAAGAAATTATATTTGAGAATAAAGGAAAAAATATAAAGTTACAAGCATTTAAAATAAATGAAAGAGCAATTAAGCTATATGAAAAAATGGGATTTGAAAGAGCAGATGAAAACAAAACACATTATATAATGACGAAATATAAGTAGTATTCAATTATCGCAAAATAAAAAATCAGTTGTCAAGGAAAATTTTACAACTGCCACAGATGAAAATTAATTAAAAAGGAGGATTATGACCTTGAATGATAATTTAGAATTTGATTTTAATGAAATTATAAAGATGATTGAAACTAGAAGAAATAATGCTTATAAAAAAGTAAATGAAGAACTAATTTCTTTATATTGGGATTTTGGAAAATATATAAGTGAAAAGGTAAATGATTCTAATTGGGGAAAAAAGATTGTAGATAAGTTAGTAGACTTTATGAAAAGAGAATATCCAACTATGAAAGGATTTAATAGAGCTGGAATTTATAGAATGAAACAATTTTACGAAACTTATAAGGATAACTCAATTGTCTCAACACTGTTGAGACAATTGGGTTGGAGTAATAATGTGATTATTTTAAGCTCTACTCACTCAATGGAAGAAAAAGAATTTTATATACGAATGTGTATAAAAAATAATTACTCTGCAAGAGAATTAAACAGACAAATAGAAAGTGGATATTTTCATAGATATATGCTTTCAGATGGAAAAGCAAATCAAAGTTTAACAAAAGCTACTGGAGAAGAGGA
>CANQHC010000002.1 GCA_947623595.1 uncultured Clostridia bacterium | reverse complement strand
GAAAATTCCTGAATTATGGACTTTTCTTTCATACAATCAATTTTTTTACTAAGTGGAATTTAACTTTTTAACTAACCTTAATTTATATTTCTCTATCATTATTCTGTAACTCTGAATCTAATTGATTTATTGCTTCTTGAACATTTTTATCTTCTTTTTCTACAAACTCTTCTTGCCTTTTCTTAGTTTCTTTTGATCTAACAAAAAAACCTTCTTCTCCTGCTACCATATTAATTGTAATACTTGCAATTATGCTCATAATTATAATTGTAATTATTAAAACAATAATCGTAATTCCTGACTCGCTTTTATATTCTTTTTTCTTTTCATTACCTTTGATTTTCTCTTTTAACATTTTTTTTATATTTATTTTATTCTGTACTTTATCATCTATATCAACCATCTTTTGTTTTCTCCTTTTGCTTGTATTTTCGATATATTTATGTCATAATATCCATAGTTATTTTTTAGAAGTTTTTCTATAAGAAAGGATTATATTTTTATGGACATACTATTTAATAAATTAGAATATACTCAAATTATACAAATAATACAGGAATATTGCAAGACATATTTAGGAAAAAAGATATGCAAATCACTTTCTCCTAATTTTCAATTTGAAAAAGTAAATGTTTTGCTATCAGAAACTGACCAAGCAATCTGTTTTCTTTTTCAAAAAGGATTGCCTCCTTTTAGTATATTAGATGAAAATCTAGAACATACTTTAAAAATGTTAGAAAGTAATCAAACATTGTCCATCAAAGCTTTATTTAATGTTGCGCATCTTTTAAAAACTTCTGCTGAATTATATGAATATTTTTATAAAGATTCTTCTATAGATTGCTATCCTTATCTAGAAGATTATTTTTCTTTGCTATATAAAAATAATAATATTCAAAAAAACATTTTAGATAAATTATTAGATGAATCTACAGTTGCTGATAATGCTTCTGCAAAGTTATCATCACTAAGAAAAAATAGGAAAAGTATTGAAAACCAAGTTAAAGATAAATTAAATTCTTATATTCACTCAAATACTTATGCTAAATATTTAATGGAGCCCATTATTACTATTCGCAATAATCGATATGTTATTCCTGTAAAAGAAGAATATCGAGATAAAATAAAAGGATTTATTCATGATACTTCTGGTAGTGGTTCCACTCTTTATATTGAACCAATGGCCATTTTTGAACTAAACAATCAGATTAATCATATTTCCGTTGAAGAAGGAGTTGAAATAGAAAAAATTTTACAAATTCTTTCTTCATCATTATTCCCATATGTTCAAGAGCTAAAACAAACTTTAAATACAATTGCTACTCTTGACCTTATTTTTGCAAAAGCACAATATGGAAAAAATCACGATGCAATTATTCCAAAATTAAACAAACAAAAAATAATTGATTTCCATCGTGCAAAGCATCCTCTCATTCCCAAGGACAAAGTTGTACCAATAGATATTTCAATTGGTATAAATTATAATTGTTTACTAATAACAGGTCCTAATACTGGTGGAAAAACAGTTGCCTTAAAAACTATGGGGCTTTTACTTTTAATGGCATATTCAGGAATACCTATTCCATGTCACGAAAAAACTAATATTTGTGTATTTTCAAAAATATTTGTAGATATTGGAGATGAACAAAGTATAGAACAATCTTTAAGCACATTTTCTGCTCATATTTTAAATATTGTTTCAATTACCAATGATGTTAATAATAATAGTTTTGTATTGTTAGATGAACTTGGTTCAGGAACAGACCCAGTTGAAGGTTCTGCCTTAGCTATTAGCATATTAAATGATTTAAAAGAAAAAGGTGCATTGGTTTGTTGCACTACGCATTATCCTGAACTCAAAGAATTTGCATTAGTAACTGATGGATTTGAAAATGCAAGTTTTGAATTCGATTTAGAAAACCTAAAGCCTACTTATCATCTTCTTATGGGAATTCCAGGAAAAAGTAACGCTTTCGAAATTAGTAAAAGACTTGGACTAAATTCTAACATTTTAAAAAATGCCACTTCTTTATTAACACAAGATACAGTCTCTTTCGAAGAATTACTAAAAAATATTTATGATGACAAATTATTAATTGAAAAAGAAAAGGAAGAAATTCAAAAAAACTCAAATCAAATTGTTATATTAAGGCAACAACTAGAAAAAGCTCAATCTGAATTAGCAGAAAAAAGAAAAAATTTATTAGAAAAAGCAAAAAGTGAGGCTAGAGATATTTTATTAGAAGCTAAAGAAGAGGCTTCTGAAACTATTCGACTTCTTAATCAAGAACATATTGATATAAAACAAGCTAATCAAACTAGAAATAAACTCAATGAAAAAATCAAATCCCTAAATCCTACTGATGAGTTATTAGAAAGCTCTAATGACCAAAAAGCAATAGATGCAAAGGATATAAAGCCAGGTTTACAAGTGTGGATTTCAACTTTAAATACTTCTGGTAATATCTTAAGTTCACATATAAACAAATCTGGTGAAATACTCGTACAAGTTGGTTTAGCCAAAATGAATTTAAAATTAGATAATTTAAGTTTAATGCCTTCACAAAATATCAAAAAGTCAAAATCAAATGGTGCAATTCACACAACTGTAAGTTCAAAAGCTCAAATAGTTTCTTCAGAAATTAATGTTATTGGACAAAATGTTGAAGAAGCAATTTATATTATAGATAAATATATTGATAATTGTGTTATAGCCCACCTATCACCCATTCGTATTGTTCATGGAAAAGGAACTGGAAAGCTTCGAGAAGGAATTCATCAATACTTAAAAAAGAATCCAAATGTAAAATCTTTTCGTTTAGGTACATTTGGTGAAGGTGAAATGGGTGTAACTGTTGTTGAATTAGTTATAAACTAAATTTTTAATTCACTTTATTGTGAAAATATTATTCAATCAATACTAACATAAAAAGAAAGGAGGATATGTTGGTATTAAAATACTAGCATAAACTAAAATATGAACAAAAAAATAGCACTAATTAATGCATGCACAGATTTTGGAATAAATGTTGATGGAGCTGGATTCGGCCCTCAAATTTTAACACAAGATTTATTAAATAATAGTAATCATCATCACTATTTAATAAAACAAGAAGGTATAAAAGAAAAAATAGATTTTAAAACTTCTAATTATACAACAATTGATGATTTTATAAAAGATTTCCGTTCTCTATTACTTAAAATGCATGAACAACATTTTGAGCAACAAATGAATGATGATGAATTAAGATCATATTGCTCAAATATGCAGAATTTAGTTTTAGCCATAAAAGCATTGGAAGGAAAAAAGAAAATAGCTAACTTGAGTAATTTAGATACTTTTAATAAAAAACTATATGAAACAGTTACCCAAGCATTATGTCAAAATGAATTTCCTATTACAATTGGTGGTGATCACATTATTGCAATAGCGTCTAGTTTAGCTTCCATAAAAATGCATAAGAACCTAGGTATTATTTGGTTTGATTCCCATGCTGATTTCAATACTTATGATACTTCTGTTACTGGAAATTTGCATGGTCTTCCTTTGGCTGTAGTAACTCATTACGAAAAGCAAATTTTATCTAATTTTCATAATGGTCCTTTTTACAAGCCTCAAAATACAGTTATTGTTGGTGGAAGAGATATTGATCCTTGGGAATTTGGTAATTTAATAAATGCTGGTATAACAGTTTTTTCTACACAAGATATTAAAAATTTAGGTATTGAAACAGTTTGCAATAAGGCTTTTAAAATTGCTTCCAAAGATACAAATGGAGTACATATTAGTTTTGATTTAGATTTAATTGATCCTAAAGTAGCTCCTGGTGTTTCAGTTCCTGCTGAAAATGGTATTAATTTAACTGAAACTTATAAACTAATAGATGAGATTTGTAAATTTTCTAATATCATTAAATCTGCTGATTTAGTAGAATTTAATCCATCTTTTGATCAAAATCATGTCACTGAAAATATTGCAAAAGCAATTTTAAATAAGTGGATATTAAACTTTGGATAATATCCATTTTATTTAATTAAAAACTTATGATATTCATTATTGACATCTATTGTAGCTGGTGTTATAATGTGTCATATTTTTTTTGAAGGGAGTGTTCTTAACATATGAGAGCACAAGCTAATCACCGGCTAAAGCAAGCCGTAGCAATTTGGCTACTTGCCCTATTGCTTATAATTATTGGTGTTTTTATTCCTATTCACTTCACAGTACTATCATCACACCACAATAGACAATTTGGAACTCTTCTTAGCTTTTCTATAGCAGTTATACTTATTTATGCATCCGTCCACCTAGTTTTTCCAATTGCCAAAAGGTATACCCATGAAGCTTTTATCTTAAAAAGAGGTTCTATAATAGACGCCAAAGACTTAAAGGGTGAATTTGTTACCGAGGAGGAGCTTTTATATTTAGAAGAAGCACTATTTTTATCTGATATGCTAAAAAAAACAAATCATTAAATTAAAAGAGATGCACGTATACGCATCTCTTTTATTAATATAAATTTAATTGCCATTATTATACATATTAATTAGATCTAGGAATTAAAGATGCAACTCTACTTGCAAAGTCTCCAAAATTTTGTGATTGTAAAATTACTTTTCCTGGTCCAATAAGTCTTGTTAAAAATAAACCTTCTCCTCCTAGGAAAATATTTCCTAATCCTTTTATTGTTTCTATTTCATAAGATACTGTACTTTCAAATGCTACAACATTTCCTGTATCAACTTTTAATATCTCTCCTGGTTGTAATACTTTTTCAATTGGATCTCCATCAACCTCTATAAATAGCATTCCCATTCCTTCTGCTTTCTGTAAAATAAATCCCTCTCCTCCAAAAAGGCCTGCTGAAAATTTCTTTGTGAAAGCTACACTTAAATTAACTCCTGGTTCTGCACATAAGAAAGCACCTTTTTGTAATAACATTCCTTGAGGTATTTCTGATAAATTAATTGGCATAATAGCTCCTGGCACCGTAGTTGCAAATGCTACAGTTGCTCCTTCTCTTTCAGCTGTATAAGTAGTCATGAAAATAGATTCTCCTGTAAACATTCTTCCTAAACTTTTCATAACTCCGCCCCTTGCATTAGTACTCATATTAATGCCATCTGTTTGCCATGTCATTCCTCCTTTTTGAGTATACATGCATTCTCCTCTAGCTAAAGTCACTGCTACACTTGGTACTGTTTTTCCTTCAATTTGAAATCTCATTTTATCCTCCTTTTATATGCTACTTTTCTTTTGTTTTTATTATTTTATTAAACAAATAGCATAACTTTATTTTCTTAGCTCTGCTCCTAAGTTTTTTTCTAATTCAGCAATAATTTGTTTCATAATATCATTTACTTCTTCATCTGTCAATGTTCTATCTTGCATTCTAAATTTCAAACTATATGCAACACTTTTCTTGCCCTTTCCTAATTTTTCACTTCTATAAATATCAAATAATCTTGCATCTTCTAATATCTTTTTTGCTTTCTTTTGGATAATTTTTTCAATTTCTCCTACTTCTATGTTTTCATCCAATACCATACTAATATCTCTTTCTACTGCAGGGAACTTAGTAATTGGTACATATTTTTGACTTTTTCTGCCATATTTGGTTATCTTATCAATATTAATTTCCGCTAATAAAACTCTTTGAGATATTCCATAATTCTTTGTTAATAGTGGATTTGCTTCTCCTATAGTAGCAATAATATCCTTTCCAACATTTATATTAGCACATCTTCCAGGATGATACATCTTGTTGTTTACTTCTTTTCTAACATCTATTTTAGATATTCCTGCTAATTCTAAAATGTTTTCAACTAAACCTTTTAATGTGTAAAAATCTTCTTTTTCACTATATATACCTATTGTTAAGATATTACTTTCTTGTGGTAATTTTCCATTTTCTATAGCATTTTCTTTATTTTGATATATTCTTGATATATCAAACAATTTTACTTCTTTATTTTTGTAATTATTGTTATTAGCAAGCATTTGCATCATTGTAGGAACAGAAGTTGGCTTCATTAAAGTATAATCCTCACTTAAAGGATTTTGTATTTTTACTGCCTCTTTAATATATTCATTATCTCCTGTAATATTACATTTTGCTAAATCTTTTTCACTTAGGAACCCATAAGTACAAATTTCTGATAATCCACTATTTACTAAAAATTGTGATATTATATCAGTTATTTTTTGTTCCTTATTTTTACCACCTAAAGTTGTTTCTGCATTAATTAATGTTGTTCCTAATTTATCATATCCATAAAATCTCAAAACTTCTTCTGCTACATCAGCTACTTGTTCGACATCTTGTCTAAAATATGGAGGTGTTATAATATCGTTTTCTACTTTCATTTCTAATTTTTGCAAAGTATTTATCATTTCTTGTTTTGATATATTAGTTCCTAATAATAAATTAATTTTTTCTACCTGCAAAGGAATTTTAGATACCTTTTGTTTTGTAGGATATACATCTATTTTACCATCTACTGCTTTTCCTGCTCCAATCTCTTCAGCTAATTCAACAGCCCTATTAACTGCCCTTAATGCATTTTCTGGTGATAACCCTTTTTCATAACGACTTGAAGCCTCAGTTCTTAAACCAACAGCTTTAGCTGTTTTTCTTATACTACCACCATAAAAAACTGCTGATTCAAACACTACAGTTTGAGTAGAACTTTCAATTTCAGAATTTTGACCTCCCATTACTCCAGCAATAGCTACTGGCTTTTTGCTGTCTGCTATTACTAGCATATTTTCATTCAAATTTCTTTCTTGATCATCTAAAGTAATAATTTTTTCATCCTTTTTAGCTCTTCTTACTGTAATATGCTTTCCTTCTATTGAATTTATATCAAATGCATGCATTGGTTGCCCCATTTCTAGCATTACATAATTTGTTATGTCTACAATATTATTAATTGCTCTTACCCCACAACTATTTAACCTTTTTACCATCCAATCTGGTGATGGGCCAATTTTTACATTTTTTACAATTCTAGCAATATAACGATAACATAAATCTGGAGCAGTAATTTCAACAGTTAGTCCTTCTAAATCTTTTTTATCTGGAACATTCATTTCTTCTATATTTTTGCGTGGATTTTTAAAAGGTACATCTAGAGAAACTGCTACTTCTCTTCCTAATCCTTCTATTGACAAACAATCAGGTCTGTTTGGCGTGATTTCAAAATCAAAAATAGTTTGGTTTAATCCTAATACTTTTCTAATATCTTCTCCAAGATTTTTTTCTAATTCCGGTTTCAATATCATAATTCCATCTTCAATTTGATCTGGATAACTATGAATATCTAAACCTAATTCTCCGACTGAGCACATCATTCCGCAGGAATCGATTCCTCTTAATTTACCTGTTTTGATTTCTACTCCTCCTGGTAATTTTGATCCATCTTTTGCAATTGGTACAACATCTCCTTCTTTAATATTTTTTGCACCAGTTACAATTTGTAATATTTCTTTATTTCCAACATCTACTTTAGTTACAACTAAATGATCTGAGTTAATATGTGGTTTTATTTCTAAAATTTTTCCTACTACTACATTTTGTATATCCCCACCTTGTTGTTCTATTGTTTCTACTTTTGACCCCGTCATAGTAAGGATGTCTCCTAATTTTTTTGGTTCTATTTGAATATCTGCATATTCATTTAACCATTCTATACTTGCTTTCATTTTTTTCCTCCTTCTTAGAACTGTTTTAAAAATCTTACATCATTTTCATATAATAAACGCATATCATCAATTCCAAATTTTGCCATAGCAATTCTTTCAACTCCAAATCCAAAGGCAAAACCAGTATATTCTTCTGGATCAATTCCACAATAACGAAGTACATTTGGATGCACCATTCCACAGCCTAAAAGTTCAATCCAGCCTTCTCCTTTACATACTCTACATCCTTTTCCTCCACATACAAAACAAGATACATCAGCTTCTGCACTTGGTTCAGTAAATGGAAAATGATGTGGTCTAAATCTAATTTGTGTTTTTTCTCCTAAACATTTCTTAGCAAACATTTCAAGGGTTCCTTTTAAATCTGCCATAGAAATATTTTTATCTATAACTAATCCTTCTATTTGATGAAACACTGGTGAATGGGTTGCATCCACACTATCTGAACGATATACTGCTCCTGGGCAAATAATCTTAATTGGTGGCTTTTTACTTTCCATTACTCTAGCTTGCACTGGTGATGTTTGTGAACGAAGAACTATATCTTCAGTAATATAAAATGTATCTTGCACATCTCTTGCTGGATGATCTGGTGGAGTATTTAATTTATCAAAATTGTAAGTTGCAAGTTCTACTTCTGGTCCATCAGCTATTTCATACCCCATACCTATAAAGATTTCTTTAACATCATTAATAATTTGCGTTATTGGATGTACACTTCCTAAATTATTTCTTTTACTAGGCATAGTTACATCTATATTTTCTTCAACTAATTTTCTTTCAATTTCTAAATTTTCGAAATATGTTTCTCTTTCTTCTATTTTGTTTTCTAACTCATCCCTTACTTCATTTACTAAACTACCTATAATTGGCCTTTCTTCTGGTGCTAATGAGCCCATTCCCCTTAAAATCAAAGTAAGTTCTCCTTTTTTTCCTAAATATTTTACTCTTACTTCGTCAAGAATTTTTGCATTTGTAGCACTTTCGATTTCATTAAGTGCTCTTTCTTTAATTTGTGCAATTTGTTCCTTCATAATGCTTATTCCTTTCTTTATAAATTTAAAATTAAAGTGGTACCTTAAATTCATTTCATCTTTTATAGGACGAAATAAATTCGCGGTACCACCTAATTTTATTAATCTCTCTTAAAATATTTTTAAGATATTATTAACCTCATTTTAGCGATAACGTAGCTAACGCTTTTTTCTACTATATAATTCAAAAAAAGACCGAAAAAGTGAAATTTCGAATAAAAGTATTATAATAAACTCTCAGCCTTTGGTTTATCTCTCTTTCTAATATTTCTTTTACCTACTTTGCTTCTTCAATGGTTTTTATTTTTAATGCATTTTATTCTAACACCTTTTTAGTTCAAAATCAATACTTTTCTTTTGAAATTGTCGACATTTTTTTTAAAACATATTCCATTTTTATAAAGAATATAGTATAATAAAGTTGTCGTATAAAATTTATTTCTTCATGTTTAGAAGGGAGAAAATGCTATGTGGTATATTTGGTTGATTTTAGCAGGATTTTTTGTAATTGCCGAAATGATAACAGTAGGTTTTTTAGTCTTTTGGTTAGCACTTGGTAGTTTATGTGCCATGATTGTTAGTTTCTTTACAGATAATTTAATTATTCAAACTGCGGTTTTTGTAGTCACTTCTACTTTATTTATTTTCTGTACAAGACCCTTTGTAAAAAAAATAACTAAAAAAGATAAAACAACTGTAACTAATGCTTTTGCTATTGTTGGAAAAAAAGCTATTGTTTTAAAAGATATTAATCCTACTTTAGGAGTTGGTCAAATAAAAGTAGATGGTCAAGTTTGGTCTGCAAAATGTGAAGAAAATGAATGTATAAAAGAAGGTTCAGAAGTCTTAATTTTAAAAATTGATGGTGTAAAAGCTGTTGTCACAACAAATCTTAACACTCCAATTTCAGCAGAATTAGAAGAAAAGACAACTGTTTAGATATTTCTTATTTTGTTATTAATATTTAATCAATATATTTTATAATTATTTAAAGGAGGAATTCAAATTATGTTAGGAGCTTTATTAGTTCTATTAGTTATTATTTTAATTATTGCTTTTAATACAATTAAAATAGTAAAACAATCTGAAGTCTATATTATAGAAAGACTTGGTAAGTTTCACAAAGTTGCTGATGCTGGTCTTACAATTATAATTCCATTTATAGATCATGTACGTAGCGTAGTAAGCTTAAAGCAACAAACAATGGATATACCACCTCAAGGCGTAATTACACAAGATAATGTTACAATTACAATTGATACCGTTGTTTTCTATAAAATTACAGATCCTGCAAAAGCAGTTTATGAAATTCAAAATTTAAAGAAAGGTATTGAATATTTAGCAATTACTACTATTCGTGATATAGTTGGAAAAATGGCATTAGATGATACATTCAGTTCAAGAGATGCCATAAATGATCGTTTAAGAGTAATCTTAGATGAAGCAACTGATCAATGGGGTTGTAAAGTTGATCGTGTTGAAATAAAAGATATTACTCCTCCTGCAGATATTCGTGATGCAATGGAAAAGCAAATGAATGCAGAAAGAAATAAAAGAGCTTTAATTTTACAAGCTGAAGGTGAAAGACAATCTGCTATCACTCTTGCTGAAGGTAAAAAAGAAGCTGCAATATTGGAAGCTGAAGCTGATAAAGAGGCTAAAATTAGAAGAGCAACTGGTGAAGCTGAAGCAATTAAAAAAGTCGCTGAGGCAAAAGCACAAGAAATTCATGCAGTTTATGGTGCAATGATGGATGCTTCTCCAGATGATAAATTAATCCAATTAAAATCTTTAGAAGCTTTAAAAGAAGTTGCTAATGGAAATGCTAACAAAGTATTTATTCCATTTGAGGCAACAAAGGCACTAGGTAGTTTAGGAGCAATTTCTGAAGTTCTAAAAGACAAAAAATCAGAAAATAATGACTAAAAAAATAAAAGGTTAAACATCAATCCTTATAAAAATTAATTTAAAAAGTAAAAATATAATATTTCTTTAATACTGGTTGTTGATTAAAGTAAAATTATGTTAAATACATAATCTACTTAACATCTACACTTGAGATTATATGAATTTATTATATTTTTACTTTTTTATTTTAAAATCTAATTTTTGCACTTTTTAGTCAACAGTATCATCTTTAATATAATATTTAGTTCCTAACATCTTATCTGGTAAATACTGCTGTTCTACCCAATGTCCTGGATAATCATGTGGATATTTGTATCCAACTCCATAACCTTCTTTTGCCATTCCTTCAGCAGGAGCATTTCTAATATGCATTGGTATAGTTCCTGTATCCTTATTAGCAACATCTTCCATTGCCTTATTTATTCCTAAATATGCTGCATTTGATTTTTTAGAAGTTGCTATATATACTGTTGCTTCCGCTAAAATAATTCTAGCTTCCGGCATTCCAACCATAGTAACAGCTTGCATACATGAAGTTGCTACTACTAAAGCATTTGGATTAGCCATTCCTACATCTTCAGCAGCTGCAATAACAATTCTTCTAGCCATAAATACTGGATCTTCACCTGCATTTAAGGCTCTCGCTAAATAAAACAGTGCTGCATCTGGGTCGCTCCCTCTCATTGATTTAATAAAAGCACTAATATTATCATAATGGCTATCACCTTTTTTATCAAATACAGCTTTTCTTGTTTGTACACATTCTTTAGCAATTTCATCAGTTATAGTAATTAGTCCATTTTCGTCCATTTGTGTAGTTAATACTGCTACTTCTAATCCATTTAAGGCTGTTCTAACATCTCCATTAGATGTTTGAGCAATTTTTTGTAGTGTAGAATCTTCTATTTTTATGTTATAGCTTGCTAAACCATCTTGCGAAGATAATGATTTTTTCAATACTTTAAATATATCTTCATCAGTTAATGGATTTAAGTGAAATACCATTGATCTTGATATTAGGGCTTTGTTTACTTCAAAATATGGATTTTCCGTTGTAGCACCTATCAAAATAACTGTACCATTTTCCACATAAGGTAAAAGTGCATCTTGTTGCAATTTGTTAAAACGATGAATCTCATCAATAAACAAGATACATTTTCCAGATGGATTTAATAATAAATTTTGAGCAGTCTCTATTGCATTTTTTATATCAGCCACTCCGGAAGTTACTGCATTGATTTTTAGAAACTTATATTTTGTAGTATTACTAATTACTCTAGCAAGTGAAGTTTTTCCACAGCCTGGTGGCCCCCATAAAATGATGCTTGAAAGTCTATCTGCTTTTATAGTTCTATATAAAATTTTATCCTTTCCTAAAATATGTTCTTGACCCACATAATCTTCTAAATTTTTAGGACTCATACGATAAGCTAATGGTTTTGTTAAATCCATATATTTCCTCTTTTCAATTTTATAATTTAATTATATATGATTTATAATTCTATTTTTATCTTTTTGCAACCTCTTTACTTTTTTATTAGATTCCTTTTGCTAAATTTGCTAAACCCTTTCTTATGATATCTTCAACAGACAAAGATTGCATATCTAATTTTTCTAATGCTGTTATTATTTCTTTTTTGCTATATCCTAATACTTGAAGTGCACTAACAGCTTCTGATATTTTTTCATCATTTTCCATTACTTCTTGCAAATCTGATTTTTCGTTTTCTTGCATAGAACTAATTTCTTCTTCTTTTTTCAATTTATCTTTTAATTCTAAGATTATTCTTTGAGCTGTTTTAGGACCTATTCCGGGCAATTTTTTTAATAAGCTTACATTATTCGAAATAACTGCCAAAGCAAATTCTGATGGTGTTACATTTGATAAAATTGTAAGTGCTCCTTTTGCTCCAATTCCACTAACAGAAAGTAATAATTCAAACATACGTAGTTCTTCATTAGTATTAAAACCATATAAGCTAATATCATCTTCTCTAACTCTCATAAAAGTATGTATTTTTATATTATCTCCAATATTTCCTACTTTTTGAATAGCACTTTCTGGCATATGTATTTTATAACCTATTCCTGATACATCTATAACAATGTATCCTTTAGTTTTTACTTCTAAACAACCTTTAATAAATGCAATCATCTTATTATATACTAGTAAAACTAGTACCTCCTTTTCTATATTTATTAAAAAAAATTACTTATTTATTTTATCATAATAAAAAAAAATTGCAAGGTTTTTACAAATTTTTGTTTGTATTAATTTCAATTTTTTCTTTCTATTTTGAAAAGTCAAAAATATTAAAATTTTTGATTTTATATAAATTTTGCTTTTCTTATAATAAAAACCCCACCTTTTTTTTCAGATGGGGCAATTTCCTTTTATCCAAGGACTGTTAAAATATTGCTTTATTATAAGCAATATCTCGGGGCTAGAGGCTGCTTAATCTACTGCAACATATACTGTATCCGTGTGCTCTGCACTATTTAATTTCACAAATGTTAACGTTCTTTGTTCACTCTGATTAGCATAGCTAAAAGCCATTGTATCAGAGTCTGCATAATAGCACTCAATCCCATAACAATAGTCATTAGCAATCATTTTGAATTTTCCATCATAGATGAAACCTAAATTTCCCCCTTGCTGTACAAAAACGAACTGAAAGTCATCTTTAGAAGTTGTACTCCAAATACACTTAGGTTCAAACGGTAGTTTATCAATTGTTCTTTTTTCGCCGAATGTAAATTCCACCAACTTTTCATTTTCTAATACATAGGTTGCTCCAGAACCTGTAGCAATGCTATCATATTTTTCTTCTAGTGCTAACGGAATATCTACATTGTAGCTTTCTAATTTCCAACCTTCCTGATTATACAATGCCAAAGTTCTTATAGGAGTTACGCATATGGCATAACCATCGTGAAGATTATAGAAACTAGTCTGTTCAAATTCTTCTTCAGGGGTATCATTTTGAAGCCATTTTTGGATTTGTTCCAAAGACTTTCCATCTGGGCTAAGCCAATTACTTCCATAAGAATGACTATCCATTAGGAGATTAAAAATCTTTTGCCGTTCATCCATAACTTGCTCTTGCCAATCTTTTTCCTGTTGAACAGTGCTTGTCTTCTCGCTATCGGGATTCTGGGAATTTGCTGGAACATTAGTAGCATTTGACCTAATTGCTACTGCCATAATAAATATGGCCACAATAATAACTTCCACGAGCCTGGATACAATGCTGTTTTTCTTTTCCATTTTGTTTTTATCCTTTCTCTTTACCCAAATTACACTAAAATGGCTTTATAACCATTTAATGCATCTATTATTATATCATATTTTATGTTATTTTGCAAATTAGATACATTTTCTGATTTTTTATTATACCTGATATTCCATGCTTTTCATATTTTTTATCCATTTCCTAACTAATTCACTAGATGGAATATTAAAATAATTAGCAACATATTTTACTCCATAATTTCCTTAAAGTTAAATTATAAAAAAATTTAGAAAAACATAAAATGGTAACAAAATAAAAGAATAATTAATATAATAATATAAAAGGATAGGGGGAATTAAATTATGTTAAAAGCATTAAAGAAAACAATTGGAGTATGTTTAATTGGGTTAGGACTTGGAATTTTACTTGTACTATTACTTCCTCTATCAGGATGGCTATTTGCCATAGGTGTAACTATTGTTGTAGTTGGACTAATTTGGCTATCTTGCAAATAGAAAAAAATATAAAAATAAACAAAAGGAGAGTGGAGTAAATGACAATTGTAGTAAAAAAAGTTCCAAAATGTTTGAGAGGGATTGTAAAATTGCTATTTGGAATAAAAGATAAGTGATACATAAGAGATACTAAAGTACAAATAGAATACAACCCAAAAGAGACTATTTTTAATAAATAGCCTCTTAATTTATTGGACTAAAAGTTAACGATAAATAGAAAAATTTAACATTAAAATTTTTTGTATAAAAATTAAGCTCTAACTACTTTTCCAGAGCGTAAGCATTTAGTACATGCATGGATTGTTTTTGTTTCACCATTCATAATTGCTTTTACTCTTCTTAAATTTGGTTTAAAAGTTCTAGTAGATCTTCTACTAACATGTGAACGAGCTATACTAATTTGATTTCCGTGAGATAATGTTTTTCCACAAATATCACATTTTGCCATTGAAAATGCACCTCCTATATGTGAATTCTAAAATTGACTATTCATAAGTTTAACATATTTTTACTAAAAAAACAATACTTTTTTGAAAATAATTTAGCATCCATTAAAAGATATAAGTATTTTATGAAATATATCTATTTTGATTTTATGTAAAAATTATGTTATAATATATTTACAAATCTTTTTTTGAAAGGAGGTTTGCTTTATGCAAACCGTCATCATCCTCGTTAAGCTCCTCATCGGAATAATCCTGTTTGGATTTGTTTTCTTCTGCAACGGCGTAGAGATGCTACAAATCGAGCAAATTGATTCCGATGAAGGAGAGCGGTCACTATACTTCTATGAGAAGTACCTCATAGAGTTAGGCGAGCAGTTGGATGACGACCCCTTTGCCTGGTTTTGCATGGGAGCCTTCTATTTCCTGTGCACAGCCCGGTTCATCGGATCCTGGTTCAGGGTTAAAATCATCGAAAAAATCCTGAAATCTTAAAACATGCGGGCTTCCAATGGGAGCCCATTTTTAATAGAAACTCTGAAAGGAATGAAATTAATTTATGAAAAAAAATAATGCTATAATAATTATGGAAAAATTAAAAAATGCATATCCTGATGCTAAATGTAGTTTGGACTTTAAAACTCCTTTTCAAATGCTAATCGCAGTAATGCTCTCTGCTCAATGTACTGATGAGAGAGTTAATTTAACTACTCCTTTACTTTTTGCCAAATACCCTGATGCCTCCAAAATGGCATTGGCACCTTTAGAAGATTTGGAAAATTTAGTTCATCCCTGTGGTTTTTATAAAAATAAGGCTAAAAATATGAAACTAGCAGCTCAAAAAATTTTAAGTGCTTTTGATGGTATTGTTCCTGAAACTATGGAAGAATTAATTACAATTCCTGGAGTTGGTAGGAAGAGTGCTAATGTTATTATGTTAGAAGCTTTCAATAATCCTCAAGGTATCGCAGTAGATACACACGTGAAAAGAATTTCTAGAAGGATTGGTCTTTCTTCTCAAACTGAGCCTGAAAAGATTGAACAAGATCTATTAAATATTTTGCCTAAAAAATATTATAAAGATGCAAATCATATTCTAATTTGGCATGGAAGAAATATTTGTACTGCTAGAAAGGCAAATTGTAACAAATGCCCTATTTCAGAAAATTGCCAAAAGAATATATAAGATTCAAAAATTTTTAATAAATTTTTTACATAAAAAAATATACCATTTTTTAATAAATTTTTAAAATAAATTTTGGTATATTTTTTATTTTTTATTCCATACTATACAATTGAGGTGATTTGTTTGACAAATATTAATTGTTCTGAAAATTGTATTTATCAAAAAGATGGCAAATGTTCTTTTGAAAATATTTGTAATCAAAAAGTAAACACTCATCAATCCTGTGTTTATTTTATAGAGGCAAGTACACCTCAAAACTTTTCTATTCCTCAAAAAGTAAAGTAAAAGTATTTTTTCTAGTACAACTTTTCTTGACTTCTCCTTAAAATGATAGCATATATCATTTTAAAGGAGTTTTTATTGTTTTAATTTTTTTACTGTTTGTGAAAAATTATCTGATTTTACAATTGCTGTTCCTGAAACCACTATATTTGCACCTGCATTTTTTAGTTCTTCTACATTTTCCACATATATTCCACCATCAGCTTCAATATCAACTTCTATGTTATTTTCTTTTATATATTTACTTAACTGCCTTATTTTTTCTAGAGTAGCAGGTATTAATGGCTGTCCACCTTTACCCGGCTCAACAGTCATTACCAATACAACATGTATAAATGGTAAATATTCATATATTTCTTCTATTTTGGTATTTGGTTTAATAGAAATTCCTACTTTTGCATTATTTTCTTTAATGTATTTTATCCACTCCATTACTTGTTCTTTATCTTTTGCAGATTCTAAATGAAAAGTAATAGTGTTTGGTTCAAAAGCTAAAAACTTATCTATATTATCTTTTACATCTTTTACCATTAAATGTACATCTAGGGGTAAATTAGAAATACTATTTAAGTATTCACAATATTCTAGCATTGTATTTGTAGTATCATTCTCAACAAATTGGCCATCCATTACATCTATATGAAAGTAGTCTATTCCTGCTGTTTCTAAATTATATAGTGTTTGGATCGCATTTTCATTTTTTACACTTAAAATGGAGACCGATACTTCTACCATTTATTTTGCTCCTTTTCTTTTAATTCTTGATAAATTCTTTGATAATTTTGATATCTTTCCATTGTTATTTTTTTGTCTTGAAGTGCTTTTTTTATTCCGCAATTTTCTTCTTTTATATGATTACAACCATTGAACTCACATTTATCTATATATGGCTTAAATTCTACAAAATATTTATCTAGCTCATTACTTGTTATCTCTGAAATTTCAAAAGTAGAAAAACCTGGAGTATCTGCTATATATGAACTTTCATCATAACTATATAAAGTTACTGCTGTAGTTGTGTTTTTTCCTTTTTTGTTTTTGTTACTAATATTTCCTTCTTGTGTTAAATTTTGGTTAAATATAGTATTTAGTAAAGTAGACTTTCCAACTCCGGAATTACCTGCAAATGCAGTAATTTCATTTCTTAGTAATGGTCTTATTTCCTCTATTTGCCTTCTTTCTTTTGCACTTATTGAAATAACAGGATAGCCTACCTCTTGATATATCTTTACATATTTTTCAATTTTTTCATTATCTACTAAATCTATTTTATTAAAACAAATAACACTTTTTACTCCTAAATATTTTGCAAATGCTAATTCCTTATCTAATAATAAAAAGTCTGGAGATGGCATTTTCATAGAAATTATAAAAATTAATTGTGTTAAATTTGCCATCTTTGGCCTTTTTAATTCATTTTTTCTTGTCAAGATTTTTTCAAGTACACCTTCTTGTTTATTTTCATCAGTTATAGTTATTTCTACATTATCACCTACTAGTGGAGTAATTCCTTCCCTTTTTAACTTTCCTCTGGCTAAGCAATTATATATTGTTTTTTCCACTTTTACTTGATATAAATTTGAACTCGTGCAAATTATTATTCCATTTGGCATCTAGCCACTCCCTTTATAAAACTCCTTTTGATTACTTAAATATCATTAATCTATAGTAAGTACAGGTTTTTCTACTGTTAAATCAAATTGTCCCATATATTGTCTTACATCATCTACTAATACTTTTACAGTTACAGTTCCTTTTCCTGAAGCTTCTATTACAATTTCTGACTCATCTTTACGATGTTCTTGTGAATAAATTGTTTCATCATTTACTGTAACCTTAACTTGTACTGTTGGATTAATTTCATTTCCTTCCTCATCTTGTTCAATAGTTGCTTTAGTTCCTAATAAAGATTTTAGATTTAAATTAATTGAACCTGTTTTAATAGCTTCTATTTTATTAACAGTTATTGTAATTTTAGTTTTTTCGTCAACTGTTTCTCCTGCTTCAATACTTTGTTTTAGGACATGACCATCTACTTTAGTTGTGTCTTCTTCATAAACTACTGTTACTTTTAAATCTGCTAATTTCTTTTTAGCATCAGCTTCTGTATCGCCTATTACATAAGGTACTGATATCTGCTTTATTCCTGTACCAGTACTTACATATATTTTTACAGTTTCTCCTGTTTCAATTTCTGTTCCTTCTTCAGGTTCTTGCTTTATTACATAACCTTCTTCTACAGTTTTACTTGTTTCTTCAATCTTTTCTACTTCTAGATGTAATTCATCTTTTATTATATTTGCTGCTTCTTCATAAAGCTTTCCAACAACTTTTTGCATTTTTACCATTTCTTTTCCTTTGCTAATTACCAATTTAACAGTTGTATTTTCTTTAACTTGGTAACCATCTATAAATGGTGGATCCTGCGAAATTATCTTTCCTTCTTCAATTTCAGAATCATATACTTCTTCTGATACTTCAAGAGTTATATTTTCTTCTCCTAATAAGGTTTTAGCTTCTTCCAATGTTTTTCCCACGAAATTTGGTAAATTAACATCTTTTGGCTGTCCTGCATCTAGAACTAGTTGAGCTCCAAAAAATCCAATAATAGGAATTAGTATAATAATACAAGCTATTACTGATATAATTATTGCTTTTTTAGCTTTTGGATGTTTTGAGCCACCTTCTTTATTTCTGTTTTTATTGTCATAATCATCATCATTATCATTCATATCAATTTTTTCACCTATAGTTGGAATTCTTTGAGTGTATTGCATATTTTCAGCATTATTTTTTACAAAACTTCCTTCTGGATCTTTTAATGCTAGGCTTAAATCTTTTAATAATTCTGTGGCATTTTGATACCTCAAGCTTATTTCCTTTTCCATTGCTTTCATAATTATCTTATTAACTGCATATGGAATTGATGGATTTAATTTTATTGGCTCAACTGGTTTTTCCTGCATATGTTTTAATGCTATAGAAACTGGAGTATCTGCATCAAAAGGTACTCTTCCTGTTAACATTTCATACATTACAACACCTAATGAATAAATATCTGACTTGGCATCAGTATATCCTCCACGTGCATGTTCTGGTGAAAAGTAATGTACTGAACCTATTGTAGTTCCAAATGCAGTTATTGTTGAATTTGAAACAGCCTTTGCAATTCCAAAATCTGTTACCTTTGCAATTCCATCTTCTGTAATTATAATATTATGTGGTTTAATGTCCCTATGGACAATATTATTTTTATGTGCTGTTTCTAATGCTGAAGCTACTTGAATTGCAATGTTTACAGACCATTTCCAAGGAAGTACTCCATCTTCATTAATTATTTCTTTTAAAGTTTTACCTTGAACCAATTCCATTACAATATAATATGTAGACTCTTCATACCCTACATCAAATATAGAAACTATATTAGGATGTGTAAGGCTAGCTGCTGATTGTGCTTCTGTATTAAATCTTTTTATAAATTCTTCATCAGTTGTAAATTCATCTCTTAGTACTTTTACGGCAACATACCTTTTTAATATATTATCTCTTGCTCTATATACTGTTGCCATTCCGCCTTCTCCAACTCTCTCAAGTATTTCATATCTATTTCCTATTACTTTACCTACTAAATTCATATGTTTTTCTCTCCCCTACAATATTGTTATGACAGTAATATTGTCATAGCCTCCAGCATCATTTGCTAATTTTACCAACTCGCTTGGTGCTGTTTCTGGATTTTCTTTTACTAATCGGTAGATATCGTTTTCTTCTACCATATTTGTTAATCCATCTGAACACATTAATAATACATCTTGTTTTTCAATGTTTCTTGCTCTTATATCTGGTTCTACATAGGCTGTGCATCCTAATGCACGTGTTAGCATATTCTTCTTAGGATGATGATTTGCTTCTTCCCTTGTAATTTTTCCGTCTTCAACTAATTGTTGCACATAACTATGGTCTTTTGTTAGTTTTCTAATGACTTCACCTCTGATACGATAAACTCTACTGTCTCCTACATGTCCTATATAAACCTTATTATTATATATGAAGCAAACATCCAAAGTAGTACCCATTCCATGTAATTCTTCTGATGTTTTTGATTTTTCATATACAACTTTATTTGCATATTCCATTGTTTCTTTTATTAATTTTAGAATGGCTTCTTTTTCATGCTCTATTTTATTAAAATTTTCTTCTAAATAGCTTTTGGCTGATTCTATGGCTAAACGACTTGCTATTTCTCCACCATTATATCCGTCCCATTCCATCTGCTAAAATGTATATCTGTAAAGAACTGTCTGGAAGAGAAATATAATAATAGTCTTGATTCATTTCTCTTGCTTTGCCAACATCTGATTTAGCAAAACCTCTCATAGTTTCCTCCTATTTTTTTATATTTATATACATATATTTTTAATTAATAATATTTAATTATTCTTCAGCTTTTAGATTCTTCCTTCTTAACTGTCCACATGCTGCATCTATATCACTACCTAATTCTCTTCTAATTGTTGCTGTTATTCCATGCTCATTCAAATAATCTCTGAACTTTATAATATTTTCATTACTACTTTTTACATATTGTCCATTTTCAATTTTGTTAATTGGTATAAGGTTTACATGGCATAACATTCCTTTTAGTAAATTTACTAATGCTTTAGCATCTTCTAAATTATCATTATTGTCTTTTGCTAATGCATATTCAAAGGAAATTCTTTTGTTGTTTTTAGCAATATAGTCCTTACATGCTTTCATTAATTCTTCAATAGGATATGCTTTGTTTACTGGCATCATTTTACTTCTTTTTTCATTATTTGTTGCATGTAAAGATATCGATAAAGTACATTGTAAATCTTCATTGGCAAATTCATAGATTTTTGGAACTACTCCCGAAGTAGAAACACTAATATGCCTTGCTCCTATATTAATACCTTTTGGATGATTTAGAATTCGAATAGCTTTCATAACATTTTCATAGTTATCAAATGGTTCTCCAATTCCCATAAATACAATATTAGAAATTGATTCATTAATATCTTGCTCAACAGCTAATATCTGTTCTACAATTTCTCCCGCTGTTAAATTACGAATAAAATTAATTCCAGTAGAAGCACAAAACTTACATCCCATCTTGCAACCAATTTGACTTGATACACATATAGTTTTGCCATGATGATATTGCATTAGCACTGTTTCAATTGCATTTTCATCCAATACATCAAATAAATATTTAATTGTTCCATCCGATGATATTTGCTTTTTCAATATTTTAAAATTGCACATAGTATAATTCTGTTTTAGCTTTTCTCTTAACTCTAAAGATAAATTGGTCATATCATCTATATTTTTTACTTTTTCTCTATATAACCAGTTCCAAATTTGCTCTGCTCTATATGGCTTTTCCCCTAGAAGAACTAGTTGTTTTTTTAATTCTTCTAAGTCATATTCTTTTATGTTCTTCATTACTTTTATTTTATTAATCCTTCTTTATTTTACAATTCTTCTTTTTATTTTATATCATAGTTGTATATTTTTTTCAATACCCTATGTCAAATTCACTTGCTTCTAGTAATTAATAAATAATTATTAGCTCTTTTTATATTTTTATTACATTATAGTAGTATTATTTTTAATGTCATCACATATATCTTTTAAACTAAAACACTTTTCCATTGCTTTTTTTGTTATACTTCGATATAATGGCATCATAATATAAAGGAGGTCGTTTTATGCCAATTCATTGTAATGCAAATAAGGATGATATAAAGAAAATAGTTCTAATGCCTGGGGATCCATTGAGAGCCAAATATATAGCAGATAATTTTTTAGAAAATGTTAGGCAAGTCAATTCTGTAAGAAATATGTTAGCTTATACTGGTACGTACAAAGGAAAAGAAATTACAGTTTTCTCCTCCGGTATGGGAATGCCTAGCATGGGAATTTACTGTTATGAATTATATAAATTTTATGATGTTGACACAATTATTCGTATTGGATCTTGTGGAAGTTATAATAAAAACTTAAATTTATCAGATATAATTTTGATTGATCAAAGTTATACTGAAGGAAATTTTGCATATGAATGGAGTGAAAAAGAATGTCATATAGCAAAATCTGATGAAAAAACTAATGACATAATTGAAAAAACTTCTAAAAATATTTCAATACCTTGTATAAAAGGAAATACTTTATGCAATGATTGTTTTGATGGCTATTTAGAAGATATACCTGCATTTGTCAAACGCTTTCCTAAAGATCTAAATATTTTAGCTTGTGAAATGGAAGCTTTTGCATTATTTTACATAGCAAAGCATTTTAATAAAAAAGCATCTTGCTTATTAACTGTAGTAGATTCTTTCTATACTAAAGAGTCTAGTACATCTGAAGAAAGAGAAAAATCTTTAAATGACATGATTACTCTAGCCTTAGAAAGCTCTTTGTCTCTTTAATCCTCGGAAATGTAAATTATTAAAGTAATATCTTAGCTTGCTATGATATTGCTTTTTTTAACTTTTCTACAAGAAAAAAAGAAGGTTTCCCTTCTTTTTTATATATAAATTTTAAAATTTCTTTATTTCGTAATTGATAATATTTTATATTGTACTACACCTGCCGGTGCTTGAACTTCAACTATTTGATTCTTTTTAGCACCTAAAATAGCACTACCAATTGGAGATTCGTTAGAAATTTTATTTTGAGTTAAATCAACTTCTGTTGAACCAACTAAGGTATAACTTACTTCTTCGTTAAACTCTATATCTAATAGCTTAACTGTATTTCCTACTTGTACTGTTTTGGTGTCTATTTCTGATTCATCAATAATTTTAGCATATCTAAGTTTGTTTTCTAATTCTGCAATTTTAGTTTCATTTTCAGCTTGTGCATTCTTAGCCTCATCATACTCAGAATTTTCAGATAAATCTCCAAATCCTAATGCTACTTTTATTCTTTCTGCGATTTCGGCTCTTTTAGTTGTCTTTAAATAATCTAATTCTTGTTCTAATTTGTCATACCCTTCTTTTGTTAGTAATACTTCTTTTTCGTCCATTAGTCTTTACCTCCTTTTGCTTATAAATAAATGGCAACAAACCATAGATATTTTATGATTTGCTGCAACTCTAATAAATATAATCTATATTTTATTATTTGTCAATATTTTTCATATTAAATTCACATTAATCTTAATAATGCATTTACTTTACAGAATTGCATTTAACTTTTCACTTGACGTTAATCTTAATAATTACCTTTATTCTAATAGCCCAATATATTCCTTTTCATGTATTTCTCCTCTTTTTCCATATAGCTTTATGATTCTTATTTGGTCTTCTTTCATCTTTTCTTTTACTTTCTCAAAGCCATTTTTTTCATTAATTATGCTTTCATATAAAGTTGTTAATGAAACAGTATCTAATAAATTATAGTCTTTAAATAATTCTTTTATCTCATTTGAAGTTTCAATACCAATTTTTTTAATTTCTAATCCAGCAAACTTAAGTTCATCATATTCATCATCCTTTTGAACTGAAATAATTATTGCATTACGATAAATATTATATTTTTTTATTTCTTCCTCTGCAAAATCAAAATTGATAATTAATTTTGATTTTCGCAAACTCTTTTTCTTATTGTTTGTTACTGTTATTATTGTATTCTCTTTTTCTTCTATTCTTTCCACTATTTTTTGAAATTTGCTAATATTAGGTGTTATAATGTTTATACTCCTAAAATAGTGAGCTAGATAATTAATATTATTTATATAAATTAATTTCATTTCTTTTACGCAAATATATAAATCTTCTAATTCCATTTTTAATTTTTGCGTTTCTAGAATATATTCTATTATCTCTTTTAACAAATATGGTATAAGCCCTCTTCCATCTAACACGTGAATTTTTTTATTTACTATATTTTTGAGTTCTATGTTTTCTTTTAGTTCTTCAGATATTACTAAATTTTGTATTTTAAACTTTTTTAACATTTTTTCCACTTTTATCATGCACTTTTTCATCTTATTTTTTCTTATTTCTTTACTATTAAATGGAAAAATGAATATATAGGCATTATATATTTTTTTAATTGTTATTATATTTAGCCAATTTTTTATAAAAGCAATAAATTCATAATATATGTAACAACACATGTATTGAATTTCTGAAAGTTTTGTTTTTTTCCCTTTCAGGACTTTTAAAAAATCAGTTTCATAAAGTTCTTCATTATTATTTTTTAATTTTAAATATCCAAGCATTAATAAATACCCCCATATTGTAGCTTGTTCTACATATTATATGGGAGTATTTCAAATTTATGATTTTTTTATTTATTAATTTCATTAGAGATAAGATTTAAAACTTCATTAGTTTCATATCCTTTCCTCCAATATGCTGCACCTATTAAATTATATTGGGAAATTAACTGTAATTTTGCCTTCAAAGATTCTTCATCTTCAAGCCAAACCTTATATTCTATTCCATTTTTCTTATATTGTACAATATATTGTTTTAAATCATCATCCCATTCTTTTTTAGCATCATTTGGTATTTTTTCTTTTAAATCTTTTATTCCTACTGCTGAACTTTTTACATTTCCTTTTGAATCTTCCCACCAAATTCTGGTGTAAAAAGGAATTCCTAATACTAATTTAGATGCTTGTACATCTTCTTGTCCTAAAAATTTTTGAATATTGTTTTCAACCCAATTGCATCCTGCTGTGGTTCCTTGTTTTGTTGATGATATACCATATTGATCATATGCCATAAATATAATATAATCTGACACTTTTGAGATTGTATGTCTATCATAGCAAAGCGACCAATTTGGAGCTCCATCAGGTGCAGTAACATCTACAGATAATATTGCTCCAATTTCATTTAAACGTGGCTCTAATTCGATTAAAAATCGTGAAAAATTGTCTTTATCTGCCTGATACATATTTTCAAAATCAATATTAATACCATCTAAATTATAAGTTACAATATTATCAATTATTTGATTTATCATTTTCTCTCTTAATTTATAATCTTTTACAATTGATGCAGTAGTATCCCCTAAAGATTCATTAGAAAATGATGGCCATATTTTATATCCTTGCTCATGAGCCCATTTAATATATTCTTTTCCCTTTTCTCCTATATGTACGTTAATTTCTCCCTTTCCGGCTTCTTTTAATCTAAAAAAAGTTGGAGAAATTACATTAATTCCTTTTATTTGAGTTCCACTTCTATCCGGTATATGACTTTCTGAAGAAAAATAATCCCATATTAAACTAACTTTATTATTTTCTACACTTTTTTGTATTTCTTCTCTAATAGTAACATTTTCTCCCATAGTATTTATTTTTGCATAACCTAAAATTCCATCTTCAGTTCTTACTCTTGTCCAACCATTTGGCACTGGATAATCACTACGATTAGCAATAATAAGTGTATCACCTTTTTTTACTTTGGCTACAGTTTTTGAAATGCCTGTTGGTTTAAATTTAACTGATATATCTTTCTTTAAAGTTGCTACTATATATGCTTTGTCTAAAGAATCTACTGTTACTATATTAGTACCTTCGTTATAACTAGTTTGAGTATTATATACATTTCCTAATTCTGAAATTGGCACATAATAAATACCATCTTTTTCAATTACTCCTGATTTAATATTAATGCTAGCACTATTTAATTCTATTTTATTTACACCAATTGGTAATGTAGCAACCTTTTTTTCAGCACAAGTAATTAGTTGGTTATATTGCTCATCATATATAATAGAATTATCGAAAAAATTTTTAATGTCTGATTGTGATATATATACTACGTTATTTTGTATATATACATCCGCTTTTAAATTTTTAGTTACATTTGTATTATTAATAATAAGATTTGTTTTTCCTTTTATATCATCTATGACATAATTATTACTTGCTATGTGAAATATAATAATAATAGCTAATACAAATAAGGCTATTATTACTAATTTTAAAATATTTTTTCCAATTTTTCTTTCATTTTTACTATGTTTATTCATCCTTAGACATTTCTCCTTAAAAATACTATTCTTATTCTACCATAGACAATTTATAACATATTATCATTTTTATAATACTTTGTAAACCAAAGTAATTAAATTTTAATTTATTTTTCATAATTTCATTTTTTAATTTAATATTTTACTATAGCATTTTACTTTTTATTATGTTTATATAGACAATAGTTGTCAAAATAATATTGTATAACTTTGTTCGTAAAAAAGATGCTCTTTATATTAAAGGGCATCTTTATCTCATTAAAATTTATTTAAACAATTTTCAAATATAAAAACATTTTCCTTTTCTATTTTTATATTATATATCTTTTTTGGTTAATCTTCTTGTGTTACTTTTTCTAATGTTTTGCCTATATCTTTAAAATCTATTTCTTCGTTAACTTTTAAATAATCTGATTCTCCAGTATATTCAGCTGTAGAAATTATTGAAGATATATTTCTTAATGCTGAAGTATCACAAGTATTATCCACATTATATAATTCAATACATGCTGAATACATAGAATTTAATGAAGCAATTCCTATAACAGCTTTTGAACCTGAAGCTTCAATATCACAAAGTATATATTCAACACCTTCAATTGTTTCTGCTCTGGCTGGTGAAACGACTACATTGGCTGAAGATAGTGATTGAGTAAGTACAGAACTTATAGCGTTGATGTTTTTCCTAAGTTGTTGATATGGTACATTTCCTATCTCCAATCTTGCCAACCATGTTGAATTTTCGTCTTGTATAAGGATAGCTTTATTTTCTGCTTCTACCTGATATAATAAATTATCAGGAATTTGAAGCTTGAAACCTTCAAAATTTACTTTATAAGTTGATCCTCCAGTATTAACCACAGGAGTTACCCCTTCTGTTCCTATAGTATTTCCATCTTGTGTATTATTTCCATTTTGTGGATCATTTCCTGGCTCATTACTTACTATAGAATTTTCTATTTGTGTATTATTTCCTTGCCCTTCATCTTTTTTCTTTCCAAAAGCTGAAATAGCTGAGCTAACGATAAGTCCTATTGCAATTATTATTGTAATTACTATTGCAGTAACTGCTACAATTTTTACTATATCACTAGCATTTCCACTTTTTTTCTGTGCTTGTCCATAATTAGGCATTTGCTGAGAATATTGCTGACCTCCCATCTGTTGTTGATTATAGTTCATTTGCTGAGATGCCGGTCTATCATATGAATACATACTTTCGCCACTATTATTTTGTTTTGTAACTGGCTCCCCGCAATTTTTGCAAAACATATCATTATCTTCTAATTTTGCTCCACATTTTAGACAATTCATTTTTCTTCCTCCATTATAATAAATTTATAGCATAATTAAGACTCCATCTTAATTAATTTTAATATCAAAGTTAATTAATTGTTCTATTAATTCATCATTTATGTCTTTATCATTCGCTTTTATTGATATAAATAAATACTGATTGTCTTCTAATTCGTAGAATAGAACTCTTTCTTTAGTATAATATTTATATCTATTTCCTTTTTTATCTGTTGCAACACTTAATTGTGTATAACCCCTCTCTGAAATTTTAAATTCTTTATCTTTTAGTTTAATATCTTCTAATTTAGTAAAGTTCTTATATTTTCCATATTTTTTATATACGGATTGATCTAATGAGTTTAGTTTTTGCTCTATAGTTAGACCAACTATTGCATAATTTACTTCATATTCATAAAATTGTTTTTCTTCATTATAGTTTAATCCATAATTTCTTTCTTCATATAAATTAGTTTGTTTATCTATTTCTTGGTATTTCTCAGGTAATTTTAAAGTAATATCTTGAGTTTTATGATTGCTATCAAATTTCTTTAAATTTCCTAACAAAAATCCATTTTCTTTATTAACTTTTATATTGCCAGCAATATTTTCAAATTCATTAATTTTTATCATTTTTATCAGTTTTTCTGGTATTCCCAATCCATTAGAAGATATTGCAATTGTTAATATATGATTTTTATTTAGCTCATATATAATTTGAATATTTTCAGTCATTTCATTATTAGTTAAATAATTATTTTTATATATATAACTTAAAGGTTGCTCTCCATATTTACTTAAGACTTCTTTCTGTTTATTATAAGAATTCAAATCATAATTACTATATACATTCAAATCATTGTCTCTGTCTAAATATTGATATATATTACAATTTAATATTCTAAAATTTGCATAAATACTTTTTCCTATCTCAACATCCTGAAATTTGTAATTTCCATATGTTGTGCTATAATAAGTACTTTTAAAGTTGCTTGGGATTTCATATCTTACTAAGTAATTATTATTTGCAATTTCTTCTTCCTTTGTTTCTTTTAGCAATTCTTCTACATCTCTTTGTTCTGTAAAATCAATTTCTTCGGTTTCAAGATTAATTTCAGTTATTACATCAAATTTTTGCTCAATTAAATTGAAATTACTAATCATATTATTGATATTATCCAATAATATATCAAAATAATCATATGTTGCTTCATATATAAAAGTTACTATTTTGTTACCCTGCCTGTAAAAATAAACTGCTGATTGGCCATTTTCATTTTCAAATAAAATTTTATATCCATCCATACTATTTATTTGTATATTTTCTCTGTATATTAATTTGTAACCTTTATTTTGTTCTTGAATATTATATAAAAAACTATCAAATATTTCACTTAATTCTTTATATTGCTTTTCTTCATCTAATTCATTTATTTGAATACCTAATTCACTTTTACTTTTTTTGTGAATCAATTTAATCTCATTTTCTTCTTGTTTTGTAACTTTCCATGTACTATCATATTTGAATGAATAATTAGTTCTATTTATTTCATATATTTTTGTTTCATTAGTTAGTAAAAAATAAATAACAAAACCACTAATAACTATTAATAGTAATATAAGTATTAATAATAACATTTTCTTATTTTTCAAATTTTTTTTCATAATTTCACCATAACTATTATTAAATAATCAAATTCTGACATAATAAATATTTGATATTTTTCATTTTCATAAATCACTTTAGAATTTGATATATTTTTTTCTTTATATCCATTATTTTGTAAATTTGCTCTATATTCCATTGCAAATTGCATAGTATCTACATAGTTTGAAACATCATTTTTGTACCTTAAACTAATAATTTTATCTTTATATGAAGCTTTTACTAAATTTAACTTAATAAAATCATCTGCACTTTCTGCTTTAGAATATTGCTCCCATTTATCTTGTGGGATATTATTTATAATTTTTTCTTCACTATATTTTATATAATAATTTTCTTTTAAGGTTTCAAATGATATTGCTTTTATTTCATCATACTTTATATTACTAAATTTTTTATAATACTCATTCAATACATTCATTTCTGTAGCAGTTGATATACTTGTATTAACTGATTTAGAATTAATCATTCCAATTAATTCTCCATTTGAATTGAATAATGGGCTTCCTTGCATTGATTCTGTAACTGGTAATGATGTTTGCATATCATCATTATTTGATATAATTATACCTTTTGCAGTTGTTAGCCCTATTCCATCTTTACTATTTAAAGTAATAACTGCATCTTCTTTTTGAGGCTTTTCAACATTTTCTACTTTTATATATTTCTCATTTTTTTTATTTACTTTTAAAATTGCTATATCATTATCAACATTTACAGTCACAATTCCATCTAATTCATATACATTTCCTATACTGTCACTTATTATAATATTTTGTGCTTTTATTAAAGATTTTTCAATATAGTTATATGTAGTTACAATTATTCCTTCATTTATAAAAAATCCATTGGCTGATGTAGTTGTTCCTGTAGCATATGTTGAATTTAAAAATACTATTTTATTTTTATTTTCATCATAAATTTTGGTTAGAGTTTTTTCTGAAATAGCTTTTACTTTACTAAAATCATACACATCTTCTAAATCAGTGTTATAATCATCATCTTTTGATAATTCTCCTACTTTTTCATTGCTATGTTCAAAATATTGCTCTATATCATCATCAGTTTCTCCCTTTAAAAATAATAGTTTGTATTCACCATTCAATTTTTTAAAGTAATAATACATGGTTAAATCAGTTTTTATAGTATTGTAATTCATTGGTTTTTGGCTATCTTGTTCTTTCATTGTAACATTTGATAATGTAATCATTGAAATTACATTATTTTCGTCTGTTACTGATACTTTAATTCTTCCATATGAGCTATATTTTATATCAAGTTCATCTAATTCATAAAACATTCCAGGAACTGAAACTCCTGACAATAGATCATCTTTATATTCTTGACTATTTGTATCTAACCCCAGTATTGAATTACTATCTTTTGGTACTTCTGGATCATATCTTAATTTTAAATAATCCTTATACCTCTTGTAATAATCTTCACTTGCTTCGTCTTCTTTATTTGCTTCACCTAATAATAAATATGTAGTTTTCTTGGTAAGCTCTGTTATGTTTTGCTTTATTTCATCATTATTTTTATTGTTGTTATTTGTAATTTCATAATTACTATCAAAATTAGAAGCAATTTTTTCTGCTTTATTTATAAATGAATAAGTATCATCATTTATTGAAATTCTTTCTGTTATAGCAAACGAAACAGGCTCTGAGCATATTATTATTAGCAGTAACCAAAATACCAAAAACTTTATTATTCCGTTTTCTCACTTTTTACATCCTATCCTTCTATATATTTTTTTAAGACTTGAATTATATATTTACTCGTACTATTAGCATTATCTCCATTTAAGTACACATCATGAAAAGCCTCAGCAATTGTTTCATCATATATATATTCTCCTTGCTCGTCTTTTGCTAATGCATATTGGGATATCTGCCCCCTCCATTGGTCAAAGTCTATTGTTCCATTATCTCTCACATAATTTTGATATGCCTCATCCAACATTTGCTTTGAAAAATCTCCTTTTCCAAAGTCCTTAATAATTTCATAGTAATTTGATAATTTGTTATCATCTATTAGCATAACAGAATTTGTAGAATAATGGTTCATCATTGCAATAAAGGATAAATAATGCCCTAGTTCATGTGCTACTGGAGAATTTCTAGTTGCATTTTTAGGAAAATGCCCTACTTTTGAACTTGCTTGAACACTTGAGTCAATTCTCGTTGGATCTAAAAAATACCTAGCATTTAATTGTATTTGTGTTTTTATTACCCATGGTCTTGTAGTTGTTGTATTTGATGTTCCAAAAGTAAATACTGGCATAAATAATGCTATTACCCCGTTGTTTGACATATCTAAATTGGTCAATGTTAAATTGGTTAGATGCCCTCTTGCACTCGGGAAATTTGTATAAATATTTTTTATTACATTTTCTAATTCTTTTGCAAATTCTACATCTAGTTCTTTTAAGTTTACAGCAGTTATAGAATAGTTTTGTATTATTCTATTTTCTATTTCTATAATTTCTTGCGGATAATCTGCTTGTTTCTGTTTAATTGAATCTTCTTCTATTAATTTTATTGCATCTGCCTCATTATTAATAGAAATCCCATAATACACATTATCTGTAATAATTGCTGTCGCATTTTTTCCACTTTTTATAGTATTTCCTCCACCATTTTGTATGGTATTATTATTGTCACCATTTTGCACAGCCGGTGTTCCATTTACTGAATTTTCTACATTTCCATAATCAAAATTGTAACTGTTTTTATTAGTTATTAATAATATTACAGTTGTAAGTAATATTATTATAATCATTATTACAACTGTAATTATTATTATTTTGGTATTGCTATTTTTATTGTTGTAATTCAAATAGCTACTTCTATAGTGATTTTGTATTGCATCATTTTGCATCATATTATTTTCTATTGTATTATTTGGTATAGCATTATTTTGAGTAGTATATAACAAATGATTTCCACATTTATTACAAAATTTTTGATTTGGATAAACTTCGTTTCCACATTTATTACAAAACATAATTTCTCCTAAAATTCATCAATATAAATTTTACCTTTCATATATTGATTACCTTTTGCTTTTTCTTTTGATATCTTTATATTAAAAATTATATTTCCTATATTTTCTATAAGCTACTATTCCAGCTCCTACAATAAGTAATGTAGCTGTTCCAAATATTATCATATCTGAACCTGTTTGAGGTATTTTTCCTCCTGCTATAGTATTATCTTTTCCACCTGAATTTCCAAATTCGTCCCATTTGAAATTATTTGAACCATAAAAGAATAATGACCAGTCTTTTGTATCAGTATAAACAGAAGCTTTAGCCAATGTTAAACCTTCTTGAGTAATATATTTTCCATTTTCGTCATCAGCTTTTACATATAAATAATAATAAGCATTATTTTGAAGACCTTTTAGATTTAAAGCTGGAAGCTTTTTTTCTAAATCATTAGTATTATATTCAATTGCAAATCCATCATTTTCATTTGAATTAACAGTCTGATTTAAAATTCCTGAATTAGATTTTGCATACTTTAATAATTCAGCAAATCCGCTAGCATCCTTATTTTTAATTTTTTGTAAAATTGCTGTATCAGTAATTTTTCCAACTTTTATTTGCATTTTTCTTTTATTAGCATCTCCATGTGTAAATGTTGTAACTATTTGAGTTGAATCATCAACCATATAGGTTGCAAAAAAAGCATCAGTATATTTTGGTTCTGCATATCTAGTTAATTTTTTACCATATAGAACAATTTCTTCTTTATCAGACTCTTCATTCTTTTCCATTATAGTTGCATATATATCTTTGTTTTGTTCAACATATCCTGCTAAGACATCATTTGTAAGTGATTTGAATGTTTTTGTTTTTTCATCATATGTTAAAGATATTTTATCTTCTGAATTCCAGTTTACATTTGGCTTATTTGCATTATTTGTTATAAATAAACCATAGTAGCTAAGTTTTTTAGGTGTAACTCCTGATATCTCTAAAATTGTATCTGAAGTTCCTTCTTTGCTTAATGTTAATTTTGCTTTTGAGAAGTCTGTCCAATCACCTTCTGGAGGTGTTTGAGTTGGTGGAGTTTCTGGATCACTTGTAGTTTCTTTAATATTAGGAGAATATATATCTACATCATAATAGGTATTTGTTCCATTTGTAATTTTTACCCATAATGCAATATATACTGTTCCTGAATATTTTTTTAAATCTAATTTTAAATTATTAGTTGTATTAGTTGTTTCTGTCCAAGAACTTGTATAGTTTGGTATATATGAATAAATTTCTGCCTGCAATGTTTTTATTTTTTCTTGAACTGTTTTAGCATAATCTGTATAGTCTTTTAAAGCTGTATCATATTCTTGTTTGGCTTGTGCAATTTCTTCTTGACTGTCTGGACTCTCTTCCAATAAATCAGTATATTTTTTGCTTAATGTTTCAACATTTGTTTTCTTTCCATTTAATGTTTGCTGACTTGTAGTTGCATAACTTTTAAGCTCATTTGCCTTAGATTGCATATTATCAAAAACAGACTTAGTTGTATCAACTTTTTGATATGATATTGTATAACCACTTGCTTCTGATGATAAACTTATGGTTGCTGTTCCAATTTTATCTTCAGAAATATTTATTCTAGTTGGTAAAGTTATATAACCTTCTGGATCAATTTCTCCTGTATAAGCTTGTACTTTATAAAGATTAACACTCATTGATAAAATAATTAATAGTAAAGTAATTACTGCTATAATTTTAGTTTTCATTTTTTTATTCCTCCATATTTCTTTTACAAAATTTTTATATTTATTTAACTTTTTATTGTTTTTTATTCATTTTTTTGCCCCTTTTTTGCCAAGATTCCATTTACCCCTCCAAATAGAATTATATAATTTTCTTTTAACTTTCTCATTCTTTTGTACTCCCTTCTTTACCAGTTCTTGTCAACTCTTTGGAAATCAAAATTTCCGTAATTTTTATATTCACTTTCTGTATTTCTTTGTTCCTTTGTAGCATTTTCTTTTATTTCCTGTATCTTATCTTCAATATCTTTTTCTTTTTTTTCATCCTCTTCTTTTTTTCCATCTTTATCATTTGTTTGAGTATCATCTTTTTGCAATTTTTTTAATCTATCTATTTCTTTTTGAATATCTTTTTTCAATCTTTCAGCTTTTTGACTATGACCATTATTGTCATTTTTATTAGCACATCCATTTTCAGTTAAAACATTGATTGCACTTTCATACTTTTCTATTGCATTTTTTATGCTTGTTTGATCTGTCTCATCAACTGTTACAGTTTTGCAAATTGCTAATGCATAATTAATTCTAATACTACATTCTTCTTCAGGAACATTTGCTTCCAATGCTTTTTTATATTCTTCTATTGCTTCATCATATTTTCCATTTTGATACAGCATATTACCATAATTATAGTTTGCAATATATCTTTGAATAAAATTCACATAAGTTAATAATTTTGCTTGACCTTCTAAATATTTTCCTTCCTCATATGTTTTTATCAATAAATTATTAACTACTATGTTACATGCTAATTTTAACATTATAATTATTAAAATAATACATATCACAGCAAATATTTTTCTTTTCATGTTTTTCTCCTTATAGTGTTCTTATATTAAAAAGAATAAACTATATTATTTTTCTCTAACAATTCTATGATAATTTTACCTGCAATTGAAGAATTTTTCATATATTGACCTCCTGAATATGTGATTAGAGGATTTCTAGATTCTCCTTTTAATATATATACACTAGAAAAACTTGGTCCGTCTAATAATTCCATGCTTACAGTTTCATATTCATTCTCAATTTGCTCTAAATTTTCTGTAATTTGTTTTAAGTCTTCTTCCGATAATTTAGCTTTATATCCAAATCCTGTGGCATATTTTTTTAATACTTCAGTATTAATTTTTTCTACATCAAATCTTTCGCCATTCTCATTTCCTGGTATTTCATAGCTATATATTTCACCATTAGTACAAACAAAATCTCCATAAACCTTACTAGTTTGTTCCATAGTTCCATAACTTAAACTTGCTGTTGTATATATAATTACGTCATTTGAATCAATCTCTTGTACTTTTTTAGTTCTATCCATTGTAATAAAAATAATTATTCCAACTATAACTAATATTAGAAAGCCAACTAATAAAACAATTTTTGTATTAGACTTTCCAAAATTTTGATAAAACAATTTTCTCATTTTAATCTCCTTTCTATTATTAAAACATTAATTGCAAATAAAATTATTAATGGTATTGCAAAATAATAATATATATCTTGATATGAATTAATCTTTTGTTCTGATGTTTGTTCTTTATAAATTTGCTTTTTTATATCATTTAATTTGTAATCAATATTAGCTGTTTTGCTCATTTGTACATAATCAACTTTCAAATCATTCGCTATATTTTTTAGATTTTGCTCATCTAATTTTGAAATCGCAGTTATCTTATCATAACCATCTCCATAATAATAAATATAATAAAATTCACTGCTAGGATCATCTTTATATAAACTATTTATCATTTTTCCACCATTAGTTGTACCATATCCTAGCACAGCACCATTACTAACATATTTTCCAATACTTGAAAATGATTTTAGATTTTCCCCTTCTTTTGTTATTTCTCCATCTGTTATGAAAAACACAATAAATTTTGTTTTTCCTTCCTGCCTAGTATATTCATCTTTTAATGTTTTTTCTAGAACATCTTTTACTGAATTTAGAGAACTTCCCTTAGCATAATAATCATTTTCAAGGCTTATAGCTTTTAGTTCTGATTGTACCATATCACTATCGGTTGTAAAAGGAATAAGTCTTTGTGCTTTGTCTGAGAATGTAATAATTGAAAACTTACATCCTGATAGTTCATCTACTATGTAACAACTATCATTGATAACACCTTCCACTCTTTCTTTTTCGCCATCATAATCTAATGCTCTCATACTAACACTTGTATCTATTACAAATAAAACACTTAAATCTGAATTTATTGCCATACTTTCTCCATTAGGTAGCATAAACCTTAAATTTATGAGAAATAGCAATATAACTATACTGATTTTTAAAACTATATTTATTACATAATCTCTAATTAGTTTTTTATGTCTAGGAGTTTTTTCTGTATTTGGTTTAATTATATTTTTCAGCTTTTTATTGTGTATGATTAGTACAATTAAAATTATACAAATTATACTCATAAGCCAAATTGGAATTATTGGATTAATTATCATACTCTAACTCTTTTCTCTATTATAATTAAAATAAAAAACACTATTATTATACATATTGAAAATATTTCTGGATGATCTGTTACATATGTTTTCTTGCTTGTTTTTAGTAAAGATGCTTTGGTTTCTTTTATTTCATCTACTATACTTGCTGTCATTCTATCTAAATTTCCTGTATAAAACTTGCCACCACCATTTTCTTCTACAGCTTTTCTATATGAATTAATTTTTTCTTCACTTGTATATTCATTCATATCAATGCTTGGACAATATGCATATAGATTAATATCATATTTTTTGCAAAGTTCACAAGCTTCTTCAAGTGAAAGTGTTTCATCACCGCTAACAGCATTATCTGTGGCAAAAATTATTATTCTAGTCCTTTGGTTATCAGTTTTCAAATTCGGAAATGAAAATAATGTTCCTGCAAGTCCATCTCCTACAAGAGAACTTCCCCTTTCTAAACTATTTGCCGTAGCTCCACCATCCCAAAATTTGATTGTTTCTAGACCTTCCTCATCAAATGAAATAGGAATACGTCCATTATTTTCCATTACTATTTTTGATTGCCTTTCTATTACATCTAAACATTCTATTATATAATCATAATCATCTGTTAATGGACAAAATACAACCGGAGCAGTATTATAAATAACTATGCCTATTCTATCGCCCTTTATTTTTGGAATCATTTCTCTAATCTTTTTTGCTAATTCTAAATTAACCTCACATTCAGAAGTAGATATGTCTAATCCTAATAATATATCTCTGTTATATTTATCCTCACTCCTATTTTGAACAGTTATTGGCCTTGCAACAAGTATGCTTGTAATTAATATGCATATAATACTTAGAATTTTAATTGTAGTAGATAGAATTTTGTATTTTTTTAATTTTGTTTTATAATATTCTGTTTCTTTTATATATTTAGTATTTGCAACCTTTTTTCCATTTGTATATTTACCCTTTCTGTTGAATTTTACAAAAAACAATAATATAGAAAGAATCAGACAGATAATTATTGCAATTGGATACATTAATTCCATTCGTTTATAACTCTCCTTGCTTTAATTATAGATGCCTTAAAATCACCTACAGATTTGCTTGCAAATTCTGGTTCATAATATTCTTTAATTAATTCATAAAGTTGTGGCATATTAAGTTTTTTTATTTCTGTTAAAGAATAATTTTGTGTTGTTATATCAGTAATTTCAAAAACAAATAACCTAATAGCTTCACTTATCATTTGATATGCTCTTCTTAGTTCAATCATATTGTTTTCATACTTATATTCAATTGATTCCAATTGATCCAAATATTTGCCTTTTATAGCAGGTATATTTTTTATGTTTTTTTCTGGTATTTCTTTTACATCAATTTCTTCTATTTCAGTTTTTTCTTTTGTTTTACTTAAATATATTATATATATAACTGTTGCAACAACTAAACAAACTGAAATTATCAGTGGAATTATTGAATATGTAAGAGGATCTTGCAAATTAATGGATGTTTGCATTTTTTCGCCTTTCTAATAATTTTAATACATCATTTACTATGTCTTTTTGCTTATTAATTGTTGTTGTAATTATTTTATATTTCTTAAACTTTTCTTTAGTTTGATTATATACTTTTGTTTTCACTTCTTGTTCTATTTCTTTTAACTTTTCATCTTCAAGAATATAATCTGGAATATAGGTATCTTGATCAATGTCAAATGCATTATATCCTGTCATGAATGCATCTGAAATATTTATAAACATAACATCATGTAGTATAGATAATCTTCTTAAAGTTGCTTCTGAAATACTACTCATTCCCTCTATATCTGTAATAATGAAAATAATCATTCGCCTCCTTATAAATTTTAAAACATAATTTATTAAGCCTTCTAAATCATTTTCTGTATCTATTTGCTTTTCATATGAGTTTAATATTTTTTCTATATTGTAAAGTCCTGTTTTAAAAGGAAATAACTTTATATTATCTTTTCCCTTATAAATTGCACTAATGGAATCTCCATGTTTATCTACTAAATAACCAATTGTACCTGTTGTTAATAGTGCCACTTCTTTTTTGGAATCCAAATCTCTTGTATCAGCCAACATCTTCTTTCCAGAGTCTAATATGAATAGTACATTATGTTTTTTTTCAGCTATATATTGTTTTATCAAAATTTTATTTGACCTTGCAGAAGCTTTCCAATCTATATCTTTTACATTATCTCCAACCACATATTCTCTTAAGTCTTCAAAATTCATACTTTTTCCTTTGTAGATTGAATTGTATGCTCCTTCTAAAATATTTGAAGTCTTTTTCTTAGTATAAATTGAAAGATTCGCCTTTACCTTAATAATATATTTCATATTCATAATAAATTTCTCCTCAATTTAAACTATGGAGTTCTTATTGAAGCTATTATTGCATCTATTATTTTTTCAACTTTTACATCATCAGCAATTGCTTCAAAATTTAATGAAATTCTATGTCTTAAAATACTATGACTTAGAGCTTTAATATCATCTGGAATTACAAATGCTCTTCCATTTATTAGTGCCAATGCTTTGCTTGCTTCCATAAAAGCTATTGCTCCTCTAGTACTTGCTCCATTAGTAACATATTTTGCTAATTCTGGTCTTATAATTTTTGATGTATTTCTAGTTGCATAAATAATACTTATAATATATCTTTTTACAGCTTCATCCATATACACTCTTTTGCTAAGTTCTTGTAAATATTTTATATCTTTTATACTTACTACTTTTTCTGCCTTTGCAAATACATTCTTTTCAATTCTATTTAGTACTTCAAATTCCTCATTAGCACTTGGATAGCTTAAAGTTTCTTTGATTATGAATCTGTCTTGCTGTGCTTCTGATAGAAGATATGTTCCTTCTTGTTCTATTGGATTCTGAGTGGCAATAACAATAAATACTTCTGGTAATTTATAAATTTCACCGCCTATGCTTACTTGCCTTTCTTGCATTGCCTCCAACATAGCACTTTGAGTTTTTGAACTTGACCTGTTTACCTCATCTAAGAGCACAAAATTAGCACATACTGGTCCAATCTTTGTTTCAAACTCTGCTGTTTTAGCATTATAAGTTTGTGTACCTATAATATCACTTGGTAATAAATCTGGAGTGCATTGTATTCGTGAAAATTTGCCTCCACAACTTTCAGTTAATACTTTAGCTGCTGTAGTTTTTGCCAAGCCTGGTACAGATTCGACTAATATGTGCCCATTTGCTATTAAAGATATTAATAAAGAAATTTGTAAATTTCTTTGACCCACTATCCTTGAAGTATAGTAGGTTGAAATTTCATTAATTATTGAGTTACTCTTTTGTATTTCCTCTGCTAAAATATTAGTATTTTCCATTTTTATCCCCTCTTTAGTAATATTTAATACACTTTTCTATTGTTTTTATATATTTTCTATCGTTTTTTATATTTTTTGGCATTATTTTAGATATATAATTTATTAATTTTAATACTATCAAATATTGCTTTTTTTTTCAACATTTTTTTCAATTTTTTGTGCAAAATATTGCTATTATTTTTTTCATTTTTTTGTATATTTTTTATTATTTGGGAAATGCTAGAATTAGCAAATTAAATGGAGGTTGATAAAAAAATGGGAATTGAAAAACACTTAAGAATTACAGGTACATCCACAATTTCTTGGAAAGATGCTGTGGTTCAAGCAGTTGCAGAAGCTTCTAAAACTATTGATTATTTATCTAATGTAAAAGTTTTAGAGCAGAGAGCTAGGATTGACGGAAAAAAATTAGTTGAATATTTTGTAGATTTAGAACTATCTTTTATAATTGATAGAGATAGAGATTAAAAGGGAGGTTATAAAGTGAAACCAATTGAAACAAAACAAGAATATAGCAATTATGTAGATCAAAAATCTCCTAATTCACCTATTTGGAAAAATTGTTTAAACGCATTTTGGGTTGGAGGTTTAATATGTACTATTGGGCAATTTATTATGAATTTTTGTAAATATCAAGGACTTGATGAAACGGCTTCTTCAACCGTAGTATCAATAGTACTAATTGCTATTTCTGCTATTTTAACAGGTTTAAATATATTTAATAAAATTGGGAAATTTGCTGGTGCTGGTTCTTTAATTCCAATTACAGGATTTGCAAATTCTATTGTTTCCCCTGCCATTGAGTATAAATCAGAAGGATATGTTATGGGAGTTGGAGGAAAAATGTTTACAGTTGCTGGACCAGTATTAGTATTTGGTATTTCTTCTTCTGTTATTATTGGCATTTTAGCTATTTTATTTGGCGCAGGTGCTTAAAAAATTTTTAAATTATATTTTAGTATTTGAAAGGAGCATTTATGAAACATATAGGTAAGCAAACTATTCAATTTGATAACCCACCAACAATTTTAGAAACAGCTAGTATCGTTGGACCTAAAGAAGGCCAAGGTCCTCTTGCAAAATATTTTGATCAATGTTTGGAGGATGAATTTTGGGGCGAAAAGACCTGGGAAAAAGCAGAAAGTAAAATTATTAAAGAAACTGTAAATTCTGTTATTTCAAAATCTGGAATTTCAGCAGATAGTATAGATTATTGTTTTGCTGGTGATTTATTAAATCAATGTATCTCTTCAAGCTTTGGCCTTAGAGAGATTAATATTCCTTTTTTTGGTATATTTGGTGCATGTTCTACTTTCGTAGAAAGTTTATGTTTGGGAAGCGTATTTATAGATGCTAAAGCAGCTAAAAATGTTTTATGTGCTACTTCCAGCCATTTTTGTAGCGCTGAAAAGCAGTTTCGTTTTCCCTTAGAGCTTGGAAATCAAAGGCCTCCAAGTTCTCAGTGGACAGTAACTGGTTCTGGAGCCGCAATTGTATCAGCTTCTGGTACAGGTCCTTATATTACATCAATTACTCCTGGAAAAATTATAGATATGGGAATAAAAGATGCCAACAATATGGGAGCAGCAATGGCACCTGCTGCATTAGATACATTAATTACACATTTGCAAGACACTGGTAGAAAACCTAGCTATTATGACATGATTGTTACTGGCGATTTAGGATATATTGGTAAGGATATTGTAACAGAACTTGCTGAAACTAAAGGTTATAATATAAAGAATAATTATAACGATTGTGGTGTTTTAATATTTGATAAAGAAAAGCAAGATACTCACTCTGGTGGAAGTGGTTGTGCTTGTATTGGAACTACATTTTCTGGTTATTTTTTCAAACAATTAAAGCAAGGAAAATTAAAAAGAATTTTATTAATTGCTACTGGTGCATTGACAAATGCAACAAGTTCTCAACAAGGAGAAAGTATTCCAGGAATTGCACATGCAATAGCAATTGAAAATTAGAGAAAGGATGTTGAACATGGATTTTATTCAAAGTATTGACTGGATGGGAATTTTAAAATGTTTTGTTGTTGGTGGAATCATATGTGTCATAGGTCAAATTTTAATTGATAAAACAAAATTAACTCCTGCCAGAATTTTAGTAATTTATGTCACTACAGGCGCTATATTAGGTGGCCTTGGCATATATAAATACTTAATTGACTTTGCAGGAGCAGGTGCTACTGTGCCATTACTTGGTTTTGGTGCTAATCTTGCAAAAGGAGCAATGCAAGAAGTTCAAAAAGCAGGTTTATTAGGTGCATTTACTGGTGGAGTAAAAGCTTCTGCTGGTGGAATCGCTGCTGCTGTATTTTTTGGATATTTAGCTTCATTAATTGCAAAACCTAAAATAAAAAAACAATAATTTAAAAAGTTTTAATTTTTAGTCAAAAAAATACTTCTTTTAACTAGGATATTTTCCTACTTAAAGAAGTATTTTTTATAACTAGCATACAATTTTTACCTATGCTTTCTTTGCTTTTTCTGCTATTTCTGCAAATGCTTTTGGATCTGTAACTGCAATTTCTGCAAGCATTTTTCTATTGATAACAATATTTGCCTTTTTTAATCCATTAATTAATTTGCTATATGTTAGCCCATTTTGACGGCTAGCTGCATTAATTCTTGCTATCCATAATTTTCTAAAATTGCTTTTCTTATCTTTTCTTCCTGTATAAGCATATTTTCCAGATTTCATAACAGCTTGTTTAGCCATTCTAAATCTGTAATGTTTTGCTCCATAATAACCTTTTGCTCTTTTTAATATTTTTTTATGTTTTTTACGAGATATTCTTGCTGTTTTTACTCTTGCCATTTTCTTTCACCTTCCTTAAACTTTCTATTTTAGTTGCCATATGGTAACATTTTCTTAATTCCTGCTTCACATGTTTTATCTGCGTAAGCATCCTGTACTTTTCCTCTAGATTTTGCTCTATTTGTTTTGTTTGCTAAAAGATGTCTTCTATTAGATTTTGTTCTTTTTACTTTTCCTGTTGCTGTATAAGAATATCTTTTCTTTGCTGCTTTGTTAGTTTTTAATTTTGGCATTGCCGATTCCTCCTTTTTATATTTAGCATTATCTATTTTACTTATCAGCTTTTTTAGCTAATATAATAAACATATTTTTTCCTTCTAATATTGGCTTTTTTTCAGGAACAGAAATATCTGATAATTCTTGTATAAATCTTTGTATAACTTCTTCTCCCAATTTTATGTAATTCATTTCTCTTCCTCTGAATTTTAAAGTAATTTTTACTTTATTACCATCTTCTAAAAATTTTCTAGTATTTTTTACTTTAAATTCAAAATCATGTTGTTCAATATTAGGTGTAATTCTAATTTCCTTTAACTCAAATGTTTTTTGTTTTTTACGAGCTTCTTTTTCTTTTTTTGCTTGCTCAAATTTGTACTTGCCATAGTTCATAATTTTGCAAACTGGCATTTCTGGATTTGGAGACACCATTACTAAGTCTAATTTTTTGTCATATGCTAATTCTAATGCATCTAAAAAATTCATAACTCCTTTTTTTTCTCCATTTTCATCAATTAATTGCACTTTGCTAGCTCTAATTTGTTCATTAATTGGTAAATCTTGTTTGATAGCAAACACCTCCATATAAAATAAAAAGATTGATTTTTAAAAACCAATCCACGCAAAAAATATACAATTATATATGTATAAAATTATAACCTCTTTGCCATTTAGCTTAAGGTGAGCATGGATTGCTTCTTTGTTAGACTTTACTATTATACTTTACTTAGTTTCTTTTTGTCAAGTATTTTAGTAAAAAAAATCGCATTTTTTGCCACAACTTTCAATTTTCCCTTGACTTTTCTTTGATTTTATAATAAAATATTAAAGCATGTATAAGAATGTAACTATTTTTAACTTCTCCCCGGTAGCTTAAAAGTAGTTTCATATAGATAATGTTTTGAAAAATGATTGGAGGATATGAATTACCATGAATAATACAACTTATAGTGTAAAAAAGAATGAAATTGAAAGCAAATGGTATATAATTGATGCTGCTGATAAGCCATTAGGTAGAGTAGCTGCTGAAGCTGCTAAGTTATTAAGAGGAAAACATAAACCAACTTATACTACTCATATGGATGTTGGTGACCATGTAATTATTATCAATTGTGAAAAAACTGTATTAACAGGAAAAAAATTAGATCAAAAAGTTTATAGACATTTTTCCGGATATATCGGAGGAATGAAAGAAATAACAGCCAGAGAGCAACTAGCAAAAAGTCCAGAAAAAATGATGACACATGCAATTGTTGGAATGCTTCCTCATACAAAACTTGGAAGACAAATGGCAAAAAAATTAAGAGTATATGCAGGTAGTGAACATGAAAACATTGCTCAAAAACCTGAAGTTTGGGAGGTAAAGTAATATGGCAAAGAAATCTGATAAAATTGTTTTTTTAGGAACTGGCAGAAGAAAAAAATCAATTGCTAGAGTTAGATTAGTAGAAGGAAAAGGTTCTATTACAGTTAATGACAAGCCATTAGATGAATATTTTGGAACAGATGTATTAAAAGTTATCGTAAAACAACCATTAGTAGCTACTAATACTCTTGATAAATATGATATTATTTGTAAAGTAACTGGTGGTGGTTTCACAGGTCAAGCTGGAGCAGTTCGCCACGGTATTGCAAGAGCATTAAATGAAGCTAATAGTGAATACAGACCAGCTCTTAAATCTGCAGGATTTTTAACAAGAGATCCTCGTATGAAAGAAAGAAAGAAATATGGTCTTAAGAAAGCTAGAAAAGCTCCTCAATTTAGTAAAAGATAATTTTATAAAAAAAATCTCAGAAATTTTATTTCTGAGATTTTTTTACTTTTCTTTAAATCATTGTCAAATTTTTCTTCTTATTATTTAGAAAGTATCTTTTTATTTATGAAGTAACTTTGTTTTAGTATCTATTGAGCTGTTTTTTATTTTTTTATCTCTTCAATCAAATCTTGATAAGCATTTTCATTTTGACTATTATTCTGTTCTTCTATGTCACATTGTTTTAGTAGCCAATTATGCTCCGCTTCTTCAGTTTCTTTTATCTTTATGTTAACCTTCTCTTCTTTTGCTTTTTCTTCAAATTTATGCACATCTGGATTTAAAATATCAAAAGTTCCTGTATAAATAATTATATTATTTAATCCTTCAATTTTTCCATATATTGGACTGACCAAATATTCTTTTGTTTTTTCTTCTGAACCAGCATAAGATATTCCTGCTAATTTTAATAGTTCTTTGTTAAGAATCTTGTCTTTTTCTTCAACTTTACTTATTTCTTCATTTTGCATTGTTACATCAAGCCATGGAGAAATCAAAATAATTTTTCCTGGTTGTAATATTTTTTCATCACTCATTGATATATTTTCCATAAGTGCAAGTGTCATACCCCCACCTGCCGAATCTCCCATAGCAATTATATTCTTAGGTTCAACTTTTTTTATTACTTCTCTGTATAATGGAATTATCATTGAAAAAACATCTTCATACTGATATTGAGGTGCTAATGGATAATCCGGCACTATTAATGTATATCCTGTATCTTGAGCAAGATGCCTTAAAAAATTCCAATGAACTTCACTAAGTTCTGCCATATATGAACCACCATGTAAGTAAAATATTACTTTCGTATTTTCTTTTTTATCTTTGGGCTCAATAACAAACACATTCCTACCTTGAAATTCTTCTTCCTGTACCACACACATTTTAGACATATATTCAGGCACTTTCGAAGTAATATTTCCTTGAAAGAAATATATAGCTATTACTGTTGTTGTAATAATTATAGTAAAAATAATTAGTATTAATAATGCTATTGCTAAAATTTTAATTTTGTTTTTCATTATACTCTTCCCTCTTATACTTCAAATTTTATCGATATTACTTCTTACTTAAATTAAAAATGAAATTTTCTTTTAATCTTTTCTTTTAATCCTATATTCGTCGTTTCTTTTGTATCAATTTCATTTTTTGTTTCATCATTTTCTGTTAATAAATTATTCTTTTTTGGATAGAATTCGTTTTTAGTATTATGATAAACTCCATTTGTAACAATTCTATTAGTAATTCCATTTTGAGTCAAAAATTCAAAAAAGTTTTTTTCTACAGCATTATTTTGCAATATTGAACTAAAAGAAAATATAATATGATCTTTATAAGAACAAGCTGTACATTTTATTTTCTCTGCTTTTTCAGGAGCAATTATGAAAAAGACTTTATCGACATATTGCTCATACTCTGGTAAAAAATTAATTTTTCCCAAATTTGAAAAAGTTGTTGTTGTATATTTTTGTATTTCACCATAAATTAATTTTAAAATAATTTTCTTTATTGTTAATGGAATCATTCTAATGTAAATACTGTTTCCTAATTTTACTGTATGTGCCATAGTTTTAGCAAGTTCTTCCTTTTGCAATTTATTTTTGAAATTGTTTCTAACAAATGCCAATATAAGGTCAAAATCTGTCAAATCTAATTGCTTGTGATCTGCTAAAATAGTCATATAAGTAAAAAAATTAGTAATTGTAGTAGAATGAAAATATTTTTTTAAGTTTACTGGAATGCATATTTTTATTGGCTTTTTACTATTTTTTTCTTTCTTTTGTTCTTGGTAAATAGAATATATTAAAACTGCAACAAAATATTGAGATACTGTTACTTTTAATCTCCTGCAAGTTTTAATAACTGGCTTTAAATTAATAATACCATGTGTTACTCCAATTTGATAAGGATGTAATTTCTTTCCTTTTAAAATATATGCTTTATTTGCATCTTCTTTTTTATGCAAATTTTTCTCATAATTTTTTAAATAGCTATCTTCTATATTTTGAGTGTCTACTTCTACATCTTTTTTTGAAAATTGCTCTTTAAAAGTATCCGGATATTTATAGTTCAAATAATAATATACAATTGTTTTTACAAATTCTATTGCTGAGTTTCCATCTGTCAAGGCATGAAAAATTTCTACATTTATTTTTTTCTGATAATATGTAACTGCAAAAAGATACCCATGATTTGCTATTTTGTCCATATATCGAAAAGGATATGTTTTTTCATTTCTCACTATTATTTCTTTTTCATTTTGCTCTAGATAATACCAAAAGAAACCTCTTTTTAGGCAAACTTTAAAAGAAGTAAAAATAGTTAAAGCCTTTTTTACTGCCCTTTTCAATATATCTGGATCTATTTCTTCAGTTAGAACAACTGACATACGATAAATACTGCTAAACTTTTTATTTCCAACAAGAGGAAATAGTCTAGCAGAATTATCCAACCTTCTCCACTTCAATTTTTCTTTTTTTTGCATTTATTTTCCTTCCATTTTTTCTTTTGTCTTATTTTACTATACGAGTATTTTTTATGCAAGCTCTTCACTTTATTCTTAATAATATAAAAATAAGTACTCATAACTTTACTAAAATAAATACAAATATTCCTATTCAATAACATCTAATAAATTACCAGAATCAATTCCTTCTAAATTATAGTAGCTACTTGGCACTTCACCTACAATTACTCCCTCAGCTAATAATACTTGGTTTACAATTTGATCTTCTATAGTCTCAAATGGAGTCAAAATAATTATATTACATCTAATTTCAAGATATATTTTATGTAGTGTTTGGTTTATTCCTGCATGAATAAACTCCGACTTTAAATCAGTATCTAAATTTCCTGTGAGTTTCATTGTTATATTGACTTTTGGTCCTATTCCAAAAAATAGTTTACTTCCTAAAAAACTTCCTAATGGAATTGAAAAGTTACTATTTTCAGTTTTTTCTATTTCTTCTTGAATACGTAAAGGAACATCTGAAATAATTTCATTGATAGTAATAATATTAGTTTCTACCATTTTTATATTTTCTTGTTCATCTTTAGTAACATTTATGAAATCATTATATTCATAATTTTTCATAATTTTTGTAGCTTCATCATTAGAAATTTTAGTAGCTATAGACTTAGCCACATTTTTGCATTGCTTTTCCATAATTGGCTCTATTGCTTTTAGCGAATAATATGCAAACATAAAAGCAATCAATAATATAACCATTATTTTTAGTATTTTTCTATTATTTCTTCCATTATTAGAATTAAATTTTAAATAATTTTTAGGTAATCTCCACCTATTTCTAATATAAATTCTATCATTCATGATATCTAGGAATAAATAACTGTTTTCCTATTGCCAACTCATCTTCGCTCTCAATTCCATTTACCCTTGCAATAGATTCCATTGTACTATTAAATTTCTTTGCAATTTTCCATAAATTATCCCCTGATTTTGTAAAGTAAATTACCATACTATATGGTGATGTTTTCTTATTATCTTGCAAAGTTTCAATTTCATTTATTATTGAAATATTACTATCATTTCCACTAATTGCAGTAAAGTTTAAGTCTACTTTTATATCAACACTTTCATCCGGCATAACAACAAATTCTTGTAAATTAATTTCAACAATTGTATCAATATGAGTATCTGGTTTAATCCCTTCAAAATTCATTTCAAAATTAAAAGGAAGTGTTATCTTTTTGGTGTCAATTCCTCTATTGTTATTTCCTGAAAATATAAAATTCAAATCTACATTTCCAGCATATTTAATATTTCCATTACTTAAAGTTTGTTCTTGTATAATTGGAGTTACTTCTACATCATAAATTTTACTATTTCCAATTTCAGCTATTACTTTCTTCTCTCTAATATTGCAAACTGCACTCCTAGATTCTTTCTTTTGCATAACTTTTACTCTCTTCTGAGTAAATTTTAAATCAATACTAGGACTATACAGATCTTGTATCATTTTTAATTCTTTATTTTCGTATGCTTCACATGATACTTCTATTTCTGCTTCTATATAGACAGAATGCTCTTCCATATTATTAGGTTTTACAATTAAATTTTTTATCTCATACTTTATATCACAAACATGTTCTTCACTAACATCATTCAAATCAATAAATCCAACTATTGGTATATTGGCCTCTTTTAAATTAATACGATTATCTTCTGTTAAGTAAATCATTTTAACTTCTAAATCAGATTTAATAAGTACTTTATTATAGCTAATTTTTGTATCTTTATTTTTTATTTTCAAATCAGTTTTCATAACTTCTACTAAATTATCAGCAGAATCTATTGTAAGTGTATCTTTAGCATAAACTTTTGTACTTCCTCTTCCTACCAAAGAATTAATTTCAAAATTTTTGTTTAAAAATTGAACATCTTTTAAATTTGAAATTTCTTTTACATATTCTATTGTTTCATTTGATGATACTTTTATTTCTATATCTAAAATTGCTTTTAAATGAATTTTTCTACCATTTAGAACTTTACAATCTAAACTTTTTAAAGTAATATTTGTATCTAATTGCATATTATTTTTAGCTTTTTCTATATCTATTACTTGTGTAAAATCTAAATTAGTATTTAAGCTTCTAACTTGATTTTCTTCGGAATCTGCTAAATACATTATATATGAATTTATACAACCATCTATCCTTACTTTTCCATCCAATATTTCTTTTTTATAAATACATACTATTCCACTATTGCTTATAACTCCTAATATATCTGGTTTTATATCAGGAACAATACAATCATCTTCTACCATAAATGTATCTTTCTTTTGATCAATAATTTGACTAAGCACTAGACTATCTTTTGCGGTTTCAAGTGCCATTTTTATCCCTCCCATCGATTTTTTTCTAATTTATATATATGGTAAAAGGTAAAAAAAAATTCCTAAAAATAGGAATTTTTAAATATTAGTATTTATAATTATTTTTAAGCTAAATTTTTTTGTTTTTTGCTTTCTTCGGCTGGTGGTATTAAAGGACTATATCCAGTCCCATCAAACACGTCAACTTCAACAGTTCTAGTCAAAACATCTGTATAACTATATGTTACATTTCTTTTCTCTTCCTCATATTTAATTACAAAAATATTTGGATAAGCTTTTTCAATCGTGGCTTCCTTTTCAAAAGATTTGCATCTTCCTAGCGAACCTTTTACAATTATCTTTTGTCCAATCATTTCATTAATATCTGTTTTTAAGTTTGCAATATCGTTTGGGCAAATCATAACATCACCTACTTTTTTAAGATGAACAAATTATATCATCGAGGTCTAAAATTGTCAAAAAAGAATTGTTTATGTCTATTTTATATTTTCTTACAGTTTCAATAGTTTCCCGTTTTTAAATTATCAATGTTACATTTTCTTTACAATTTTATTACATGTTTTTAGTGTCACTTTTTTCGCTTAAAAATTTTTATTTTTACCTTTAACATATGACATTATTTTCTAAATAAAAAGTACTTTTTTCTTTCCCTTTGCACCAATTCCACTTACACCTCTTTGACCATCCCTTAGTTCATTTTCTATATCATGGATAGTAATAAATCTTTCCTCTTTAGTTGTTGCAACTTTTTCAGCAACAATTAATGGATCCATAAAATCAATTAATATTCTTGCAGGAGATGAAGCAAAATTAGCTCCTGCCATCATTAATCCTTCATAATAGCTTTGACATGCACCTGCAAAAATTACCAAATCTTTATTTAAAGATATTTTTCTAGCTTCTTCTACTGTTTTTATAAAATATCTAGAATTTCTATAATTATATACATCATTAAATTGAGTACCTTTACGTATCATTCCATCATGCCCAGTTATAACAAGTATATCTGGATTATATCTCTGAAGCAATGAACTTATATTCATATACTGTCTTCTCTCTGGAATATTTCTTACAATCGCATTTAACCCCATTTTTTTATAATATCTTCTGGATTTTTCACTATATCTTTTATCCCCATCTATATGCAAGATTCTTCCTGTATAAATAATCATTTTCTCACGAAAAGGTTCAAAACTCTTCTGTACTTTTTCTTGATTATTTACCCTTTTACTTATTTTTTCTTCAAACTTGTTTACATATTCCTCTATTTTCTTAGGTTCTATTAACTCTAAATCTTCTAGATAGCTGTCTGCTTGTATTCTAAGAGTAATGCCATTTAAAATAGCTAAGTTTTTATTATCTACAGTCTTTATAATTCGTTCTACAATAAATATAATATCTTTTCCATAGGAAATTCTTCCTACTATATCCCCTTTTTTTATTTTCTTCATATTTTGCACCCTCTCTTATAGAAAAAAAGTTTCGCATCTTATAACATAGTTAGTTATTATATTTTATGTCGATTTTTGTATCTATGTGACGCAAAGTTTTACTACTTAGCATTTTTTTTACTGTTGCTTTTTTATTTTTCATGTGTTAAAATATGAATTGACTTTTTAATAATAACTAAAATTAATTTAATTATTTTGCACAAACATCCTTCTTAATTTTCATATAGAAAGGTTTAATAAGTTCAAAATATTAAATGAAAAAATTTAGGAAGGAGGTATTTGATTAATGGCTGATAAAACTTTAACATGTAAAGATTGTGGAACTGAATTTGTTTTCACTGATGGTGAGCAAAAATTTTATGCTGAAAAAGGTTTTACAAATGAACCTCAAAGATGTCCAGAATGTAGAAAAGCTAGAAAAGCTCAAAAAAGAAATTTTAATAATTAAAAGTTTAGTTATGCATATGTATAGCAAACTTCTTATATTTTATAGACAAATATAAAACCGTCATTTTTAATGGCGGTTTTTCTTAATTATAATAGCTTTTTTTAACTTCAATTTTATAAAATCCATATTTTTATATTGCCTTTTTCTTATGACTATATTTAAGCTTAGTTGCCAATCCTCCTCTTATATGCCTCTCTGCCTTATTTTCGTCTAATATTTCTCTTACTTCTTCTGCTAAAACAGGATTTATCTTTAGTAGTCTTTCACTAACATCTTTGTGTACTGTACTTTTGCTAATACCAAATTTCTTAGCTGCCCCTCGTACAGTATCTTTACTATCTATAATATATTGTGCCAAATGGACAGCTCGTTCTTCTATTGATACATTTCTTTCCAAATGAAAAACCCCCTTGAATACGCTGTTTTGTACATTGTATTCAATGAAGGTTTGTATTAGAACAATTAATAGTTTCATCTTTTCTTACTTCATTGTTCAAGTATTTTTATATTTGAATCAACCTCTAATAAGCAAACCTATTTATTTCCTAAAGAATGCTTTTATTTTATTTATAATTCTTTTTAAGATTGACTCTTTATATTCTACTATCGCTACCTGATTTTCTTGTTTTATTTGTAATTCCTTTTCATTCTTTTTTAATATATTATCTATATTATACTTTTGTCTTGTTTCTTCTTCTAATTTCTGTTGTACCTCTTGCAATTCTATTGCATCTTTTTCCTGCAATTGTTTTCTTTCTTCTGGGGAACATAAAAAATCTCTATATATTAGACCCAATATTATTATTGTTTCATTTTTTAGCTTTTGTTTTTCTAAAGGCTCTTGTATATTAGGATTATATGTTTTTTCTCTTTCTTCCTCAATCATTTTACGAAATTGACTTGGAATTTTATTAATTAATTCATCAGGCATTAATTGTATTATTTCATTTACTTCGCAAAATGCTTCCTTATACTCTTTTTTCAAATTAATTATCACCTTTCTTGATCCTTTTGTGGAGTAAGCCTTTCTTTTATTTTTTCTTTGATTGCACTAATTATATCTGATTTCATTTGTATAAATTTAAGTCTTGCACCTTGAGATACTCTATCAATTGCACCATTATACATTTTTAATCTATTCATCCAGCGATCCACATCGCTTTTTCTACTTTCTGGCTGTTCAGGACCTTTTATTTCATCTTGCCCTATTTCATCTTTAAAACTTTCTTCTTCAGGTCTTGTTATTTCTGGTTGTTCTTTTTCATGCATTTTATCAACCGATGGTCTTATTTCAGGTGCAACTTCTCTTTCTATTTCTCCAAATTCATTTATTCTAGCGCTTTCCTTTCTCGATGTATCTTTCCTTTCATTTTCCAAGCTAATACCAGTCATTGTTTCAAAAGCTTCTCTATATGCTTCGTTTTCCTTATAATCCAATTTAAGCTTTTCTACCATTTTATTAAGTTTTTGAAGTGATTTTCCATCTTTGCTTTCTCTTAATTGCCTTATTTTCTCTTGTAAATATGCTTTAAGCTCTCCTTCTGATTTTATTATAACTGTTCTATCTCCTTCAGTTATAGTATAACCTGCCTTCTCATCGTTTTCTATTAATTCTCTTATTTTCATATCTGCGCCTATTGTATAAAGAGCACAAATTGCAATTAATTCATTTGTATTTGATGTAAGCTCATTTACATATGATACCTCTACTGTATACTTTTCTTCAATTTCAGCTAGTCTTTTAGGATCTCCGTTTGCCATTTCTACTTCTGATAAATATTTTGCTTTTAATAATGTCATTCTATGATTTCCATTACTGTCTACATAATATTTTCCCTTTATACGGTATAACCCTATAGCATCACCACCAGTTTCTGGTTCATATTCTGGGTCAAATAATCTATCTTCAGAATGTTTTTTTACGTTTTCTTCCATTCTTTTTAATCCACATAATAACTCCTTCCAAGTTTCTGGAGTTGTACTATCATCTTTTAAATTTGGGTGAGTAGTTCCTGCAAAATCTCTTATTGGCACTCTCCTTTTTGGTTCTTCTTTTTTAGGTCCTCCAAAAGTTTCAATAGCTTTAATATACATTTCTTGAAATTCATCTAATCCTAGTGATTTTAGTTCTTCTACACAAGTAGCAGTTCCTTCTAGTGCATCTAAATCCACACCTATCCTTTCATACATAGACATTTCTTCTATATTTTCAGGTATTGGTTTTCCTAAATATTCTTCAATATCTTTCCTCATGTCATCAGTCATTCTTCCATCATTTACAATTTCATATTTAGAATTAAATAAAATATATGGTATTATTTCATTTTGCAATTCTAAATTCTTCATAAGACTCCATAAATTATAAGGAGATTTACTCATTCTTTGTTTTAGAGACTTGACAAATGTTTTTTTTAGTTCCTGATTAGATTCTAACAAAATAGACATTTCTTCAATATTTTCAGGTATTGGTTTTCCTAAATATTCTTCAATATCTTTTCTCATATCATCAGTCAGTCTTCCATCAGTCAATCTTCCATCTTTTATAATTCCATATTTAGGATCAAATAAAATATATGGCATTATTTCTTTTTGCAATTCTAAATTCTTCATAAGACCCCATAAATCATAAAGAGAATAATCCTGCATTCTTTGTTGTAGAGACTTGACAAATGCTTTTTTTAGTTCCTGATCAGATTCTAACAAACTAGAAATCTTTTGACTATCTTTTATAGAATATAAAACAGAAACTTTATTTTTATCATAAGTAATATAATCCAATAATTTAATTTTCTCACTGTCATCAGTAATTGTTTCTATAACATAAGCTTTATCTATATCAGAAGTAATGTATTTATTCAATGCTTTAATTTTTAAACTGTCATCAGTAATTGTTCTTATAATATTAGCTCTATATTCATCAGAAATATGATCCAATGCTTCAATTTTTGAACTGTCATCAGTCATTGTTCTTATAATAGATGCTTTATCTGTATCAGAAGTAATATATTCCAATGCTCTAATTTTTAAATTATTATCAGTAACTTCACCCGCAATTGATCTTACAATCCAATCTCTATCTATATTAGGATCAATATATTTTAGTGATTCAATTCTTAAAGTTTCATCAGCTATCGTTTTTATAATTTTTAATATTAATATTTCATCTTTAACTTCACCTAAAAATCTAATTTTATCAGTATCATTTGATAGTTGTACTATTATTTCAGACTTAAGGGATTCTATTATTATTTCAGAGTTAAGGGATTCTGATATTACAGAGTTAACTGATTCTGATGTAAGTAAATTCAATAATTCTATTTTTTCATCTTCTGATATTTGTCTGATTTTCTCTACAGTATCTCTTTCTAAATCCTCAATTTCATATTGCATTCGTTCTATATCATCAGCATATTCTTCAGTTATTTTTTTTAAGCTATCTTTATAATTATTTATAATATCTATCACATTTTGATTCATATGACTTTTTCTCCTATTTTTCTTTTGTCAGTCTATATTTTTATTATAGCATAATTTTTAAAGATGTATATATTTTTTTTGCTTCATGTACACTACTAAATTAATATATTTATTTTTCAACTGCTTAAATGATGCTTTTTCAAAAAAATCCAAAATTTTCCTGTATATTTTTCATTTTTATGAAAAAAATAATACTAAAGTTATATATCGAATTAATAAATTAATATTAACCAATATGTTTCTTTGAACTTATTTAAATAAATGCTATATATAAGTATATATGAATATGGAGGGAATTTATATGGCACTAGATTATACAATAATTGGACAAAGACTAAAAAAAGCTAGAATTGATAAAAAAATGACTCAAGAAACTTTAGCAGAACAATTAGATGTTTCTATTGCATTCTTAAGCAGAGTTGAAAGAGGCAACTCACATATAAATTTAAAGAGATTAACTCAAATTTGTGATATTTTAGGAGTTTCAGAAGGTTACATTTTAAATGGTGCCTCTAGCCAATCTGATAATTATCTTTCTTCTGAATTTAATGATATTTTAAATTCAGTTTCTCCTGAAAAACAAAAATTAATTTATAAAATAGCAAAAGTAATTAGTGAAGAAGAATAGTTTTTTCTAATATGGTTATATTAAAGGCAAGAACTCTATTTCTTGCTTTTTTTATTATAAACAAAATCCTTTTTGTGTTAGCTACAATAACAGCTCATATAATATTTGAGCTCTCATCTATATTTTAATAAAAATTTTCCATGTCTTTTTATATTTGATTTCCATAAATTTTATGCAAAATATTGCTAATTTTAATATAATATGTTATGCTTAATAAGATGTGTCAAAATAATTTTTGATTTTTTTTTGACATTTTTATTCAAATTTAAGGAGGTATTTTTAGAATGGATTTTAAACAGTGGAATGGTTTTAACAAACAAGGTGAATGGACAAAGGAAATTGACGTTAGGGGCTTTATTCAAGCTAACTATACGCCTTATGAAGGGGATAGTTCATTTTTAACTAATCCTACTGAAAAAACAAAGAAATTATGGAATAATGTATTAGAACTTTACAAAAAAGAAAGAGAAAATGGCGATGTTTTAGATGTAGATTCTAAAACTCCTTCTGGTATAAATCGTTATGCTCCTGGTTATATAGACAAAAATTTAGAAGAAATTGTTGGCTTTCAAACTGATAGTCCTTTAAAGAGAGCAATTATGCCAAATGGTGGTATAAGAATAGTTGAAAAATCTTGCGAAAGTTATGGTTATAAAATAGATGAACAAATTTCTCATATTTATCACGATTTGAGAAGAACACATAATGATGGTGTTTTTGCTGTATATACTCCAGAAATTAGAGCTGCTAGAAGTTCACATTTAATTACCGGTCTTCCTGACGGCTATGGTCGTGGAAGAATCATTGGTGATTATAGAAGAGTAGCTTTATACGGTGTAGATACTTTAATTGCTGAAAAACAAGAGGAATTCTCTATTATGGATTCTGATGAAATGACTGAAGATATAATTAGACAAAGAGAAGAAATTCACGACCAAATAGTTGCCTTAAATGAATTAAAAGAAATGGCTGCAAGCTATGGTTTTGACATTTCAGTTCCTGCTGAAACTGCAAAAGAAGCTTTTCAATGGCTATATTTTGGATATTTAGGTGCTATAAAAGATCAAAATGGTGCTGCCATGAGTTTAGGTAGAACTTCTACCTTCTTAGATATTTATGTTGAAAGAGACATAAAAAATGGAATTTTAACTGAAGAAACAGCTCAAGAATTAATGGATCATTTTGTTATGAAATTAAGAATGGTACGTTTTTTAAGAGCTCCTGAATATAATAGTTTATTTAGTGGTGACCCTGTATGGGTAACAGAAAGTATTGGTGGTATGGGTATTGATGGTAGAACATTAGTAACTAAAAACTCCTTTAGAATATTACACACTTTAGTAAACTTAGGTCCTGCACCAGAGCCTAATTTAACAGTATTATGGTCTAAAAATTTACCTGAAGGTTTCAAGAAATTCTGTGCAACCATATCTATTCAAACATCTTCTATTCAATATGAAAATGATGATTTGATGAGAGTTACTTTAGGTGATGATTATGGTATTGCTTGTTGTGTATCTGCCATGAAGATTGGTAAACAAATGCAATTTTTTGGTGCAAGAGCAAACCTTGCAAAAGCTCTTTTATATGCAATTAACGGTGGTAGAGATGAGAAATCTGGTAAACAAATTACTCCACAATTTGCCCCTATTACTTCTGAATATTTAGATTATGATGAAGTTATGATGAGATTTGATCATATGATGGATTATTTAGCAAGAACTTATATTAAAGCTCTTAATATGATTCACTATATGCATGATAAATATTCTTACGAGGCTTTAGAAATGGCTTTACATGATAAAGAAAGAGATATTTTAAGAACAATGGCATGTGGTATTGCTGGTTTATCAGTAGTAGCTGATTCTTTATCTGCTATTAAATATGCAAAAGTAAAAGTAATTCGTGACGATACAGGTCTAGCTGTTGATTATGAAGTTGAAGGTGATTTTCCAAAATACGGAAATGACGATGACAGAGTTGACGATATTGCTGTTAATTTAGTAAAAACATTTATGAAAAAACTACAAAAACATCATACTTATAGAAATGCAAGAACTACCCTATCTGTTTTAACAATTACTTCAAATGTAGTTTATGGAAAAAATACTGGTAACACTCCTGATGGAAGAAAAGATGGTGAACCTTTTGGCCCTGGAGCTAACCCTCTACATGGTAGAGATACAAATGGTGCACTTGCAGTTATGAACACAATTGCTAAACTTCCATATGAATATTCAGAAGATGGTATTTCTTATACTTTCTCAATAACTCCAGGAACTCTTGGAAAAGATGATGATACAAGAGTTAATAATTTAGTTACTATGTTAGATGGTTTCTTTATTCAAACTGGACATCATATTAATGTTAATGTTTTTGATAGAGCATTATTATTGGATGCAATGGATCATCCTGAAAAATATCCACAATTAACAATTCGTGTTTCTGGATATGCAGTTAACTTTACAAAATTAACAAGAGAACAACAATTAGATGTTATTAATAGAACTATTCATGAAAAAATCTAAAATGGAAATGGGGCTTTTGCCCCTATTTCCTATTTTGAATTAAGTTTTTCTTATAATATATTAATGTAATTAGGAAGGCAAAATAAATGGAAGATATAAAGGCTAGAATACATTCTTTTGAATCATTTGGAACTGTTGATGGCCCTGGAATTAGGTTTGTTATTTTTATGCAGGGCTGTAGTTTAAAATGTAAATACTGTCATAACAGAGATACTTGGGATTTGTGTGGTGGTACAGAATATTCTATTGATGAAGTATTAAGGAAAATTGAAAAATATAAAAATTACTTTATTCCTTCTGGTGGAGGTGTTACTGTTAGTGGTGGAGAGCCTTTGCTACAACTTAAATTTGTAATAAATTTATTTACTCTTTTAAAACAAGAAGGTATTCACACTGCTATTGATACTTCAGGTAATTTTTTAATCACCGAAGATATAAAAAAGGTAATTGAACTTACTGATTTGTTTTTATTAGATATAAAATGTATTAATGATGAAATTTGTAAAGATTTAACTGGAGTTTCTAATAAAAAAGAACTTGAATTTGCTAAATATCTAAATAGTATTGGAAAAGATATGTGGATTAGGCAGGTTCTGGTTCCTGGTATTACTGATAAAGAGGAAGATTTACAAAAATTAAAAGATTTTTTACATACTCTAACTAATGTAAAAAAAATAGAATTTCTTCCATATCATGATATGGGACGTTTTAAATGGGAAAATCTTGGATTCAAGTATCCTTTAGATGGTATTAGAACTGCTACTTCAGAGGATGTTGAAAGAGCTAAAAGTATAGTTTTATAATAAAATATGATTAATTTATTGCACTTTAAAATGCTCAAGTTTGAGTATTTAAGCGTTACGAACATAAATGTACAATAATTAATCATATTTTTTATTAATTTTTTTAGTATTTTATTCTTTTACAACTTTTTTTAAAGCAAAAGTAACAAAATAAATTGCTCCTGAAATTAGTACAATCATTGGCCCTGTTGGAATATTCCAGTAATATGAAATAATAAGACCGGTTATTCCTGAAAACAGTGAAAATAAGATTGAAAATAAATGATAACTTCTCATATTTTTAGCAATGTTTCTACTTGATGCTGCTGGCAAAATAAGTAAAGAATTTATTAGTAAAATACCTATCCAGCGAATTGATATCATAACGATAATTGCTATTAAAACAACAAATACATTATCAATTAATTTTGTATTTACTCCCCTGCTTTTCGCTAAAGTAGTATTTATACTTAATACATTTAATTTATTAAATGTAAAATACCAAAATATTATTATTGCAATAAATGCTAAAAATAAATATAAAATTTCATTATTATTAATACTTAAAATGTCTCCAACTAAATAACTAGAATATTTATTAAAATTTCCACTCTGTGCTAACATTGCTAGACCTAGTGCAATAGCAATTGAAGAAAATACACTAATAATTGTATCTGCTCCATATGTAGTTTTGTTCTTTACAAAATTCAGCAATAACGCAAAAATTACTGCAAAGAAAATCATTGAAATATTCATATTAGTAATTCCCAATACCATTCCTATTGCAATCCCAGTTAAAGCTGAATGTCCTAAAGCATCTGAAAAAAAAGCCATTTTATTATTTACTATCATTGTACCCAATAAGGCGAAAATCGGTGCTATTAAAATAATAGCTAATAATGCATTTTTCATAAATGCATATTCCATAAATTCAAATGGTAAAATTGATTCTAATATGCCATAAATTACTTCCATAGTTACTCCTTGTAAGGTTATACCTTATATCAAAATATTTAATTTTGTTTTTTATTCTCCAAATCTATTTTTAAATTCTAAGCTACGAAATACTTCCTCCGGTTTTCCTTCTTTAATTACTTCTTTTTCTAATAGAATAACTTTATCTGCATATTTCTTAACTAGTTCCAAATCATGTGATACTAACAATATTGACATATCATATTTTCTTTTTAAATTATCTACTAATTCATAAAAATCTTTGGTTCCATTTTTATCTATTCCAGAAACCGGTTCATCTAAAATAAGTAAATTAGGTGTTGGCTTTGTTGCAATAGCAAGCAATACTCTTTGTAATTCTCCTCCTGATAGGTCTCCTATACTTTTATCTATTAACTTTTCTGCTCCAAATAACTTCAATTGTTCTTTTATTTCTTGATATATTTTTTTGTCTTTTTTTAAAAATACTGGTATATGGCAAATACAAGAAGCAAATAAGTCATAAACTGTAGTTGGCATATGTTTTTCAATATGAATAGATTGTGGTACATAACCAATTTTGATTCTTTTAGCTACATTTTCCTTCATATCCATAAATGTAATATTTCCAGTATGTTCTACTTCGCCTAAAATAGCTTTTAAAAGAGTAGATTTTCCTGCACCATTTCGCCCAATTATAACAGTTAATTGGCCACAATGTACATGAATATTAACATTTTTTAAAACAACTTCTTTACCAAATTTGACATTTATATTATTTATTTTAGTACAATGTAAACCACAAGCTACAGTTCCTGCCATCTTAACTCTCACCTATTTCTTTTTATTTTTTACCTTATATTTTTTGGATTTGTATTATAACTACTTAAATTCTTTCTAATATTTTTGAAATTTATATTATACTACTGAATTTTTTCTAATATTTTGAAATTTATGTTATATTACTAAATTTGCTCTCATATTTTGAAATTCATATTATACTACTGAATTTGTTCTAATATTTCTAAATTTTCTGTTATGCTCTGTATATATGAATTTAAGTCTTCTTCTCCATTTAGTCCAGAATCTAATTTGTAAATTTGCGCATCTGTTTCATTTTTTAATGTTTCAGCATTTTGCATATCATCTGATTCATCTATAAATATAATTTTAATATTTTCCTCTTTTATTTTATTAATAATGTTTTTTATTGTATCTGCTGATAAAGTACTTTCTTCATGATTGGTTACAATACTTGTAATATCCATTTCTAACTCTTTTGTTAAATAGTTCAAAGATTCATTTAGAACTATAGCTTTTTGCCCTCTTAATTTTTGTAATTTCTCATCATATTGTAATTTAATATTATTTAATGCTTCTATATATTTATCACAATTGTTTATGTATATTTGCGCATTTTCTGGATTATATTCTTCCAAATCTTTTGCAATAGTTTCAACTTGATTTATATAATTTTCTATATTTGTCCATATATGGGGATTTATTCCATCATTTTCTTCAATTTTATTTGTTATATTTTTACTACTATCAATAATTTTTAAGTTTGGATATGTTTGTATAATTTTATCCATAAAATTTTCTAATCCGAGACCATTTTCTATAAATACATATGCATCTTCTATCTTCCTCATATCTGTAGTTGAAAGAGTATAATCATGCAAACATCCAACATCATTTTGAGTTAAATTTATTACTTCTACATTTTCCGCACCCTGTGCTATATTTTGGGTCATGATATAAATTGGATAAAATGATGTTACTATTTTTTTTACATTAGTACTTTCTTCTTGTTTATTATTTTTTGGTAAAATTAAAAATGAAATTAATAATATTGTAAATATTATTACTAAAAATATTAACAATTTCTTTTTCACAATTTATCTCCTTTTTTATGTTTATATTAAACATATTCATTTTATAATCATACCATAATATTCCTTTTTTTTCAACATCTCAATTTCATTATTTTCCATTTATCAAGGCTATTTTCTTTTCCATTAACTAATTACAATTTATTAATTTTCATTATTTAATTTGCAAAATATTTTTTATGTTTTGCAGATTTCGTATCACACTATTATATCCATATAAATAACATTTATCTAATTTTTCTACATCTAATAAACCGACTTTATCTGTATATACATTTAATACATAATCGCTTTCTTTTAAACACTCTTTTGATATTTTATTTCCCATAATGTCTATAGTCTTCATTACAATATCCATTAAATTACTATTCTCATCTATTGTATCTGCATCAAATTGAACTGCAATTACTTTGTCTGCTCCCTGCTTTTTCACTTCACATACAGGAATATTATCCAAAGTTCCACCATCCATAAATGCATGTTTTTCCATATAGCATGGTGAAAATACTGCTGGGAAACTACTACTTGCTCTTACTGCCTTTCCAACACTAATCTGCGTAATATATTGTATATCTTCACCTGAAAATTTAGGTTTGTTATTTGTAAAAACATATTCTTTTGATTGCATGATATCAACACTTGGAATTACAATTGGCATTTTTATTTGTTCTATTTGAGTTATATTCTTTCTTTTCGCAAGTCTATTATAAACATTTTCTATTTCTTCACCATTATGAAAACCTGTTATGGTAGATTTTGAATCAAAAGGAGATTGCAAAAATTTAGGTAAAAATGGAATACGACTTGCATTTATAATCTCCTTACTATATCTTTTAAATAATTGATAAATTGTATATGGTGAATATCCCATTGCATAAAGACTTGCCACCATACTTCCAGAGCTAGTTCCTCCTATAATGTCAATTTTTATATTATTATCTTCCAAAGCCTTTAAAACTCCTGCATGAGCAATTCCGCGAATTCCGCCACCTGATAAAGCAATTCCTACTTTCATAAATTTATTGTCAAGAAAATACTTGACTTCCTCCTGTTTCATTTTTATATATTTATTATTTGCAAAAAAGTAAGATTTAAACAAAATAATAATATAAAAACTTAGCTTTATTTAAAAAGTATTTTGAACAATAAGTAAAAAAGGTAATTTAACCTTGTTGCTCCAGAAAAATCTAGCGATTTTTCCTACGCAAAAAAAGAAATGCCTAACATTCAAGCATTTCTTCTTTATTTTATTCTTGCGTATATGGTAATACAGCAATTTGTCTTGCTCTTTTTACAGCTAATGTAATGTCTCTTTGATGTATAGCACATGCACCAGTTGCTCTTCTTGGAAGTATTTTTCCTTTATCATTAATGAATTTTTTTAATTGCTCTGCATTTTTATAGTCTAATTTTAAATTTTTATCTGCACATAATGGACATACTTTTTTTCTAGTTTTTCTAAATCTAGGATTGTAATCTTCATCATTGTTTCTGTTATTTTTTCTATTATTTTTCTTGTCTGCCATTTTCTTTTCCCCCCAATCTTTTAGTTATTTTTTGGCTTTTTATCATTTCACATTTAAAATTGCCTTATATTTACTTCTTATTATTTACAATTCAATTATATTAATTAAAATGGTAAATCGTCTCCGGAAGATATTTCAAAATCTGATGTAGCATTTGTATTATTAGGCATTGTTCCAAAGGTTGCATCAAAATTTGCTCCACTTGCATCTCCATCTTTTTTGCTATCAGCAAAATATGCTTCTTCAGCTACTACTTCAGTAATATAATGCTTTTGTCCTTGGTCATCATCCCAAGTTCTAGTTTGAATTCTTCCTATTACTCCAACTTGTTGACCTTTCTTGAAATATTTACTGCAAAATTCTCCAAGCTTACTCCATGCAACAATATTTATAAAATCTGCTTGTCTTTCTTCTCCTTGTCTAACAAATCTACGATTTACAGCTAAACTAAAAGAAGATACTAACGTATTATTTGTTTGTGTATACCTTACTTCTGGATCTCTTGTTAAACGACCCATTAAAATTACTTTATTCATTTCATGCACCTTACCTTTCTATAATTAAAGGTCCCCAATTTTATCTTTTTTTGTGTTCTTATTCTGCCTTTACAGTAATAAATTTGATAATTTGATCTTCAATTCTGTAGTTTCTTTCAAGCTCTGCGATTAATTCTGGTTTTGATTCAAAATTAATTACAACATAGTAACCTTCTTTGTTTTTCTTTACATCATATGCTAATTTCTTTTTGCCAAGGTTTTCTATTTTTTCAACTTTACCATCATTATTAATCAAATCTACATACTTTTGAGATACAGCTTTTACAGCTTCTTCATCAATAGATGGATTAATAATGATAACACTTTCGTATTTATTCATTATTTTCACCTCCTTGTGGATAAAACCTGCAATTTATTTGCAAGTAAGGATTATTTTCCCTTTTAACGTAAACCATTTTACCATATTTTTTACTAAAGTGCAAGCAAAAGTTCTGTTTTTCATAAATAATATTAAATGCCAAAACTGCCGGCCAATTAATTTAGCCGACAGTTAATATATATTTATATAGCCTCTTTATTTTCCTCTGCCTCATCACTATCTTGTTTATTTTCTTCATTTCCATCTTGATTTGCAATTTCTAAGCTAGATACAGATACTTCATATGCTACTTTCTTTTCAACAGTTCCATCCTCATATTTCTTCTCATATTCTCTTGATTGAACTCTTCCTATAATTCTTACTTCTGTTCCTACAGGTACGTTCTCACAAAATCTAGCATTTCTACCCCAAGCAATACATGGTATGTAGTCTGATTTATTATAAGCTCTGTTTACTGCTAATAAAATATCTGAAATTTCTCTTCCAAATGGTGTTTTACGATAAATTGGTTTTTTACAAATAAAACCATCTAAAATAACTTCATTAGAAACTTGATCTTTTCTAATTTCTACATCTTCATCTTGTTCTTGAATAAATTCAATGTCCTTTGCAAATACTGTTAAAATTAATTTGTTTTTTTCATGATCATAACTGTTATATGATCTAAATTGTCCGTCAATCTTTAAATTGCTATTTACTGTGATATCTTGTATTGTTAATAATCTCTCTGAGATTGTTACTGGAATTGTGTCTGCATTTCCACTCAAACGTGGTACGCTTAAATCAAATATGTAGAATTTTTCACCATAAATTTCATGACTGAATCTTTTTTCACTTGTTACCTTTCCAACCAATGTTAAATGGTTATTATCATCATAATTCGTATTCAATTTATTTTCCTCCCTACCTTTGTTTCTTATTTTAGTTTATTCATAGTATGTATAATTTAGACTAACACCTAGTCACAATGTATATTATACTATGTTTTTTTGGTTTTGTCTACATAAAATGTTAAATTTTTCATTTATTTTTCTTTTTCCTTATTTTTCCTGTCACTTTTTACCATATTTATGCAAGTAATTATCTATATAATAGAAGTAAACTAATTAACTCCATAACAGCATAACTATCTTCATTTTTGAATATTTCTTTTTTTATTTCCTGTGGCTCTATTGTTTTTCCCTGTAAATTCTTAATTGTTCTTTGTAAACATATCATTATTTTATTTTCTTCCACGCTTGAAGTAGTTATTGTAGACTTTGAATTAAACCCATAAGTAATTAATTGAATGCTTAGATCTTTTAGCAAATACAAGTTATCTAGAATATCTGCATTAAAAATTAAATATTGTGCCTTTTTCATAAGATCCCTTAATATTTGCTCATTTTTACTTATACTTTTTCCTATAAGAATTGTTTGAAATGTAATGTTTTTTAAATTTTCAATACTTTCCTCTTTTAAGAAAAAAACTTGTTCTTGTTGAAATACATTTTTTAATCCCTTTTTTAAATAATTCTCATTTTTACTTTCTGTAAAAATTCCAACCAAAGACATTTTTTTACTCCTTTTTATTATGTCTTTATTATACCACTCCAAAAATTCTTTATTCATTTGAATTATAATTACTGCAATTTTTGAGTACCATTATTATCTATTATATAATTATTTTTATATATTAAATTAGATACCGTAACAATTTCATATCCTTGTTGCTTAATATTTTTTATTAGCATATCCAAGCTATCTGCTGTATGCTCTGTACCATTGTGCATTAAAATAATTGAACCATTTTTCAATTTTCCGTTTAGCCTTTCCCACATCTTTTGCCCTGTTAAACCAGTATAATCTAATGTATCCAAATTCCATTGTATTGGAATATGATTTGCTGACTTTGCAGACCTAATTACTGTATTATTGTATTCTCCATATGGAGCCCTATAAAGAGTTGTTTTTTCTCCAATTATCTTTTCTATTTTATTAGAGCAATCCTGAATTTGTTTTATATTTTCTTCACTGCTCAAATTGTTTACATGTGGGTGTGTACTAGAATGATTCCCTATTTCATGACCTGCCTCAGCTATCTTATTTAAGGCTTCAGGATTTTTTTCAGCCCACTCTCCAACAATAAAAAATGTAATTTTAATTTGGTTTTCCTCTAAAGTTTTTAAAATACTATCTATGTCATCAGCATTCCATGCACAATTCATAGTAAGTGCTACATTTTTTTTATTAGTTTCCACAGAATATATTGGTAATTCTTTTGAACTGCTGGCAGTAAGAGTTGTATCAAAATTTCGATTAGCTAATGAAAATGAAAAAATGAATAAAGTAATTATAGTTCCCAATGCCACTAAATAGGAATATATTTTTTGTTTATTAAAAACAATAAACATATAGTTCTAGCCCCCTTTGTTACTAAACTATATGTTTATTTTTCTATTTTATTCCTATACCATCTATTAAACATGAAAATTTTTAGCTATTAACTAAATTCTATTTCTTCTTTTACTAATTCTGCCTGAATTTCTTTTTCAATTAATTTACTTGCTACTTCATTAAATTTACATTCATTCTCAGTTAAGTATACCTTTAAATTTGATGCATTATCTCTATTTTTGGTTGCAATATCTTTAAAGTTATTTTCTGCTATCATTCCATTTTCTTTTAAAATTTTTTCAGTTTCTATAGCAACATATGTACCTATATTAATAATTTCAACACCTGCACCTATTTGTTTTTGAATTACCTTGGTTAATAAAGGATAATGTGTACATCCTAAAACCAATGCATCTACTGGTTTTAAATCTTTTAAATACTCATTAATAACTAGTTGTGCTATTTGATTATCATACCATCCTTCTTCTACCATAGAAGCTAGTAAAGGACATGGTATACTTTGAATTTTAGCAGATGGTATTTTTTCTAAAATAGATTTTTCCCAACCTTTACTTCTAATTGTTCCTGCAGTAGCTATTATGCCAATGTTAGTTTTTCCTGTTTCTTCAAGATATTTTGTTGTTGGCTCTAAAACCCCAATTATCGGAATCTCATATAAAGATTTAACTTCTATTAATGCTTGACTTGTAGCTGTACCACATGCAATTACAATTAATTTTACATTCTTTTTTATAAGAAACTCCATTCCTTCTTTTGTTAATTCTATAATAGTTTGTTTTGATTTACTTCCATATGGAAAACGTTTTGTATCTCCTAAGTAAACAAAACTTTCTTGTGGCATTTTTTTCATTAGTTCTTTTAAAACAGTCATTCCTCCTACTCCAGAATCAAATACTCCAATTGGTCTATTGTCCATAAAAAACTTTCTCCTCTTCCTATTTTTATCTATCATATTATACTTCAGCTATTTTTATTTTACCATATTTTTTATTTTTTTCTTTAATTTCCTAATTGCATTTTTTGTCACTTTTTGTCTTTTTACAACATAGTATATAAAAAAAGGAAAGGAATGAAAAATATTATGGAATATGAAAAATGTGTATGCCCAGTTCTAAAAGTGGATGGGGCAATTGCTACTGGTAAGCAATATGATATTGAAATTACTTTACCAGAAGATAATAGAGCTGTTATTTATGGTATTATAAAAGACTGTTATCAAGATCCTGTTTGTGATGCTGTTGTAAAATTAGTAGAAGTTGTATGTGAGTGTGATAAAGAAGAAAGAAGACCTGTTTCTCATACTTTTACTGATAAAGATGGCGAGTTTGTTTTTGGACCTCTTTGTGCAAACCGTTTATATGAAATCGAAGTGTGGGTTGATAAAGTAAAACATTGTAAAGTATGCACTTCTTGTAAACATGATGGAAAATGTTTAAAAGGTGTTGAAATTGAATGTAAAAATGGCGGAATAATAGTTCCTGATAGTCCTTGTAAAAAATTATGTGATGATTCATATGACAAACCTTGCAATAAACCTTGCGATAACTATGATAAGCCATGTAATAAACCATGTGATGGTTCTTATGATAAGCCTTGCAATAAACCATGTGACGGTTCTTATGATAAGCCTTGCAATAAGCCATGTGACGGTCCTTATGATAAGCCTTGCAATAAACCATATAAGAATTAATTTTATATTAAATTGCAAAAAGCACGATTTTTTTCGTGCTTTCTTATTTTTACTATCTAAACATTATTAATGTTTGAATCAAATTTTAGTTTTAATTATTTCATTACTCCCATTCTTTTAGCAAGCTGTTTACCTTTTCTCATCATCTTTCTTTTGCTTTGACCCATTGTTTCTGAATACATCATTGCAATTCCGGCTGTTACCATTCCTCCAATTAACATACCTTTTATAAATCTCATTTTTATGCCTCCTTTACCAATTTTCATCTATTACTATTATGTCTTATCTTTTTATTTATATACATCTTATATAAGGAATATATTTCATAAATTGCTATTAATATTAAAAATATTCCAAATAACTTTCTTAATAAATTTACATTCATTTTGCTACTTAATTGTGCACTAAAACTAGCTCCTAATATTCCCATAATAATAATTGGAATTGCTTCTTTCCATAGGATATTTTTATTTTTTAGATTTGTAATTATAGATGCTACTGCTGTTGGAATAAAAAATATAAGATTAGTAGCTTGTGCTATATGCTGATCGAATTTTAAGAAAATAGATAGGAGGAGAATTAATATTGTTCCTCCTCCCATTCCCATTCCGACTAACAATTCCTGAAATAAAACCAATTAGTATTTTTATCATCTTTTCACTTTCCCATTTATTTATAACCTTCACAATAACATATTAATTCCTGCATAAATTAAAAATCCAGTAAAGGCAATTTTTAAATATTGCTCTGGTAATTTATTAAGTAATTTTGCACCTAATATACCTCCGAGCAATTCCTCCTATTGCACATAATATACCAATTTTCCATTCAATAAGACTATTTTTTCCATAAAAAATAGCTGTTACAATAACCATTGGTAAAATACAAAAAATAGATGTTGCCCTTGCCTTCTTAGGTTCCATTTTAAGTACATATAAAAATGCTGGTACTAAAATAAGCCCTCCACCTGCTGTAAATAAACCACTAATTACCCCTGCAAAAAGACCTACTAATATTTTTTTCCACATAATGCCTCTTCGTTTTTGTAATTAGTATATACTTAAATTAAATTATTATTCATCAGCTTTATACTTTCTTATTTCTTTAATTGCTAAATTAGTTAAAATTTTGTCACATTTTAACATTTGAATAATTACATTGTTTTTTAATTCTTCATTTTCAATATTGTTTGCAACATCTAAAAATTTTTGTAATTGCTTTAAATATTCTTTGTTTTTTTCCTTCCAATATAACTCTTCTTTCACAACAATCTTTTTTCTTTTGAATACCATATATCCCCCTTATTTTAATTACTTTTATGTACTTTTTTATTACTTCTGACGTTATGTTTAGTTACTGATATGTAATTTTAATATATCTCATGGTAAAATACAAGCATAAGACAAAAAACGACAAAATTCATCAAAAAATCTTAATAGAAAGGTTGAATTGCATGATAAAAATAAAATTATCTGATTTACTTGGCAAACATAAGATGACTCAGAAAGCATTAGCAGACATAACTCATATTAGACCTGCTACAATTTCAAAAATGTATTATGAAGAAACAAAGAGAGTGGACATTCTTCAATTAAATAATATTTGTAGTGCATTTAATTGTGAGATTTCTGATTTATTAGAATATATTCCTGATGAAAAAGATAAGTAAATCTAATTGTACAATTTAACTAATCAGTTTTACTTATTATATCAAAATACACTAGTAAAAACTAGTGTATTTTATTATTTTTTTTGTATTTTTGGAATAATTTCACATAAATTATCCACTAAAAATTCTACATCTTCATTAGTATTATTCTCTCCAAATGTTACACGTAAAGTTCCATTTGCTAAGTTCGGTTCTAACCCTATAGCAATTAGCACATGTGATGGAGTTGGATTTCCAGTACTACATGCTGAACCTGCTGAAGCACAAATTCCTTTTTCATCCAATGCTAAAAGTAATTCTTGTGCATTTACTCCTCTGAAAGAAAAGTTTGCATTTCCAGGTAGTCTCTTATCTCTGTCTCCATTCAATTTTGCTTCTAAATTACTTTCTTCTATCTTTTTTATATACAATTCTCTTAAGGAAATTAACTTTTTATTATATTTTTCATATTTTTCATATATTTCTTCAATTGCTTTTCCTAAACCAACAATTCCTGCAACATTTTCTGTTCCAGCTCTCATATCATTTTCTTGATGCCCACCATCTTGTATTTTTTTAAATTTAATTCCTTCTTTTATATAAAGAGCTCCAACTCCTTTTGGTCCATAAAATTTATGTCCTGACATTGATAAGCTATCAATATTAAGTTTTTCTACATCTATTCTAACATTTCCAATTGCCTGAACTCCATCTGTATGAAATAATATATTATGCTCTTTTGCAATTTTTCCTATCATTTCAATCGGTTGTATTGTACCGATTTCATTGTTAGCAAACATTACTGAAATTAATATAGTAGAAGGTCTAATTGAATTTATTAATTGATTTATATCTACTAGTCCATTTTTATCTACATTTAAGTATGTTACTTCAAATCCATTTTTTTCTAGTGTTTTACATGTATTTAAAACTGCTGGATGTTCTATCTTACTTGTAATAATGTGATTTCCTTTTTCCATATTAGCATATGCTATTCCCTTGATTGCCAAATTATCACTTTCGCTTCCACATGATGTAAAATAAATTTCTTTAGGTTTTGCTCCTATGCTATTTGAGACCATCCTTCTTGATTTTTCTAAAGCTTTTTTTGCCTGTCTTCCTATACTATACATAGAAGAGGCATTTCCGTATTGTAATTGAAAATATGGCAACATTTCTTCTAATACAGTACTACTTACTGGTGTAGTAGCTGCATGATCAAAATATCTAACTTTCATTTTTTATATTAGATAATATCTACCAAGATATTTCTATTCCCTTTCTAAAATTTTATATTTTTTAATAGTATATGCATCTTATTTCACAATTTATACATAAAAAACAAAATTAGATTAATCAAATTTATATATACTTTCTTTTCGTTTTGTCAAAAAAAGAAACTGTTATTATGAAGTATTTATAAAAAGTAGAAAACTTTTTTATATTCTTCAGCTAACAAGTTTCTTATTTATACTTTATTATCTTCTTTTTCTTCAGTCCATCTCATCACTTTAATGTTTTGATATGTTTGTAATACCTCTGAATATTTACGATATTCTTCTTCCCAAACAATTGTTGGAATTTTATCATATGCTTCAAAAACTTTTTCAGCTTCTGCTAGAAAAACTACTTGCTCTTGAGGTGACATCATTTTATATTTTTTCGAAAATTGATATAATTTATTTAACATTTCATTTGCTTGAATAAAGCCTACAAAATCTTTTATTTTTATTCCTGCCATTCTAATTTGTAAAACCGATATTGCAACTAAGGCAAATATTATAAAAATAAGTAAATACACTATTGCCATGAGTTCCATTTACATACTCCCCTTTACACGGTCTCATTATAACATTATTATTTTTTTTGTGCAACTATATTTTTTTTCATATTTTATATTTATTTTATCTACTATTATGTTATAATGAAATATAATGTTTTAAAGGAGTTTTTTATTTTATGGATCGTTTCAAAGAAACTAAAATAGCAGGTTTGCTCGGAATGATAGGAAATATGTTTTTACTTGCCATAAAGGCCACCTCTCGGTTTTGTTTTTAAAAGTCAATCAATGATTGCTGATAGTGCCAACAGTGCTAGCGATATTTTTGCTTCTTTGATGACTTTCATTGGTAACAAAATTGCAAGTGAACCTCAAGATAATAGCCATAATTTTGGTCATGGAAAAGCTGAATATATATTTTCTATGTTAATTGCTATTTCTATGGTTCTAATTTCTCTAAAGTTATTATATGATTCTATTTATACTTTAGTTTATGGTAGTCAATTAACATTTTCTTGGCTTTTAATTATAGTTTGTATAATTACAATAATTACAAAATTTGCTCTGTATTTATATACACATAAGCTTTATAAAAAATATGATAGTATTTTAATTGAAGCAAATATGAAAGATCATCGTAATGATTGCGTTGTTACTAGCTTTACTTTAGCATCAATTCTACTTACTCTAGCTAATATTTATTGGTTTGATGGAGTTGTTGGAATTGGGATTTCAATCTGGATTTGTCTAACTGGTTGTAAAATTTTTATTGAAAGCTATAATGTATTAATGGATATTTCCATTGATGAAAATACTAAAGACCTTATTTTTGATTTAGCCAATAATTATAAAGAAATAGAAAAAGTTGATCCAATTTATTCAACACCTGTTGGACATCAATACTTAGTTTTTTTAGTAATCTACGTAAATGGCAATATGTCTACATTTGAAAGCCATCGTTTGGCAGATAATTTAGAAAAAGATGTTTCTGGATTAGAAAAAATTTATAAAGCAGTAGTTCATGTTAACCCTTTAATTTAATTCTTATACTCTACTTTGTAAAAAAAAGAGCTAATATGAAGTAACCCCTCTTCGTTAGACAAAAAAGTTTAACAAGGAGGGGTTATTTCTTATATTATTATTCTTTTACCATCTTTCAAACTTTATTTTGAAACTACTATCTTTTCTTCTTCTGCTATTAGCTTGACTTTTTTATTTGCTTTTATATTACCATCTAAAATTTCTTCTGCTATTTTATCCTCTAATATATTTTGAATTGCTCTTTTTAATGGTCTAGCACCATAATTAGTATCAATTCCTTTTTTAGAAATAAGTTGTTTAACACTATCATCAATTTCTATATTAATATTTTGCTCTTCTAATCGTTTTTGTACCTGCCTTAACATAATATCGATAATTTGATTTACATCCTCCTGAGTCAACTTATGGAATACTATGATTTCATCAATACGATTCAAAAACTCTGGTCTAAATTGCTTTTTTAATTCTCCCATTACATCTTTTTTAATGTTCTCATATTCTTTCTGAGTTTCTTCAGGTTTTCCGGTAGAAACGGTAAAACCTAAAGTATTTTTATCTGTAATCATTCTAGCACCAACATTTGAAGTCATTATAATAACAGTATTTTTAAAATCAACAGTTCTTCCTTGGCTGTCTGTTAATCTTCCATCATCTAAAATTTGAAGTAACATATTCATAACATCAGGATGAGCTTTTTCAATTTCATCTAATAAAATAACAGAATATGGTTTTCTTCTAATTTTTTCAGTTAATTGACCTCCTTCATCAAATCCAACATATCCTGGAGGTGAACCAATTAATTTAGATACAGAATGTGGTTCCATATATTCTGACATATCAATACGAATTAAAGCATCTTCATTTCCAAATAGGCTTTCTGCTAATGCTTTAGATAATTCAGTTTTTCCAACACCTGTAGGTCCTAAAAATAAGAATGAACCAATTGGACGATTTGGATCTTTTAAACCTACTCTTCCTCTTCTAATTGCTTTTGCAACTGCTTCTACCGCTTCGTTTTGTCCTATAACTCTTTGATGCAAAGTTGTTTCTAGTTTTTTTAACTTTTCATTCTCACTTTGAGTTAATTTTTGAACTGGAATGCCTGTCCAACTTGAAACTACATCTGCAATATCTTCTTTGGTCAATGTTGTAACACTTTTAGTATTTTTATTTTCCCATTTTTCTTTTTCTTTTTGTAATTTTTCCCTTGTTTCTTTTTCTTTATCTCTAATACTTGCAGCTTTTTCAAAATCTTGCATACGGATGGCTTCTTCTTTTTCTTTATCTAACAAAGTGATTTTGTCCTCTAGTTTTTTCAAAGATTCTGGTTGTGTATACACTTTCATTTTTACTCTTGAAGCTGCTTCATCTACTAAATCAATAGCTTTGTCTGGTAAAAATCTATCATTAATATATCTTGTAGAAAGCTCTACTGCTGATTTGATTGCTTCATCTGTAATTTTCACATTGTGATGAGCTTCATATTTATCACGAATTCCCTGCAATATTGCTATGGTTTCTTCTGTTGAAGGCTCTCCTACTGTTACTGGGCTAAAACGTCTTTCCAAAGCACTATCTTTTTCTATATATTTACGATATTCATTCAATGTAGTAGCTCCAATAAGTTGTACTTCTCCTCTTGCTAAAAGAGGCTTTAAAATATTTGCTGCATCAACAGCACCTTCTGCTGAACCTGCACCTACAATAGTATGAACTTCATCAATAAATAGAATAACATCTCCAGCTTTTTTTACCTCTTCTAAGCATTTTTTTATTCTCTCTTCAAAATCACCTCTATACTTTGCTCCTGCAACCATGCTTGCAATATCTAAACTAACAACTCTTTTGTTTTTCAACATTTGAGGAACATCTTCTGCAATTATTTTTTCCGATAAACCTTCTACTACTGCCGTTTTTCCAACACCTGGCTCTCCAATTAAGCATGGATTATTTTTGGTTCTTCTTGATAAAATTTGTATTACTCTTTCAATTTCATCTTTTCTACCTATTACTGGATCTAATTTTCCTTCTATTGCTTTTTTAGTTAAATCTGTACCAAATTGATTTAATGTAGGAGTTTGATTGTAACTTCCTTTTTTCTTGCTATTTGGCTGTTTTTCAACTGAACTTGCACTTTCATCCTCATTAATTACTTTAATAATTTCATTATATAATTTTTGAGGGTCCACATGTAAGTCCATCATAATACGAACTGCTACACTATCTCCTTCCTTCATAATTCCAATTAATAAATGTTCTGTTCCTATAAACTCAGAACCTAGTTTTTTCGCTTCCATAAATGCATTTTCAATTACTCTTTTACTTCTAGGAGTAAATCCAACACTAGATTCATCACTAATTTCTTCTCCTCTTCCAATTAAACTTTCTATTTCTTCAACAATTTTTTCTGGTGTAATATCTTGCATTGCAAGCACTTGACTTGCAACACCACTATCTTCTTTTACTAATCCATAAAGAATATGCTCTGTTCCAATATAATTGTGTCCAAACGCTACAGCTAATTCACTTGCAAATTCTAATGCCTCTTGTGCACGATTTGTAAACTTATACATCATTTTTTTATTTTCCTTTCTTTAATTTTTCAGTTTTATGATTGCAAACCAAAATATACACATTTCTTCCTTAAGTTGGAAGATCTTTCTATTATCATCTTTATTCTATTTTTTAATAATCTGTTTTACAATTTCAGGTCTTTTTATATCCCTTTCATATCCATCCAAAGGCTTTCCAACGTACTTTTGAAGGTTTGCAGGCTGTGTATACAAATATAGGCTTGTTACTTTGCTATCTGTTAATTCCTTTATAATTCCTAAATCAGTTCCTAATTTTACATATGAAAGTAACTTTTGACATTCATCAGATGAAAGCTTCGTTGCATAAGCTAAAGTACCATATGCACGATAAACTCTATCTTCTAAATCAATTGAATTCTTAGCTAAAAATTTTCTAGCCATTCTCTCCTGTTCAATTACTTTTTCTGTTATTGTATTAATACTTTTTACAATATCATTTTCAGTTAAGCCAAGTGTTTGATTGTTTGATATTTGATAAATATCACCCTGACTTTGTGTTCCTTCTCCATAGATTCCACGAATATTCATTCCAAATCCATTTACAATATTTAAAATTTTGTTAATATTCCCTGTCATAGTCAATGCTGGTAAATGTACCATAACAGAAGCACGCATTGCAGTTCCTACATTTGTTGGGCATGCTGTTAAGTATCCATATTTTTCATGACTTGCATAATGTAACATTTTATCTAACTTTTCATCTATTTCAATTATTAAATTTTTTAAATTTTCTAGCTCTAAGCCAGATGCAAATACTTGTAAACGTATATGGTCTTCTTCATTTATCATCATACAAATATTTTCTTCTTCATTAATTAAAATAGCTCCATTTTGTTTTTTATTTACAGCAAATTCTGGACTTATAATATGTTTTTCAACTAAGCTTACCTTTGTAATATTATCTATATCATTTAATTTTATAAACTTTAGCCCATAGCCAATACTTGGTGTTATTTCTTTTATTTTTTCTAATACTTCATTTGCTTGCTCTTTCGAAATTTTAGGCATAAATGGATATTCTTCCATATTTCTTGCTATCCTTACTCTTGAACTAATTACAACATCGGAATCTCTCCCATTTTGTAAATACCAATTCATTTTTATTTCCTCCTTTTACTTTTAGTTTAACCATTTTCATTAATAGATTTAATTTCATCTCTTATTTTAGCTGCATCTTCATAACGTTCTTCTTTAATGGCTTTCTTTAAGTCTTCATTTAATTTTCTAATTTTTTCTTTATTATTTTCATCTTTATTCATATTTTCATTCTTTTCCTTGTTGTCACTAGCTTTTTTGATGTCTTCTGCAACTTTTTTCTTTTCATTTGCTGTTAATCTACTTCTTCTTCCAATATGAGTATCAGATCCATGTATATTTTTTAATACATTGTCCAGACCTGTTGAAAAAACATCATAGCAATTACTACATCCAAATTTTCCTGTATTAATAAACTCTTCATAAGTCATTCCACAATTTTTGCATTGTAATGTTCCATTTTTACTAAATGTTGGTAAAAAGTCGGTATCACTTGTTTCTCCTAAAAACTCTCCTAGAAAACTAGAAAAATTAATTGGCATATTAAAATCTAAAGTTTCTAATCCTAAGCTTTTAGCACATTTATCACAAAGTGCCATTTCTTTTTTCACTCCATTAATAACTTGAGTGTAATGAAAATTTACCTCGTTTTTTCCACAATTTTGACATAACATAAATATCAACCTCCTAAAAATAATTTTTATCTATCTTCTACCAAATTAATTAACATGTTTTTGAAAATATTTGCACGTAAAAAATCTCTATCCTCTTGTGAAATAGTAAGTACATTATCACTTGTAGCAACTTTTAATAGTTTTGCTTCTGTTTCAGAAATTATATTTTGTGATAGGAAATTACTGATGAAAATATCCACTTCTTGAGACGTTATTTTATTATCAATACTATTTATTGCATGCATTAGATAATTACTTTTGGTTATATTAACTTTTTTTATTGTAATATGACCTCCGCCACCTCTTTTACTTTCTACATAATAACCCTGGGCAGGTTTAAACCTAGTAGCTATTACATAATTAATTTGAGATGGTACGCAATTAAAATGCTCAGCTAAATCATTTCTTTGAATTTCAATAAAATCTTCTTCTTCTGAAAACATTTCTTTAATAAATTCTTCTATCATATCAGATATTCTCACTTAATCACTTCCTTTTTTAGACTTTGACTTTCTTTGACCTATACTAGTATTATACTCCCTTTTTTTAAAATATCAAATAAATATTTATTTATTTTCTTATCTTTTTAGGTCATTTTGCTCTATTTTACACATATTATCTTTTTCTTACTCTTATTTACTCATTTTTTCTCTTTTTTTCTTTTATTTTCTTCATTTTTACTTTTGCCTATCAGTCATCTTCTCCATCCTTTTAGCATTTTCTTTTTGATTTTCTAAAGAAAGCCATGCAAAATAAGAAGAAACAAATTCCCCATATTTTGTTGTATCTTCAAATTCTTCCATTTCGCCAATTTCTTCTTTCATTTCATTATTCAATGCTTTTTTATTATTTTTTATTTCTATTTCCTTATTTTTTATACTATTTTTATCTCCAGCCTTATCTCTTTTATTCATAAAAAATGCACACTCCTATCATTTATAGTTATGTGCATTTTTATATATTTTATACATATTATTTTATTTAAAAAGAATTTTCTCTTCTATTACTTTTGCTACTCCATCTTCATTATTGCTAGATGTTACCATTTTAGCCATTTTTTGTACATATGGTGCTCCATTTGAAACAGCAACTCCTAACCCAGCACTTTCAAGCATAGTTTTATCATTAATATTATCGCCTATTGCTATTACTTGCTCTTTAGGTATTTTCAATTGATCAATCAAAAATGAAATTGCTGTCCATTTATCTACATTTTTGCTACTTATTTCTGTATAATAATACTCTATTGAAAATTCCTCTGTACCTGACTTTATTATTTTTCTAGACATATGTCCCACATCTAATACATCTACATCTTTTACCATTCGTAATTTCTTTATAATACTTTGAAAAATAATATTATTATCATCACATATATTTACTTTTATGTAATCATTTTCCTGTCTACCCAATACATAATCATATATGTTTTCTACTATATGTATATTAGTCTTTTTACTATCTGGTTTGCTAGCATTCTCTTGATGATAAAAAAGTACATTATACTCTAAATTTTTCGTGATAATTTCATTCTTTGTGTAAATACTATAATAAATGCTATTTTCCTCACAAATTTTAATTAATTGCAACACTTTTTTTTGGCTTAAACAGTTATCATAAATCACTTTATTTTGCTGTAAATCATAAACTATAGCTCCATTTCCGCAAATCATATAATGATTTGCACAAACCTCGTTAGCTAAATTTTCTACTGACATTGGCCCTCTTCCTGAAGCTAGAACTATTTCTATTCCTTTATCAATAGCCTTTTGAATAGTTTTTTTATTATGCTCTGAAATTTGTCCATAAGAATTTAATAAAGTTCCATCTAAATCTATTGCAACTAGTTTATACATAATGTTCTCCTAATCTTATTGAATTATATTATTTTATTATGTCTTTTAATCAAGTTTAGTTCCACATTCTCCGCAGAATTTATCTTCTGCATTATTAATAGCTTTACAGTTTGGACATTGTTTCTTTAAAACTTTTGGACTTCCACAATTGCTACAGAATTTTCCTATATTTTTTGCACCACATGAACATTGCCATTCTTCTACATTTGAATTTTTTGGTAATTGAACATTCTGTTTTGGTGCGTTTTCTGCTGGATTAACATTTTGTTGCTGACTTGATTCTTGTGCATTATTGTTATTTTGTACTGTATTAATATTAGTATTTTGCATACCACTCAAATCCATTTGACTATTTTGAGTATTTTGCCAAGGACCTGTAGCTGCTCCGCCAACCATTCCATTAGTTGCCATATTCATCATACCTATTCCCATAAATCCATTAATTGATCCACTCTTATTTTCAGCAGCACTTTGAACAGCTTCAGCATATGCGTCAACCAATCTTCCTTGTTGCATATGTGCATTTGAACTTAATTCGTATTGATCAATCTTTCTTTCAGACTCTTCATCTAAAGTAACAGACTCTACAGCAAAGCCTACAATTGAAAGTCCTCTTTTTCTAACTGGCTCGTCAAAAACCATTTCATCCATCATTGCTCTAATTTCATCTGTTTGACTTGGCATTTCTAGAACTGGTATTTTATGTTTTTCTGAGCCTAATTCATTTACCAAATTTTGAAAAACAGCGATTACTTCAGCTCTAATTTGTTCTACAACTTTTTCTTTAGTATATCTTTCTGCAGTTCCAGCTAATTCCTGCATAAATAATGCTGGATTGCTAATCTTAAAAGTATATTTTCCATAACATTTGATTTGAACTCTCATTGGAGTTATAGTATTTGTCATTTGATTTGGAATTGGATGTGACCAATCTTGAAATGGAATTGGTGCTGCTGTTCCGAATTTATTATCGATAATTTCCTTTAGATTAAAGAAAAATACTGCTTGCTCTTTTGCAACCTTTCCTCCATAAGTAAATCTTTGCCACATTTCTTTAAAAGTTTTTCCAAAATCACCTGCAAAAAAAGATGGTGAAGATGATGAATCAAAACTATAAAAACCTTCTTCTGCAGTTGCATCAATTACTTTACCATTATCATAAATAACTGCACATTGTCCAGGTGCTACGATAATAGTACTCTTATTACTAATTACTCCATTTGGTGTTGTTTTTTTAACCATTAATACGTCATTGTTTAAATCCTCACAACGAATTGCTTCCTTCCATTGATCTGCAAAAGTTCCCTTTATTGCTTCTTTTGCTGCTTTAATTAATCCCATATTATTCACATTCCTTTCTTTTTTGTGCTTTTGCACAATATTTTAAGTTCTAAGAAATTGCACTTTTAGTGCAATTTCTATAAAATTTTATTATAACAAATTTCGAAATCATTAATAAATTTTTTATTACTATTTTTATGTTCTTTCTCTTTCTAGATTTGAAAGTGCCCAACTATGTTCTCCTGTTGTAATAACACTTCCACAATATTGACATTTACCTGCAGAAGTAATTTGTGTTGGGGCTCCACAATTTGGACAATTTGTAGTTTCAACTTCCATTGTGCCCGGTTTTGTTTTTACTCCATTTTTTCTAACAAATGTTAACAAATATGTATTTACTCTTTCTGTTGTTTTATCACCTTTTATTACTTGCTTTGTTGTTGCATCTATAATATAATCAGCCATTCTAGAGTTTAACCTTACTGTTAATACTTCTTTATCACCTTGTTGAGTATATGCACATAAATGTGCATAATTTACACATATTCTATCCATAACATTAATTTGATTATTATCAATATACCCTTGTAATTGATTTTTGTGTTGTTCATATAGAGATTCTGTTTCAAATACTCTAATTACTGACCAGTCTCTTGCAGTCCATGCTTGTTGTAATTTAATAAATAAATTTTTACTCCATGCAACAAACTCTTCTTTATTAAAGTTTGGATCATTTGCTTGTATTTTATTTTCTATTTGTACTTCTAAAACTTCCATAGACTTTATTTTTTGAGCAGAATCAGTGTTTAAATTTCTTCTATAAAATTCATTTGTTGCATTATTTCTTCTACTTTGCCTTTTACTAATTGTAAGACCAATTATTATAAATACAAACATACCTGTTATTGTTAAAACTACAATATAATCGTCACTTATTACTCTGTTACTACTAGAATAATAATCATCATCGTCATAGTCATAATCATCATAATCATAATCCCATGAACTGCCACTATCCCAGGAGCTACCACTATCCCAAGAATCCCAAGAACCACCACTATCATAATCTTCAAAACTTCCAACATCAGCAAATACCACTGTTGAAAAAATACAAGTGCATAACAATATCAAAATAAAAATTTTGCTTAATTTTTTCATATTTTCTCCTATTCTTTAGTACTTTTAATATTTTTACATAAATAAAAAAAATTATCATATTTACAAACATTATATTCTTTTTTGTAGAAAAATGTCAATGTATTTTTATTCCAAATTTTGCTTCTAAATTTATTTTTTAATATATTTAATTTTTTCATATTTTTATAATAATTTTTTTCTATTTTCTCATACTAAATATATATTTTTTTCACTTTCTTTGTAAAATTTACCAGTTTATTTTCTTGCTAATTGTGCAAGATAAATACTGAAAAAGCAAGATAGTTTTTTCAATAAAACAAACAATCACATTCTAGGAGGTGAAAAACATGGCAAATTCAAATAACAGTAATAGATCAGTAGTTCCAGAAGCTAAAGATGCACTTAACAAATTCAAATATGAAGTTGCTAGCGAAGTTGGTGTTAACTTAAAAGACGGATATAATGGAGATTTATCTTCAAGAGATGCTGGTAGAATCGGTGGTAATATGGTTAGAAAAATGATTCAACAAGCTGAAAACAATATGAAATAGTTTAAATAAGTAATTATCTCATACTAGTGTTGTAAAATGTTATAAACTTTGTTGTATAGTATTATACAATAAAAAAGAAACCTATTTAGATATACATATTTAAGTAGGTTTCTTTTTTCATATATTTTAATCCTCTTATTTAATTTCTTACTTTTTTCTTGCAATTTTAAAGATTAAATTTATCTCCATTAATTTGAATTTTTAATATTATTTTTCCAAATCATTTCATTTTCAACTATTTCGAAACAAACTTGATTCTTATCTTTTAAATACGCTAAATATGATCGAACTGTACTTCCAACTAGTACATATTGATTTGTATTCATTATTAGAGAATATCTGTCAAATATTTCTTTTAATAATTTTTCAAAAGTCATAGGAACTTTTAATATGTCTATAATAGTGTCACATATTTCATATATTTTTTTTCTGTTTATTGCAACTAATTCATGCAAGTCAGTTAAACTTTCATTATGACATGGCACATAAATTTTTCCTTCTAGAGTTTCTAACATATCAAGAGTTTTTAAAAAGCTTTCAACATCATATATGAAAAATATATGATATTTTTCAATAGTTTCTTTACTAAATAAGCTATCTGCTAAAAAATAAACATTATCATCTGTTTTTATTCCTATCATATCAAAAAAATGTCCTGGTAGATGTAATACTTCTAATCCTTCTGGCAAATTTTCTTCTAATTCCTTGACTTTTTCCGGTGCCTTTGCCATCAAAAATTTATTTCTTAAATCTTGAAATGGAAAGCCACTATATAGGAAAGCTGGCTCTAAAATTGGGTATTGTGTGATTACTTTTTCTATTCCATGTGCCAAAATTCCACACTGTGTTCTTTCTTGAATAACTTTGTCACCACCTACATGGTCTGCATTTGAGTGAGTGTTTATAATCCCTTTTACATTCCAACCTTGCTCTTGCACTATTTTGAGTATCTTTTTTCCTGCATCTTTATCATTTCCCGCATCTATTAAATATACTTCTTGATCATTTATTTTATAAATTCCTACATTGTTCGGACTTTTAATATAATATGTTTTTTCTCCTATTTTTTCTAATTCATACATGTTTTTACCCCTTTCTTATTGTATCATTAACTTTTTTACTTCGTCATTATTCCATTTTAGATGGAAAATATCTTTTTCATATATACTTTTATTGCAACTAATGAAATTTTATCCTATTATATATATTTTCTAATAAATTCTTTTATTGTATTCCAATATAAAGTTGGATTTACTTTTGACGATTCTCCATGCCCTGCACCTTCTATTACTAATTTTTCTTTTTCACAATTTGCTGCATCATATACTATATCTAACATATAATATGGAACAAAATTATCCTGATCTCCATGGATAAATAAAGTTGGCGTAACTGATTTTTTTACTTGTTCTATACTAGAAGCTTCTTATAGAATTTACCATATCTTTTGCTTTACTAGTATAGCCATGGATAACGATTACCCATTTATTAGATTCCTCACTATTTTTTAATTCAAAGCTATGTAATTTCAAATTATCGTAAGACGAAATTATTACAGATTTAGAATGTTCTTCAAGCCATGCCTCATTTTCTAGTTGCTCTAGCTCTTCTTGCTCTGTTTTATTATCATTTCCAAGTACTATTGTTTTAGGAGATAATGGATTTAGAGCTAAATTATAAAAATAATTTCCTATTATAGAAATGGCTATTATTATTAAAATTAAAATAATACATATTATAATTAAAAAAATTTTTCTCACGCTTCCTTCCCTCCACAAATTTAATCAAAATGTTTTCCCACATATATAAAATCACCAACTTAAAAAAGGCAATCCCTTAATATAAAGGAAAGCCTTTTTTGATTTTTAAGCTTCTGGTTCTACTAATCCATAATTTTTATTATCTTTTAAACGATATATTACATTTACTTTTCCTGTTTCTATATTTATGAAAGTTAAAAACCTATCTTGTGGCTTTTCTTCTAATTTCAATTTTGCATCTTCTGGAGCTAGTGGTTTAATTTCATAATATAATGTTTTAATAATCTCATCTTCTATTGGGTGTTCTTCTATCTCTCTTGCTATTTCTTTGTTTCTAATAGAATCTGTCATATTTTGTTGATCTTTTTTAGTTTTCATTTTTCTAATTTGACCTTCCAAAATATCTATGTCTTTATCAATAGAGGCATATAAATCTCTGTGAGCTGTTACTGCTCTAAATCTATCTGTAGGTACTTTAACTTCCATTTCTGCTACTTGCATACCACCTTCTGTTTTAATGGTTGCAGTTACATCTAATTGATCTCCAAAATATTTTACTAATCTCTCTGATTTTTTACCGATGTAATCTTTTATAGCTTCTGTTGCTTTTAGTTCTTTTCCTACTATTTTGATGTTCATAAAAATCTCTCCTTCCAATTTTTCTTTATTCTCAATTAGTGGTTTTATTATATATGTTTTTATTATATTTTTCAAGTATTTTAAAAAAATACTACTTTTATGCCACCTTAGTAAACTAATTTTTTTTTCATAATTAGTTATTTAACTAATGGTATCTTCTATTTTGGTGTTAAAAATTAGCAAAAATTGCTTGCCATCTTAGAAAAAATATGCTACAATATATTTTGTTATTTGTACATAGTGCTAAAAGAGGAGGTGCTAATCAATGCCAAATATTAAATCAGCTATTAAACGTGTTAGTGTTATTGAAAAGAAAACAGCCAGAAATAACATGATTAAATCTGGATATAAATCAGCAATAAAAAAATTTGAACAAGCTGTTGAAGCTGGAAATAAAGAAGAAGCTACTAAATTATTATCTTTAGCTACTCAAAAAGTAGATCAAGCTTGTACAAAAGGTGTTATTGTAAAAAACACTGCAGCTAGAAAAAAATCTAATATGGCAAAAAAATTAAATGCAATGAATGCTTAATTTTAAAAAAATTGTGCACAGTTTTTTTAAAAGGGATGCTAACTATAGCATCTTTTTTTTTTGCAAATTAGCCTTCTCTGGAATTAATTTCCTTTGTTTTTAGCTTTTTATTATGCTAGTATTGTAATAAGGGATAATGTTTTGAAAATTATTTATTTTCAAATAGAAATGTGAGGTTATGTGTATGAAACAATTATTAATTAGTTTTCAAAAAATAGATGAACATATTATTCAACTTATAAAATCAGGTTTAAAATTTACCTTTGGAATTAATCTTATAGCTACTTTTATTTTATTAATTTATGACTTTTTCTATACTTCTCCTATGATTTTTTATATTGGTATTTCTTTATTTAAGGCTAGTCTTTTCTTTATAATCACAGTAATTATTTGTGGACTTGCTTTTCAAAAAATAAAAACAGATTTAGGTGATTAATATTTCATACATACTTAGCCATGTCAGTTTTTGAAAGTCAAATACCTGCATACTAATAAAAGTGGCTTTCGCCACTTTTATTATTTATTTAACTCTTCTAAAAACATTTCATTTAACATTTTAGGATTTGCCTTTCCTTTTGTTTCCTTCATTGCCTGACCTACTAAAAATCCTAATGCTCTATCTTTTCCTGCTTTAAAATCTGCTATTGATTGTGGATTATTATCAAGTATTTTCATTACAACTTCTTTTATAGCACCTTCATCAGAAATTTGAATCCATCCTTTTTCTTCTATTATTTTTTCTGGATCTTTTGGATTTTCAAATAGTTCTTCCAATACTTTCTTACCTATTGCAGAACTAATTGTTCCTTTTTCAATTAATATAATCATTTTAGCTAAATCTTGTGCTGTAAATGGTATTTGATCTGGTTCTAATTCTTTCTCATTTAGAATTCTAGAAACATCTGATAATAACCAATTTGCTACAGCTTTAGCATTTCCACATATTTTTAGTGCTTCCTCAAATATGTTTGACATATATTTTGAACTTGTCAACATCTTAGATTCTTTTTCTGTTAATTTATATTCTTCTAAATACCTCTTTTTTCTGCTTTCTGGTAATTCTGGTAAATTTTTACGAATATTTTCAATATATTCATCAGATAGACGAATTGCAACTAAATCAGGTTCTGGAAAATATCTATAATCTTGTGCATCCTCTTTATCTCTCATTGAGAATGTTCTTCCAGATACATCATCCCATCTTAATGTTTCTTGGTCTATCTTTCCGCCTTCTTCTAATATATCTATTTGTCTATCAGCTTCATAATCAATTGCTCTTACAATTGATCTAAAAGAGTTCATATTTTTCATTTCTGTACGGGTACCAAACTCTCTAGCTCCTTTTTTTCTAACTGAAACATTGACATCTGCTCTTAAAGAACCTTCTTGCATTTTACAATCAGATACTTCAATATATTCTAGTATGGATTTAATCTTTCTTAAATAATTTTCTGCATCCCTACTAGAACGCATATCAGGCTCTGATACTATTTCTATTAATGGAACTCCAGCTCTATTTAAGTCAACTAAACTTCCGCTTCCAAATTCATTATGATTTAATTTTCCAGCATCTTCTTCAATATGAATTCTAGTAATTCCAATAGTTTTTACATTTCCATCTTCTTCAATCTCAACTTTTCCATGTGCACAAAGTGGCTTATCAAATTGAGAAATTTGATAAGATTTTGGAAGATCTGGATAAAAATAATTTTTTCTATCATTTTTACTTTCTTTTGCAATTGTACAATCTGTTGCCAATCCTGCTTTTACAGCATATTCAACAACTTTCTCATTTAATACAGGAAGTGCTCCTGGCATAGCCATACAAACAGGACAAGTATGTGTATTTGGTTCTGCTCCAAACTCTGTAGGGCAACTACAAAAGATTTTTGTTTTCGTAGAAAGTTCTGCATGCACTTCTAATCCTATTACTATTTCATAATCTTCTCTTGACATATTCACTAGTTGAGGAAATAATTTTCTTGCACAATATATTTCCCCATTCTCCTTTCTTTGTATTTTATTTCATTCTCACATGAATTTTAAAATTTTTTAAATTCAGGACTATATTTTTCTCTAAATTTTACTTCTTGTTCATACGTATATGCTGCATTTATCAATGTTTCTTCTGAAAATCTATTTCCAATTAATTGCATTCCTATTGGCATTCCTTTACTATCTACTCCGCAAGGAACTGAAATCCCAGGAAGCCCTGCAATATTTACAGAAACTGTACAAATATCTGCCAAATACATTTCTAGAGGATTATTTGACCTAGTTCCAATTTCAAAAGCTACACTTGGAGAAGTTGGAGTTAATAATACATCATATTTATCAAATGCTTTGTCAAATTCTCTTTTTACCAAAGTTCTTACTTGTTGTGCTTTTTTATAATATGCATCATAATATCCAGAAGAAAGCACATAAGTACCTAATATAATTCTTCTTTTTACTTCTGAACCAAATCCTTCACTTCTTGAATTGCGATATATGTCTTTTAAATTAGAAAAATTTTCTGTTCTGTATCCATAACGAATTCCATCAAATCTACCTAAGTTAGAACTTGCTTCTGCACAAGCAATAATATAATAAGTAGCAAGTGCATAATCTGCAATGTCTAATGAACATTCTTCAACTGTTGCTCCAAGTTCTTTATATTTTTCAATTGCTTCCTCTAATTTTTCTTTAACCTCTGGATTTATTCCCTCTCCAAAATATTGTTTTGGAATACCAATCTTTAAACCTTTTACATCATTTTTTAATGCTTTTGTATAATCTACCTTTTCCTTGTTTACTGATGTTGTATCTCTCTCATCATGTCCAGTAATAATATTTAATAATATTGCTGCATCTTCTACATCTTTTGTAATTGGTCCTATTTGATCTAACGAAGAGGCAAAAGCTACTAATCCATATCTAGATACTAGCCCATATGTTGGCTTTAACCCTACAATCCCACAAAAAGATGCTGGTTGACGAATAGATCCACCTGTATCTGAACCTAATGCCCATGGAACCATGTTTGATGCAACTGCAGCAGCACTTCCTCCTGATGATCCACCAGGTACAGTATTTAGATTCCATGGATTTCTTGTTTTTTGAAAATAAGAATATTCTGTAGATGCTCCCATTGCAAATTCATCCATATTTAATTTTCCTAAATTGATTAGATTTTGTTCCTCTAATTTTTCCACTACTGTTGCATTATATGGTGAAATAAAATTCTCCAACATTTTTGAAGCACAAGTTGTTCTAACTCCTTTTGTACAAATATTATCTTTAATTCCAATTGGGATACCCGCTAGTGGTGTATTTATTTCTCCATTTTCTACTTTTTCTTGTATTTCTTCTGCTTTTTTTACAGCTTCATTTCCAAGTGGTGTAATAAATGCTTGTACATCTTTTTCATATTTTTCTATATTATCTGCATAAGCTTTTGTAATTTCTGTAATAGTAAGTTCTTTTGCCTTCAACTTTTCTTGCAATTCATGTACGGTTAATTTTGTAATATCCATTTGCTTCCCTTCTTCGCATAATATATTTAGGTTTTTATGTGGATCCACCTATAAACCTCTATTATTATCAGTTCATGCTGTAATTTATGATTTACAGCTAAAATTAATTTTATTGAATAACTTTTGGAATTTTAAACATATTTCTTTCTTTTTCTGGTGCATTTTGAAGTAAAGCTTCATTATCTTCAAATACTTTAACTTCGTCTTTACGAAATACGTTATAATTATCATTTGCTCCTATAGTTTCGTCCAATCCCTCTACTGGTGCTTTACTTACAATATTTGCAAAGTTTAAAATATCTTGTAAATGTAATAAATATGTGTCAATTTCTTCTTCTTTCAAATTTAGATTTGATAATTTTGCAATATGCAAAATTTCTTCTCTTGATACTTGCATTTAAAATTCATCTCCTTTTTATAAGTTTAGCTATTTTTTACCTTTTGCTTTATAATATATTTAAGTTTTAATTTTGTAAACATTTTTCAAAACCTTTTTTATCATTTCTTTTATTTTCTAATTAAAATTAGTCAATTACACGAATATGAACATCTTTTAATTGTTCTCTCGTTACTGTTCCTGGAGCTCCCATCATTAAATCTTGAGCCTTACTGTTCATTGGAAATGCAATTACTTCTCTAATAGTTTCTGCACCGGTTAAAAGCATTAACATTCTATCCACACCTGGTGCAATTCCTGCATGTGGAGGTGCTCCATATTGAAATGCATTAAACAATGCAGAAAACTTTTCTTCTATATCTTTCTTGGTATATCCTGCAATTTCAAAGACCTTTATCATTATTTCAGGATTGTGATTTCTTACAGCTCCAGAAGAAAGTTCAATTCCATTACATACTATATCATATTGATATGCTAAAATATCTAATGGCTTTTGATTATTTAGTGCCTCCAATCCTCCCTGTGGCATTGAAAATGGATTATGACAGAAATTTAATTGTCCATGTTCATCCAATTCATACATTGGAAAATCTATAATCCATGCAAAATGGAAACTATTTTCATCAATTAGCTCAAGTCTATTTCCAAGCTCTGTTCTAATTTGTCCTGCTAATTCAGTAGCTCTTTTTTCACTATCTGCTATAAAGAAAATTGTATCTTCTGTTTTTGCATCCGCTATCTTTAAAAATTCTTGTTTTAAATCATCTGGAATAAATTTATCAATTGGTCCTTTTAGAGTCTTATCTTCTTGTACTTCTAAATATCCAAGCCCTGGCATTCCAATTGACATCGCATAATCTAACATTTTTTCATGGAATCCCTTTGATAAATGCTTTTCTACTTTAATTGCTCTTACAGTTTTCTCAATAAAAGGCTTGAATGTACATTTTTGAAAGAACTCTGTCATGTCTATAATTACTAATGGATTTCTTAAGTCTGGCTTATCTGTTCCATATTTTAGCATAGATTCCTTATATGGAATACGTGGAAATGGATATTTTGCTACTTTCTTATTAGAAAATTTTTTAAATGTATTATATATAACTGGTTCTATTGTTTCAAATACATCTTCTTGTGTTGCATAAGACATTTCCATATCTAATTGATAAAATTCCCCAGGACATCTATCTGCTCTAGCATCTTCATCTCTAAAACAAGGTGCTATTTGAAAATATTTATCAATTCCAGAAACCATTAATAATTGTTTAAATTGTTGTGGTGCTTGAGGAAGTGCATAAAACTTACCTGGATGTAATCTGCTAGGAACTAAATAATCCCTTGCTCCTTCAGGTGATGAGCTAGTTAATATTGGAGTTTGTACTTCCAAAAATCCTTGTTCAACCATTTGATTTCTTAAATATTGAATAACTTGTGCACGTAATACTAAATTGTCTTTTAACTTTGTATTTCGTAAATCTAAGAAACGATATTGTAGTCTTAAATCTTCTCTAACACTTTGATTAGAATTCACCTCAAAAGGTAATTCTTTTGTTCTTTTGCCTAATATTTCAATCTTTTCAATTCTAATTTCTACTAAACCTGTTTTTAATTTCTCGTTTACTGTTTCTGGATCTCTTTTCTTGACAGTTCCTTCTACGCAAACTGAAGATTCAATTGGAATATGTGATGCAAAATCAACATCTTCTGTTCTACCAGAAGTAACTACTTGTGTAATTCCATACATATCTCTTATGTCTAGAAATACTAGACCTCCTAAATCTCTGATGGTTTCTACAAAACCAGCAATTTTTACTTTTTTTCCTATATCTTCAATACTAATTTCATTGCAGGTATGTGTACGATAACTCATAACTAATTTCCCCTTTCTTATAAAAATACTTCCAAATAGAATAGGGAATTTTAATTTGACATCAAAAAATCCCTATCACTATTTTTATAAATAGTGCAGGGACGAAATTCATTTCCGCGGTACCACCCAGCTTGAAGAGAATCATTTTTTTATAAAATTTACTCTTCCACTTGTATAAAAAATTGCTATTACTCCTATGTGTTGGCAAAGCTATGTTCTTCTATAAAAGGCTCTCAGCGCATTCACCTTTATTCTCTGTTAGTAACTTTTAGCCTGTCGTCATATTCAACATAATGAACAATTTTAAAACTCAATAATGCAATTATTATATATTATTATACCAGTATTTGTCAAGATTTATGCGTTTTTTTTACTCTTTTTATTTTAATAACCCCTCCTTTATTTATATAACAACAATTTGCTAATAAGTATATTAAAAACCGTAAAGCACCTTATTATAGGCTCTTTACGGTTTTTAGGAAATTTACAATAAAATATTTTGCATTTTGACAATCAAGATATTCAAGAATTTGTCGTTAGTTAGGTGCATCTTTTCGTAATCCGGACCAAAATACATTTTTAATGTTTCAGTTTTTGCATTCTTAAGGCTCTCACTAATTGCTCTTTGAACACCTTTTTGTACAGCCATGGCGCCCACATTAAACTTTACTCCAACTTGAGGATATAACTTTTTTGTAGCAGGTCTTAATACAGTATTATCATTATATGCCATCAAAAGGCACTCACTTAAATATGTATAATTAGGACCTTTGGGAATTTGCAGTTCATGTAACATTTCATTTATAGTGTCATTAATTTTGACTTCTTCAGTAACTTTCACAGCTCCTTCACCATCGTAGTTCATTTCAATTTCGCCAATCAAGTCAATGAGTAATATTAGGTCTTGAATTCCATATCCGGCATTTCCAAGCACCTCTAAAATCTCTCTTGCCCGTTCTCTTTTTGACATTTGCAATATCTCCTTTATTTATATTACAGCATTTGCTGTTCTCTTAATTATACTTCTTTTGCTATTTTATGTCAACTTTTATTCTTTTATACATATTTTACATTTTTTGCCTTTAATAACTTATAAAAAATATGATAAATTCATTATTGAACTTATCATATTTTTATAAACTATTTGCCATAATAAGAATCTAATAAAATTTGCTTTAACTCCTCAACTAAAGGAAGCCTTGGATTTGCAGTTGTACATTGATCTTCAAAAGCTCTATCTGCTAACATATCTACTTTGCTCAAAAATTCTTGTTCATCAATTCCTGCTTCTCTAAATGATTTTGGCATATTCAAATCTGCATTTAATTTTTTTATTTCTTCAATTAAGGAGTTAACTCCTTCTTCATTCCCATATGCAGGGAAATTCATTCTTCTTGATAAATCTGCATATTTTTGATCTGCTATAAAGTACTCATATTTTGGAAAAGATACAAATTTAGTTGGCTTTTGGCTATTATATCTAATAACATAAGGTAGTAAAATTGCATTAATTCTTCCATGTGGTAAATGAAATTCTGCACCAATTTTGTGAGCTAATGAATGGTTTACTCCTAAAAACGCATTTGTAAAAGCCATTCCCGCAATAGTACTTGCATTATGCATTTTTTCCCTTGCCACCTTATTATTTCCATTGTTATATGCTTCTCTTAAGTTTTTGAAAACTAGTTCTACTGCTTTTTCTGCTAATCCATCCGTATAATCAGATGCCATATTAGAAACATAGGCCTCAATTGCATGTGTCAGTACATCCATTCCAGTATCTGCTGTAACTGATTTTGGAAGACTCATTACTAAATCTGGATCTATAATGGCTACATCCGGAGTTAATTCATAATCTGCTAAAGGATATTTTTTATTTAATTTTTTATCTGTAATAACTGCAAAAGATGTAACTTCAGAACCTGTTCCAGAAGTTGTTGGAATTGCTACTAGCTTTGTTTTATTTCCTAATTTAGGAAATTTATAAGTACGCTTACGAATATCCATAAACTTCAATTTCATACCTTCTGCATCTGCTTCTGGATGCTCATAAAATAGCCACATTCCTTTAGCTGCATCTATTGGACTTCCTCCACCTAAAGCAATGATAACATCTGGCTTAAATTCTTTCATCATTTCAACTCCCCTATAAATGGTGTCAAAAGATGGATCTGATTCAACATCAGAAAAAATCTCAGAATGAACATATTCCTTTCTTTTTCTTAAGTGATATAATAATTTATCTATATAGCCAAGTTTTACCATTGATTCATCTGTTACAATGAATGCTCTTGATATATTAGGCATTTTTTCTAAATAACCAATAGAGCCAGCTTCGAAATAAATTTTTTCTGGTACCTTAAACCATTGCATATTAACTCTTCTTTTTGCTACTCTTTTCATATTAATTAAATTTACTGATGATACATTTGCAGTAGTAGAATTTCCTCCAAAAGTTCCACAGCCAAGTGTTAGAGATGGCATATTTGTATTATAAATATCTCCAATTGCTCCATGTGTAGATGGCGAATTCACAATAATTCTTCCTACCTTTACTTTTCTAGAAAACTTTTGAATTGTTTCTTCATTTTCAGAATGGATTACAGCTGAATGGCCAAGTCCACCAAATTCAATTAATTTTTCAGCTAAATCAATTCCCTCATCTTCATTTTCTACAACATAATATGCTAAAACTGGACTTAGTTTTTCTTTTGAAAATGGATATTCTATTCCTACTCCATTTTCCTTTAATACCAATACTTTTGTATGCTCTGGAACTTCTATTCCTGCACCTTTTGCAATATCATATGGGCTCTTACCAACAATATCTGCATTTAGGCTACAACCATTTTCTGTTATAAACATACTTTCTCTTAATCTCTTTGTTTGCTCTTCATCTAAAAAATAACATCCCGCTTCTTTCATTAAATTTTCAAATTCTTTTGAAATAGCTCTATCTACAATAACTGATTGTTCAGATGCACAAATCATTCCATTATCAAAAGATTTTGATAATACTAAATCATTAACTGAAGTTCTTAAATTTGCTGTTTTATCTATATAACATGGCACATTTCCTGGTCCAACTCCTAAAGCTGGCTTTCCACAAGAATAAGCAGATCTTACTAGCCCAGCTCCACCAGTTGCTAAAATAAGATTTACATCTGGATGGTTCATTAAAGCTCTTGTTGCCTCTATAGAAGGTTGATCTATCCATAAAATACAGTTTTCAGGAGCTCCTGCTTTTATTGCTGCTTCTTTTAAAATACTTGCTGAAGCTACACTACATCTTTGTGCCTTTGGATGAAATCCAAATATAATAACATTTCTTGTTTTGGCAGATATTAAAGCTTTAAACATTGTTGTTGAAGTTGGATTAGTAACAGGTGTTACCCCTGCTATAATACCTATTGGCTCTGCTATTTCTTCATATCCCTCTTCTTCATTCTCAGAAATTACGCCAACTGTTTTATCATATTTAATACTATGATAAATATACTCTGTAGAAAACATATTCTTAGTAATTTTATCTTCATAAATTCCTCTTCCTGTTTCTTCAACTGCCATTTTAGCAAGTTCCATGTGATGTTCCAATCCTGCCATTGCCATTTGTTTAACAATATAATCTACTTGCTCTTGATTTAATTTCATATATTCTTTAGAAGCCTGTTTTGCTTTTTCTACTAATTCATTTATCATATCATCTATTTGTTTCTTCTCTTCTTCACTTAATTCTTTTGCCATTTTATTCATTCCCTTCTTTTGATTATTTTAGAAATTATATTGTAATTCATATAAATTTTCCTTTTATTTCTAATAAAAAATTTATATTGTACAACTTATAATATTCTATTTTTCTTTTAGTATTCCCCATCTTTGCTATTATATACCAAGCATTTTTTATTGTAAAGTTATTTTTTATTTCTCAAAAACTGGTTTCAGTATAATATATATTTATTTTTTAGGATAAAACTTTTAAGTTTACTTTTCTTTTATTTTCTTCGTATTATTTCAATTTTCTCTTTATTTTGTTAACAAAATGATATATAATATACACGAAAAATAATAAAAAAGCTTCTTATATTTAATAATATAATTGCTTTTATGTAGAAAGGGCGAAAATTATGGGATATAACTTTAAAGAAATTGAAAAAAAATGGCAAGAGAAATGGTATCGTGAAGGTACTTTTTATGCAAAAGACAATCCTTCTCAAAAAAAATGGTATGGTTTAATTGAATTTCCCTATCCTTCTGGACAAGGTTTACATGTTGGCCACCCTAGAAGTTACACAGCACTAGATATTGTTGCTAGAAAAAAGAGAATGGAAGGATATAATGTATTATATCCTATTGGTTTTGATGCATTTGGCTTACCAGCTGAAAATTATGCAATAAAAAATCATGTACATCCTAAAATTACTACTGAAAAAAATGTGGCTCATTTTACTGAGCAATTAAAAGCATTAGGATTTTCATTTGATTGGTCAAGAACTGTTAATACAACAGACCCAGAATATTATAAATGGACTCAATGGATTTTTATTCAATTATTCAAACATGGCTTGGCTTATAAAGCAACCATGCCAATTAATTTTTGTACTGGCTGTAAAGTAGGTTTAGCTAATGAAGAAGTTGTTAACGGAGTTTGTGAAAGATGTGGTAGCCCCGTTGTTCAAAAGGAAAAAAGCCAATGGATGTTAAAAATTACAGAATATGCACAAAGATTAATTGACGACTTAGATGATGTTGATTATTTAGAAAAAATTAAAACTCAACAAAAAAATTGGATTGGTAGAAGCGAAGGAGCTGAAGTAAAATTCAAGATTGCAAATCATGATGAAGAATTAATTGTATATACTACAAGACCTGATACTTTATTTGGTGCAACTTATATGGTTGTGGCACCTGAGCATCCACTTATTCAAGAATTAGCTAATGAAATTAGTAATTTAGATGAAGTAAAAAATTATCAAAAGCAAGCAGCTTTAAAATCTGACTTTGAACGTGCTGAACTAAATAAAGAAAAAACTGGTGTAGAAATACAGGGAATTCGTGCAATAAACCCATTAACAAATGAAGAGATTCCTATTTGGGTTTCTGATTATGTTTTAATTACCTATGGAACTGGTGCTATTATGGCCGTTCCTTCACATGATACTAGAGATTGGGAATTTGCTAAAAAATTCAATCTACCAATGATTCAAGTAATTGAATCTAATTCTCCTGATACTATTTGTGACATTGAAAAAGAAGCTTTCACAGATGTTGCAACTGGAAAATTAGTTAATTCAGGTTTCTTAACAGGCTTATCTGTTGAAGATGCTAAAGAAAAAGTAATTAATTACTTAGAAGAAAATGGTATTGGAACTAGAAAAGTAAATTATAAATTACGTGATTGGGTATTTTCTAGACAACGTTATTGGGGTGAACCTATTCCTATGGTTTATTGTGAAGACTGTGGTTGGGTTCCAATTCCAGAAAGCGAATTACCTTTGGAATTACCAGATATACAAGATTATGAACCTGGCGAAAATGGAGAATCACCTTTATCTAAACATAAGGAATGGATAGCTACAAAATGTCCACATTGTGGAAAAGAAGCTCAAAGAGAAACAGATACTATGCCTCAATGGGCTGGTTCATCTTGGTATTTCTTACGTTACATGGATCCTCATAATCCAAATGAACTTGCTTCAAAAGAAGCTTTAGACTATTGGGGACCAGTTGATTGGTACAATGGTGGAATGGAACATACTACACTTCACTTATTATATTCTAGATTTTGGCACAAATTTTTATATGATATTGGAGTTGTTCCTACAAAAGAACCTTATTCAAAACGTACCTCACATGGAATGATTTTAGGTGCTAACGGTGAAAAAATGTCGAAATCTAAAGGAAATGTTATAAATCCTGATGATATAATTAATGAATTAGGTGCAGATACATTTCGTATTTATGAAATGTTTATGGGGCCATTTGATCAAACAGCTCCATGGTCTATGGAAAGTATTCGTGGTTGCAACAAATTCCTAGATCGTGTATGGAATATGCAGGACTTCTTAACTCCTGGAGATTCATACTCCCCTGAATTTGAAAAAATGATGCATAAAGCAATCAAAAAAGTTTCTTCAGATATCGAAGAAATGAAATTCAATACTGCTGTTAGTACTTTTATGACTATGGTAAATGAATTCTATAGAGCAAAACATATTAACAAAGCTGAATTTAAAACTCTATTACAATTATTAAATCCTTTTGTACCACATATGACAGAAGAATTATTCGAACTTCTTGGTGAAACCACTCCTATTAGCTCTACTCCATGGCCTACATATGATGAGTCAAAAACAATAGATGAAGAAATAGAAATTCCAATTCAAGTAAATGGAAAAGTCAAAGCAACCATTTCCATTGCTCTTGATTCTGATGAAGAATCTGTAAAAGAAAAAGTACATAATATTTCATCTATTCAAAATGCAACAGCAAATAAAACAATTGTTAAAGAAATTTATGTAAAAAATAAAATTTATAATATTGTTGTAAAATAAAAAATTTTGTCAAACTATCAAATATTGTAATTTCACAATAAAAAATAAGATGTTCTTTATTTTATATGGAACATTTTATTTTTTCGCTCATGTTTGTTACATATTTGTAATACAACTGTAAAAGTGTTGTTACACTTTTTTGTCAATTTCTGTTGTATAATATATGCGAGAAAATACTAAGGAGAAACAAATGAGTATAGAATCAGATTTAAAAAAAGATGGAATTGAAATTATTGGAAGGTTAGATACTTTAAGTATCAACTCTCTAGCTAAAAATGTAGCTGATAAAATTTGTAACGCATTTCCAAAAGCACATTTTAGTGCTGGTCAATTATTTATAGAACTTTCTAGAGTTCCAATGTATATAGCAAAAATGCCTGAAGGATATGCTGAAGCAAATTACTTTTATAAGAACTCTTCTATATACTTTAAACAAGGAGTAGCATTAGAAGAATTAGAAAAATTTGCTGTTCATGAATTAATTCATTATATTCAAGAAGTAAAAGATAATAAAGGTAACTTATATCGTTTAGGTCTTTGTGAATATGGAGAATTCAAAACTTATGGAATGGCTTTAAATGAAGGTGCTGTTCAATTAGCAACTGCAAAAACTTTAAATCATAATGAAGATGTTGTAAAATATTATGACATTTCTTTCCCAACAACTAGTCCTAATTGTTACCCTATTCTTTGTAATTTAGTAAGACAATTAGCTTATATTACTGGTGAAGATTTATTATTTGAAAGTACTTTTTTCAGTACAGATTCATTTAAGTTAGAATGTATAAAAACTTGTGGTAGAAAAGAATTCCTAAAAATACAAGATAATTTGGATAAAATTTTAAATATTGAAGAAAAAATTATTGCTCAAAACCATCGTCTATTAGAAGATAATTGTGAAGGTTCTAAAGCCCAAAAAATTGCAGGAAAAATCTCAACTTATAAACAAGATTTAAAAACAATCTTTATTCAAACACAGGACCTAATCTTCTCTTCTTACTTCAATAATGAATTTAATAAATTAACTACTACACAAGATATTGAGCTTTATCGTACTAAATTATATAATTATCAAAACTATATTGGAATTACAAATAATTATTATGATTTTAGTAACTATTATGTTGATAAGATGGCAGCTCTAGAAGATTTATATGAAGCTATTATGAATAATGTTTCATTAACAGTCGTTAAAGAATCAAAGATTGCAAAACTATTCAAATCTATAAGAAGACTTTTCTCTTGGAGTAGTCAAAACGAAAAAAATTAATATAAGTCAAAAGAACATTCTTATAAAAAGAACGTTCTTTTAATTTATATATTCTTCTATTGCTCTTGCCGCTTCTCTTCCGTCCCTTGCAGCCCATGCAACAGTTGAAGTTGTCCCTATTAAATCTCCACCTGCGAAAATATTTGTATCTCCAACTCTGTAATTTTGACCTACCTCCAAATATTTTCTTTCAGTGCTTGGCAAGTGCTGAGTATTTAAAATATCTGTTTCAACATTTGCACCAACAGCCATTACCACATAATCAACATCCAATATATAATTACTTCCATCTATATCTATTGGAATTTTTCTTTTTGCACCTTCTTTTTCTATCAATTTTGTTTTAACACATTCAATATGTTCAACCTTTTTATTTCCTAATATTTTAACAATATTATTTTGAAATAAAAATTCTACCCCATCTTCTTTTGCTTCCATTATCTCTTTTTCTTCTGCTGGCATTTCTTCTTTAGACCTTCTATATATAACCATTACTTTCTTTGCTCCTAAACGCTTGATTGTTCTAGCACAATCCATTGCAACATTTCCCCCACCACTTACTGCGACTATTTTATTTTCATAATCGGGATGATTTTGCAATTCTAATAGGGCATTTCCTCCAAAAACTCCTTCTAGTTCTTCTCCTTCGATTTCCATTTTCCTTGATATGTTTGCTCCAAATGCTAAAAATACAGCATCATATTGTTTTTGTAAATCTGCTAACTGCAAATTTCTTCCTAATTCTTTACCATATTTTACTTCTATTCCCAAGTTTAAAATTGATGTAATAGTTTTATTTAATATTTTTTTATCAAGTCTAAAATCAGGTATTCCGTGACTTAATATTCCTCCAAGCACATCATATTTCTCATAAATTGTAACTTTCGCTCCTTTTCTTGCTAAAAAAGCACTACATGTAAGCCCTGAAGGTCCTCCACCTACTATTGCAACCTTTTTATTAGCTAACACATTTTCTTTTTTTATACTTCTGTCATATTTTTCTTCAAATGCTTTATCAAATATAAAAGCCTCTATCTCTCCAATAGAAACCGGCTCATTCTTGAAGCCTCTTACACAACTTCCTTGACATTGTTTTTGATGTGGACATATTCTACCACAAACACTTCCTAACACTGTAGTTTGAATTAAAGTTTGATATGCTTGCTCAAATTCTCCTTCCTTTGTATACTTTATAAATGTTGGAATATCATTATCAAGTGGACAACCTTTTTGACTGCATGGTTTAGACGCACAATTTAGGCAATAATTAGTAAGCTCCTGTATATCTTTTTCCATTTTCTATTTCCTTTCATCTTTTTATTGTTCTATTTTCTGATTAATTCTTATGGCTAATATGAAACAGCCTATTAATTAATTTTTTAGCCTTCCATATTTATTTTCTCTTCCTTTAATTCTTCATATCTCTTTATTGCTTCTTTTAAATCTTTCCAAAATTCAATTTTCTTATTTTCATCTCTTAAAAGTGCTGCTGGATGCCATGTTGGCATATACAAAATTTCCTTTTGCTCTATCCATTTTCCTCTAGAAGCTGTTATTCCATATTCTTTTCCTAAAATATTTTTTAAAGCAGTACTTCCTAATAGCACTATTATTTTAGGTTTTATTAGTAAAACTTGATTTCTTAGATAATCCAAACAAGCTATAGCTTCGTCTTCTTCTGGCACACGATTAGAAGGTGGCCTACATTTTACTATATTAGCAATATAAACTTCCTCCCTTTTTAAGCCCAATCCTTGGAAAGCTTTATTCATAAGTTGACCTGCTTTTCCAACAAAAGGAATTCCTTGAGCATCCTCATCCGCTCCAGGCCCCTCTCCTATAAACATTAGGTCAGCTTGTTTATTTCCTTCTCCAAATACAATACTATGCCTATTTTTATACAATTTACATTTATTACAGTTTTGAATACTATTTTCTAATTCCTCCCAAGTTTCATACATTTTTATTACCTTCTTTTCGACAATTAATTTTAAATTACTCAACACAATTTTCGGTTAGTTCTATCTTGACTTCTTTAGAAGTATCTATTTTTGCCATTGTACCAATTGGTATTACTGTTTTCTTATCAATATGTCCAAAATTGTTAGATTTGATAATTGGGAAATTATATTCTCCATCCAATGTATCTAAAAGTATTTGTTCTAAAGCAATGCTTCCATCATAATTTCCTACCCAAATTCCTTTTATTTTATCGAACACGTTATTTTGCTTCATATGGTATAAGTAATTACTTACTAATGCTGGTGGTGTTTCTAAAAACAATTCTTCTAAAAATAAAATTTTATCTGTAAAATCGATTTGATATTTTCCAGATACCATTTCATTTACTAAACTTAAATTTCCTCCTACCAATATTCCTCTAGCAATTCCTGGATTTATTGTTTTATATTCTTCATCAGCTTGTCCAATCATAAGTCCACCTTCTACTAAACGTTTCATTACTTCCTTATACCCGTATTCTGTTTCCCATGAGGTCAATGCCTTGAATGTTGGCCCATGAAAAGTAACTAATCCCGTTTTATTATATATAACATTTAATATAGAAGTTGAATCACTGAAGCCACAAATTATTTTTGGATTGCATTTAATCTTGTCATAATCCAAATAATCAAATGTACTATTTGAATTAAATCCTCCAGAAATACAAAAAATTGCTTTTACTTCTGGATCACCAAACATACTATTTATATCTTCTGCTTTTTCCCTCGCAGTTGCACCATATCCCAATGTATTTGCTAATGCATATTTACCAATTCTAATTCTAAATCCAGAAGCTTCAACTAAGCATATTGAATTATTAATAACATCTAAATCATCTTTAGTTATACTATCTGATGGAGAAATTAATCCAATAATATCTCCTTTTTTTAATCTTTGTGGTATCATTTTTCCTCCTATTTTTATTTATACTTTTTTCAATAATTATTAATCATATATATTTTTATTTATGCTACATTTAACAATTTACTAAAGCAATCAAGGCAGCATTTCTGCCTGATTCTTCTTTATCAACTCTATATGAATGAAATTCATCACTATGACAAACTGTACAAATATTACTATCTATAATATTCTCTTTTTTTAACCCCATTTTTTCTAATAAGATTTCATTTATTTTTACAGTATCTATTTTATATTTTTGTTTTCCATCTTTTATATTATCTTCTTGAATAATATTTTGTATTTGTTCTAAGTCTTTATATTGTTCCATAAATAATTTTTTTACATCTTCATCTACCTCAAAACAGCAACTTCTTATACTTGGGCAAATGCAACAAATAATATCTTTAGGATTACATCCATAATAATCAATCATTTTTTCAACTGCTTTTTTGCTTATACCAGCTAATGTTCCTCTCCAACCTGAATGAACACTTCCTATAACTTTCTTCATAGGATCATAGAATAATAAGGAAATGCAATCAGCTGAAGAAGTAAGTAATACTAATTCTTTCTTATTGGTTAATACCCCATCTACTTGATCAAGCTCTTTTACTTCTTCCACAACTTCTACATTGGTTGTATGAGTTTGATGTGGTTTTATTATTTTATTTTCATCCAAATTTAAGCAATTACATATTCTCCTATAACTTTGTTTTAGCACTTTTTCATTTTTAGAAATTAGTGGAAAATCAATTTCATTTTTTCTTGATGTATAACAATGTTCTATCTCTGGATAATTTAATAACTTCTTGAATTGTAAATATTGAACATCATTTTTTTGAATACATACTAAATTTTCATCTTCCCAAATTTTTGTCATAAAAAATCCTTTCTTATTATAATTTTTAAGCTCAATCGCTTTTTTCCATTTTTTCTAAAACTACATCTTTAGCAAAATTTGAAATATAACGATATTCGTTTTTAGTTGTTTGATTGAACTGACATATGGACTTAAAATTGCAATAATCACATGCTGTTGCTTTATCCCTCATACGATAATATGGTTTTATTCCAATATCCCCATTTAATATTTCTTCTGAAATTTGCTTAATAATTTTCTCTATATAATTTTGTAATTTTTCAAATTGTTTTCTATTTAATGTATTTGCCTTTTCACTAACTTTTTCATCCTTAGTCACATAAGCTGGTACAATATCCGAATATCCGGATGTTAATTTAGTGTCCATTTTTCTTACAATCTGACTATCTGCAAGAATTAATCCCTGCATCTTAAACTGCTTTCCAAGTTCATTCTCTATTTCTTCATCACTTAACCCATCTATTCCACTTAAAATAGGTTCAATTAAGTTAAAATAGAATGCCCCTGCTGGTAATACATTATTTTCCCTACAAGTCGCATCTAAATAAGTTAAAAGTTGTAACTGTAGCCCTGCAAATACTTCATTCAAATTAATATTTTTTATGGAAGATTTATAATCAATAATACGAATATAGTTTCCATTAGGCATTTTTGCAATATCCATTCTATCAATTTTTCCAGTAATTTCTACCTTTTTACCATCATTTAATTCAAATACGATTGGAGGATATTCTTTTCCTTCTTTAAATTCAATTTCATGTCCTAATATTTCAAATTCACTATATTTAAGGCTTTTAACAATATATTCCATTGCTTTAACAACTACTCTTTTTAATCTTTGTGCTAAAATTCGATATTTTGGAATACTATTAAAAATATCATATTTTTTTAAACTTAATTTTTCCTGAACAATTTCTTCTGTTATATTTTTTATTTGTTCCGTATTTATTTGTTTTACTGAAATTTCTTGCTCTTCTAATTTTTCAAAAAAGCTATCTATTACTTCATGCATAAAGTTTCCTGTATCTATTGATTCTACTTTAAATGTACTCTTCTCTTTCAATTTTAGGCCATATTTCAAATAATATGAAAATGCACAAGATTCATATTGTTCCAATCGTGATACACTCGCTTTTAATGTATCTCCATACAATTTTTGCAAATTTTTCTTTTGAATTTTTTCTGGTATATTTTGATATTCAATTGCATTTAAAGCATGAGTCAATTTTTCTGTATCATTTAATAAATAATATTTATAAACTTCAAACCATATTGGATTTATTTCTTCACCTTGCTTTAAATTTCTAAGCTGTACTAATAATTCATCAAAAGTAGTATTTTTTAATAATATTTCACTTTTTCTACTTATAACATCACTTTGCTCTTGTAAATTCGGAAAGATTCTTTTTAACTTGTTTATCATTATTGAAGGTCTAAGAGATGTTCCACCTGCATCTGAAGAAAGATATGATAAAAATATTTTTTCTTCTGCTGTACTAAAAGCTTTATAAATATTAAAATTATCATCATATAGTTGCTCCATTGTTCCTTTTGCAAGTTCAATCCCCTGTTCTTTTAGATTTTCCCTGTCATCATCATCTAAAAAGCCTTCATCTTTTTGAATGCTTGGGAAACTGCCGTCATTTAAGCCTATTAAAAAAGCAATTTTAACCTTATGAGATCTTGAACGATCTACATCTCCCACAATTACTTGATCTGAAGTAGCTGGAATTATTCCTAAATCACTTTGTCCAAAACCAATTTTTAATATTTTAGAATATTTTTCAAATGTAATATTTTTTTCTCCTAATACTAATACTATTTCATCCAACACTTCTATTAAAGTTTGAAAACTTTTTTCGTATTCTTTTGCCTTTTCTAATTGATTATTATCTTTCAAATTTTCTATTTTTAATTCTAGCTTTTCATCAATTTTATTTTCCATTATGAATTCATAAATAGCTTTTGTAATTTCTTTAACATTTTTTGTTCCTTGCAATTTTTTCTTTAATTCTAATAATGGTTCTACCACTTTCTTTTTACTATATAAAATAATTTTCTTTTCATCTTCTGTTTCATCATAAAAATTCCATTCTTTATTGTACCATTTGCTTCCTTTTATTCCCCATTTTATGCAGTAATTTTCCAATAATGCAATTTCTGAATCTTCTAACTGTAAAAAATTTGTTTTTATATATCCAAATACAGCTTCATATGACCATTTTTTTGCAAAAACGTCTAATAATGATAATACAAATTTTACAAAGATGTTATTACTAAAATCTTTTTTCTCATCAATAAAAACTGGTATCTCATATTTATTAAAAATAACTCTACACAAACTACTATATACTTGAATATCTTTGGTAATAACTGCAATTTCTTCATAACGATATCCTAGTTTTACAAGTTTTGTAATTTGAATAGCAACTTGTTCTATCTCAGAATATGGATTATTTGCAAGAAATAAAGAAATGTTCGAAACATTACTTTCATATTTTTTATATATAGTTTTACTTATGTTCTCTGCTAAATGCTTTATTTCTTCATTCTTAAATCTTTTATTTTCTTGCAGACAAATTGGTTCTTCTACAGTAATATTTTCTTGTTTTGCAATCTTTAAAATTCTTTGTGCAGTTTGTTTATTCGCATAAAATACGTCTTTATCAGGATTTGTATTTTCATCTAAGTCATCTGCACAAATTGTAATAGTTATTTTATTAGATATTCTCATTAATTTTCTCAAAACTTCATATTCTTGTAATGTAAAACCAGCAAATTCATCTATATAAACATCACAATTTTTAAATTCATCAGAATGTTCTAATTTTTGAGCTAAAAGTGTTAATCCATCATTTTCGTCAATATATTGACTCTCAATTGTTTTTGTATAACAATCATATAAAGTTAATATATCTTGTAATTTTAAATTTAAATACCTATCATCTGTTTTTTCTACCGCTTGTTTTAAGTCTTCTACAGAAACTCTATGTTTCTTTAATTCTGTTATTTGCCTTGTTATCATTTCTACATTTTCTTCTGAATTTCCTATAAAAGAAAAATCATTCTTTTGTGTTAACAGAATATAATTGGCAAGCATTGCTCTTCCAGAACTAGATAATCGTAACCTCGCTTTTCCTCCAACCTCATTTAAAACTCTATATGCCATACGTGCAAAAGTAATAACCTCTGCCTTTAGCATACTGTTTGAACTTGATGTTTCTAGTAGTTGTTTTTCTGCTGTAAAAGAAAATTGCTCTGGAGTAATTATTTTTATAGGATGCACAGATTCTTTATTGATTTGTTCCTGTACTTTTTCAAATACATAATGACTTTTTCCAGTTCCTGCTGTACCATATACTATTTGTAAACTCATTTCTTCCTCCATTTATATTTTATTAAAACTTTTAAATTTACTTTTTTATCTATACATTTATTTCTAACTTTTATTAATTCATATTTAAAACTATGCTTCTCTTTTCCAATAAAATAAATATTGTTGTGCTATTCCTGCTAAGTTTCCATATTTTTCACTTGCTAGCTTTTCTATTTGCGCTCTTTTTAATTTGTTTTCATCTGGTAATTTAAAATATAATTCATTCATTACTCTTCTAACCCATACGTCTACTGGAAATACATCTAAACACTTTAAGGTAGAAAATAGCATAATACAATCAGCAACTTTTGGCCCAACTCCTGGAAGAATAAGTAATGTATCTCTTATTACTTCTGTTTTGCTCTCTTTAGATAATTTATTTAAGTCAACATCATTATTTAAAATCATTTTTGTAGTTTCATATACTCTTTTATCTCGAAAGCCTAACCCTAACTTTTTTAAATCTTCCACACTTGCTTTTGATAGCTCTTCTGTGGTTGGAAAAGTATAATATGTATTTCCATTCCATTTAATTGGCTTTCCATATTGTTTTGATAATCTCTCTATTATTCCCTTTATTCTTGGTATATTGTTATTAGCAGATATAATAAAAGAAATTATAGTCTCCCATAAATCTTGATTTAAAAGTCTTATCCCGCTTCCGTATTCAATACTAATTTTTAATGGTTCATCAATTTGACTTAAGCTTTTCTTAATATTTTCATAATCTCTTTTTAAGTCAAAATAGTCTATTACAGTTTCTTCGATATCATTTTCACACATGCCTTGAAATATTATAAAATTTCCATCTATTTTTACATTTAAAACATTATTTCTAAATACTCCAATATAACTACCATCTTGTTGCCTATTCCATCTAAAACATTGTCCACATTCAAAAATATGTTCTAATTCAAATGCATTCATTTTTTCCATTTTATATATTTGTTCTGTCATTTTTATCACTTAATCCTTTGCTTTTAGTTTTTCATATTACTTCTATTATACACAAAAAAACAGTATTTTTAAATACTGTTTTTAGCAATTATATCAATATTGTAATATCAAATTTCTTACAATAATTTATTTTCATTATATTTTAATCTTTTCTAAATCCTTTACCCCATGTTTCTCTAGCATTTGCAATTACTATAAAAGCTTTTGGATCTATTTTAACTGCAATTTGTTTAATTTTAGCTACTTCATTTCTGGCCCCTACACAAAAAAGTATCATCCTTTTTTCTCTAGTATACATTCCTTTTGCATAGATTCCTGTACTACCTCTTTGCACTTTATCACCTATTTCTTTAGCTATTTCCTTATATTTATTTGAAACAATTAACATCATCTTTGTAAAGTTAACACCTTCAAATATAATATCAATCATTTTTCCTACTATATAAATAGCAATTGCAGAATATAATCCTATTTCTATCTCTCGAAAAAAAAGCACGTTTAAAGAAACAATAATAATATCTAACATAACAATAAAATTACTAGTTCTTACATGTGGCCTATATGCTTTTACAATATATGAAATTAAATCAGTTCCTCCTGTGGAAGCTGTTGCCTTTAATACTAATGCCATACCTATTCCTATAGTTATTCCACCATAAATACACGCCAAAAACCTATCGTCTGTTAATACTTGAAAGCTTTCTAATAAATCAATGAAGACTGCAAGTAAAACTGTTCCTAGTATTGATTTTATTAGTAATTCTTTTCCTACCTTAAATAACGCCCATAATAGAAAAGGAATATTTAATACTAATATTGTAATTCCCAATGGAAAACCTAAAAGATAGTAAATTATTGTTGCAATTCCTGAAAATCCTCCTGAAGAAAGTTGGTTTGGAAGTAAAAATAAAGATGTTCCTACTGCCATAATAAAACAACCAAATATAATATATATACCATCTATAAAATATTTTCTTAATTTTATTACTCTTTTTGTTTTCACATAATCCATAAAAATCACCTAATATTACAATTATTTGTAACATTAAGTGATTTTATTCATATTTTATTTTTTTAATTTTTCTCTTTCCTCTTCTAATATATCTTCATAAGTTTTTTCAATTTCAATTTCAAATTTTCCTTTTTTAATAGATTCATCTGGCTTTATAATAACATCAACATCATAAACTTCTTTTAATTTTTTTACATTTTCCTTCTTGTGACCTATAATAGTATTAATATTTTCAGGGTTTGCAGTGATTAGCACTTGCATAACTTTTACATTAAATTTCTTTATTTTTGCTACAATTTCATCATACCACATACTAGATTCAACTAATTGCCTAAATGCTGGGTGGAATGGACCTGCCACTACTTGACTTTGCTCTGAATTAGGATCTGAAATTTCTTCTGTATTTTGAAGACCTAATCTAATTACTTCAACTTTAGCTTTGTTAAATAATTGCATTACTTCTTTAGAACGTTCCACTGCTTGCTCAAACGTTAGTGGTTGATATTCTCCATCTTTATATTCTCTTTCTAATTCTGTATCTTTAATTACCAGTACAGGATAAATTCTAACTATTTTAGGTTTTAATTTAATTAGTTGTTTAGCTGTATTTATTTCATCTAATTTTGTACTTTCTGGAAGCCCCACCATCATTTGATGTCCCAAAGTAAAGCCTTTCCATCTAATAAGAAAAGATGCTTTTTTTACATCATCAAAAGTATGGCCTCTCTGACATTTAGCTAAAATATAATCATTACTAGATTGTACTCCTAATTCAATGGTTTTTACATTATAATGTTTTAATCTTTTTAAAATATCCTTATTTATATAGTCCGGTCTAGTTGATATTCGAATACTACCAACCTTTCCAGCTGATATATATTCATTTGCAGCTTCCAATAACTCATTCTGAATTTTCTCATCAATTCCTGTAAAACTTCCACCAAAAAAAGCAACTTCTACATATCTAGAATCATCTTTAAAATTTTTTAAATAAAATTCTATTGTATCTTTTACATCTTGGGCTGTCACCTGTTTTGTTTCACCACTAATTTCTTTTTGATTACAAAAAGTGCATTTATGTGGACACCCTAAATGTGGTACAAAAATTGGTATAATATATTCTTTTTTCATATATTATCTTCCTTTCTCTAATCATATTCTGCTACATTCTTGCTTTTTCAATTTTTCATCTTACATTTTTTCAAGAGCTTTTTGTGCTGCTTGCATTTCTGCTTGTTTTTTCGTTTTGCCTTCTCCTGTTGCCAAATATTTACCATCACAAGATACTTGAACAACAAAAGTTTTATCATGATCTGGTCCTGTTGTATTTATTACTTCATATTGAATATATACATTTCCATTTTCTTGTAACTTTTCCTGTAATACAGTTTTGTAGTCTTTCATCCCTACATTTTTACTGCACAATGCAATTGCTTCTTTTAAATTGTTCACAATAAATTTCTCAGCTTCATCCAATCCATTATCAAAATATATTGCTGCAATTACAGCTTCTACACTATCTGCCAAAATTGCTGGTTTCGTCCTTCCATTACTTGCAGCTTCACTTTTTCCTAAATATAAGAAATCACTAAAATGATGTTTTTGTGCAACTAAAAACAAGCTATCCTCACAAACAACCTCTGCTCTCACTTTAGTCATTTCTCCCTCTTTTAGTTTTGGATAATTTAAGAAAATGTATTTGCTTGATAAAAATTCTAAAATACTATCTCCCAAAAATTCTAACTTTTCATTGCTTTCTACATGATTGTCATATGCATATGATGTATGAGTTAATGCTTTTTTTAATAATTCCTTATTCTTAAAAGTATAGCCTATGCTTTCTTCTAATTTGCTAAAATTCATTACTTTCCTATGTTAGTTTTATTCTAACATATTCCTCCTTTCCTAAATCATTCCTATTTATTATACTCCTGCTAAAACTAAAAAGCAACAAGGCAAAATAAAAAGAAAGGACAATAGCCTTTCCCTTTAATGCTTTTTTATCTTAAGCAACATGATCTTTTATATATTCTACAACATCGCCTACTGTAACTACTTTTTCTGCATCATCATCTGGAATTTCCATATCAAATTCTTCTTCTAATGCCATAATTAATTCTACAATATCTAAAGAATCTGCTCCTAAATCATCTATAAAAGATGCTGTCATTGTAACTGCTGTATCTGTAACCCCAAGTTGTTCTACAATAATACCTTTTACTTTTTCAAAAACTTCTTCTGAACTCATGCTGTCATTCACCTCCTTTTATTTTTTCCTTTGCTTATTTTTTCTAATAAAAAGATAATACATGTCGTTTTAATTGTCAAGGACTTTTTTAAAATATTTTATTTTTATACTGTATAGTCATTGTTATGCATACATTTTTTTATTTCATTATATATCTATTCATTTTCCTCATATATCTATTCTTTTTCCTCTAGTAGATTAATATCTTCTTTCTGATTTTCAAACTCTTGTATTAATTGTTCTACAGCTTTATTTTTTACAAATTGCTCAGCTTGTTTAATTGTAAATTCAAATAATTTTTCATCACTGCTACCATGAGCTTTTACCACAGGTTTCTTTACCCCTAAAAACAGAGCGCCACCATATTCTTTATAATCTACAGTTTTTGCGAATCTATTAATTGCTGGCAAGCTTGGTAATGCTGCTATTTTTGTAACAATATTTCTTTTTAAGCTTTCAGATAACGTTCTTTTTACAAATTTTCCAAGTCCTTCTATTGATTTTAAAAATATATTTCCTGTAAAACCGTCAGTTACTACAATGTCAACATCTCCTGAAAAGGCATCTCTTCCTTCTACATTACCAATAAAATTTATATTATATTTTTCTGAATTTTCCTTTAATAACATATATGCAGTTTTAGTCAAATCATTTCCCTTAGTTTCTTCTGTACCAATATTTAATAGCCCAACCCTTGGATTTTCTACCTTTAATGTAGTTTTTAAATATATACTGGCCATTTGAGCAAATTGCAATATATTAATTGGTTTACAATTTGTATTTGCACCACAATCCATTAATACTAATCTGCTTTTATATGCTGGTAAAATTCCGGCTAAAGCTGGCCTATCAACACCTTTTATCCTTCCAACTAGTAAAGTAGCTCCTGTTAGTAGAGCTCCTGAATTTCCAGCTGAAATAAATACATCACCCTCACCTTTTTTTAACATATCAAATCCTACTACCATTGAAGAATCTTTTTTATGCTTTATAGCTTGAGTTGGAATATCTTCCATTTCTATAGTTTCTGATGTATGACGTATTTTTAACCTTGTAGATATTTCTGAAATATCCTTTCCATAAAATTCTTTTATTTTAGATTTTATAATTTCTTCATTTCCTATTAAAATAACTTCTGCCTGGATACTATTTATTGCTTGTACAGCACCTTTTATATTAGCATCTGGTGCTTTATCACCACCCATGGCATCTAATAATATTTTCATCTATTTTCTCCTATCTTTCTTATACGCAATCTTCTTGATTTTATATATATGTTTACTTTCCTATTTTATAACTTCCAATTTATAAAGTCAACGTCTATGTAAAGTTTTTATTGCAATTAAGCCCCTACTTACTAAAAATGCAAATAGCCCCATGTTGGTACATAGGGCTATCTACACTCATGAAAACATATTATATTTTCACTCAATGGTATAAGTTACTATATTGGCATCCCACTTTTCCTTAATATTTTTCATTGTCTTTATGGCATAATTATCCTCATATGTGTTAGGATTATAAATAATAAGATTTTCAATTCGTGAATTAGTTTTCAATATATCAGATTCTTCCGCACACTGCAAATCACTAATTAAAATTATGGTACTTTCACTAAATTTTACAATATAGTTTAAAGCATAATACAATCTCGTACCTCTGGTTAGATTGTACTTATATAAGAAACCTAAATCGTAATTCTTGTTTTTTAGTTGCTCATATGTTACTATAGCATATCGATCTGAAAATACTACAAATTTAGTTTCATCTTTAATTTCAATGCTCTCTAATTGTTTGATAACTTGTTCTTGATTATCTGGAATTGAACCCGATACGTCCACTACTATAGTAGTTTTATAATTTTGTAGTATTTCCTCTATTTGCTTAACAACTTCCTCTGTTTTTTTTGTTTCACCAGCTACGCTCTGCTTCAAAATGTCATCTTTTTCTCCATCATCCCGGTTCTGCGTATCTATATTTTGACTATCTTCTAACTGTGCATTTTGGTCGCTAGCATTTTGAAAATCAATTGGTTTCACATTACTAGAATCTACCCAACCATTTCTGTATACTGGTCCTGAAAAATGAACCCAAAGGTTAGTAGCTTTTTCCGGTGGTTTAGGAATTTCTATATTATTTTCTTTCTCAATAAAATTTGAAGAAATAACATAGCCATTTTCATCTAAGTAGGAATATCCATTAATTCTAACATAACAAGGTATATTTATATACTTATTTTCTTTTTCTATTATTCCATACCTTCCAGAACCAAATCCCCAACTGCTTTCAAAATATTTGCTTTCATTTTTTATTTCATAAGGAAATTCTTCATCTTCACTCACTTTGTACTTCAAAAAACTAAAATTGCCATATGAACCTTTTTTATTGCTTTCAAGTTTCTCACCTTCTACTTGCCCCGCTTGTACAGTCATACAAAACATCGTACAAACAAAGCAAATAATAATAACTAATTTTAAAAACCGTCTTACCATTTTTTATTTGCTCCCTTCTAATTTGATTATATGAAGTTGGAACATATCCAACGTATAAAGGATTACGAGGAAATAATTCCTCCATATATAAGAAAAGTGGTATTACCATATTTGTGCAAATGATTATTCAATCACACAAGTAATAAAACTTAACCTTTTGCATAGAAAATTTTTTAATTTCCTGTTTTGCAATACCTTTCTATCTTACAAAATATCATAAAAAAGGAAATTATCTATACATTAGTAAATGGTAAAAAACCACTTTTACATTATACAACAAAAATATAATTTTAGCAAATCCTGATTTCTTAGAATCCTGATTTTAATATTGTTTCTTAGAATTATAAACATATCACAGGATAAAAAAATATTCTGTTACATCAAAAGATTACTTTTCTTATTCAAAGAACAATAATATCTAACTTTAATCCATAAAAAGAACCCCACTTATTATTTTTAATAAATTGGGTTCATATTATAAAAAATATTTTTTAGTTAATATATTGTATTTCTACAAATATTATTGTAATTCTACAGTTGCTCCAACTTCTTCAAACTTAGCTTTTAATTCTTCAGCTTCTTCTTTCTTAACGTTTTCTTTAACTGTTTTTGGTGCTCCATCAACTAAGTCTTTAGCTTCTTTTAATCCTAAACCAGTAGCATCTCTAACTACTTTAATTACTTGGATTTTGTTTGCTCCAGCTTCTTTTAATACTACATTAAATTCTGTTTTTTCTTCAGCTGCTCCTCCAGCTGCTCCACCAGCTACTGGTGCTGCAGCAGCCATAGCAGATACTCCATATTTTTCTTCAATTCCTTTTACTAATTCAGCTAATTCAACAACTGTTAAGCTGTCAATAGTTTCTAATAATTCATCAATTTTTGCCATTTTAAAATGACCTCCTTCAATTTTATATTTTTAGCATTATAACTTTGCTAATTTCTTTTATTATTAATTTGATACTTACTTTCTAACTCTAAGCGTTAGCCTCTTTTTGGGCTTTTACTTGATCAAGTGCAACTGCTAACTTGGCAATATTTCCAAGTAAAGCACCAGCCAATTTTGCAAGAAGTTCTTGTCTTGATGGTAATTTTGCTAAAGTAATAATTTCTTCTGCAGTCATTATTTTACCATCTATAATTCCACCTTTAATTTTGTAAAATTCATTGTTTTTAGAATAGTTATAAATTATTTTAGATGGCTCTAAATAATCATCTGTTCCAATAACTATAGCTGTTGGTCCTTCTAATAAATCGTCTAAACCACTTTCTCCATTTGCATCTAAAGCTCTTTTTATTATATTATTTTTTATAACTTTGTACTCGCTATTTACATTTCTTAAATCTGATCTTAATTTTGTTACATCTGCAACTGAAATGCCTCTGTAGTCTGTTAAAAGAATAACTTTTGCATCTTTTAATTTCTCTGATAGTTTCTTTACATCTTCTTCTTTTTGTTTAAGTACTGCATTGCTTGCCATTTTTTCACCTCCCAAATTTTTATTTGTATATTATTTCATTTTTAATATATACTTAAAATCAAAGTTAAAAACTATAACATATTTAACATGTATAATAAAAATTAATTAGACTAAATATTTCTTTACACTCGTTTAACTTCGTCTAATGTATAACTAAAAATTCCAATCAATATTGCCTATTTCTTACAACTAGACAAAGACTGATTGGAATTATTTCCGTTTATCTTTGCCTCGGTAAGACTTATACATTTTGCTTACTTTCTTCGGCCATATTATAATCGTTATATTGTTTATACATAATATTGTGTATGAGACAATATAATGATTTATTTTTGATCAATATACATACTTGGACCCATTGTAGTAGAAATTGCTACACTTTTTATATATTGTCCCTTTGCAGCAGCTGGTTTAGCTTTTATAATAGCATTCATTATAGTTTCATAGTTTTCAAATAATTTATCTGCTCCAAAAGATACTTTTCCAAAGCCTAAATGAACAATATTATTTTTGTCAAGTCTATATTCTACTTTACCTGATTTAATTTCTTGAATTGCTTTTGTAACATCCATTGTTACTGTACCTGATTTAGGGTTTGGCATTAATCCCTTTGGTCCTAATACTTTACCTAATCTTCCAACAACACCCATCATATCAGGTGTAGCTACGATTACATCATATTCAAACCAATTTTCTTTTTCTATTTTTGGAATTAATTCTTCAGCTCCAACAAAATCAGCACCTGCTTTTTGAGCTTCATCAGCTTTTGGTCCTTTAGCAAATACTAATACTCTTTGAGTTTTACCAGTACCATTTGGAAGTACTGTTGTTCCTCTTACTTGTTGGTCAGCTTGTTTTGAATCAACACCTAATTTAACATGCAATTCTACTGTTTCATCAAACTTTGTTTTTGGCATTTTTTCAATTGTTTTTAATGCTTCTTTTGCATCATACAATTTTTTTCTATCAATTAACTTTTCAGCTTCTTGATATCTCTTTCCTCTTTTCATTTTTACCTCCTTTGGTTCAATCGAAAGTTTTAATACTTTCTCCCAATTTTTAATGTTTTAAATTTAATATAGAATTTATGCTTCTATTGTAATACCCATAGATCTTGCAGTTCCTGCAACCATACTCATTGCTGCTTCTAGTGATGCTGCATTCAAATCTGGCATTTTCTTTTTGGCAATTTCTTCTACTTGTGCTTTTGTTAATTTTGCAACTTTTTCTTTATTAGGCTTTCCAGAACCTTTTTCTATTTTTGCAGCTTCTCTAATTAAAACTGCCATAGGTGGTTCTTTTGTAATAAATTCAAATGATTTGTCTTTATAAACAGTTATAACAACTGGAATAATAGTGTTACCCATTTGTGCTGTTTTATCATTGAATTGTTTTACGAAATCCATAATGTTTACACCACTTGCACCTAATGCTGGTCCTACTGGTGGAGCTGGTGAAGCCTTTCCTGCTGGAATTTGTAACTTAATTACATTTCCTATTTCTTTCTCTGCCATCGTCTTAGCACCTCCTTTTAATGCTTAAATATGTATATTAACCTAAAAATAGATTACTAACATCTCAATTTTTAATTATATTTTTCTTTAATTTTTTGCTATATGTTATATTACTAGTATATTTTTTATATTCAGCATAATATTTTATAAATCAATACTTTATAAACTAATCTTTATAAAATTTAAAAAATTTATTTTTATTATACTTATTATACTTTTTGTACTTGTGAGAATTCCAATTCAACAGGTGTTTCTCTTCCAAACATAGATACTAATACTTTTACCTTATGTTTTTCCTTATTTATTTCTGTAACAGTTCCTGTAAAATCTGTTAATGGACCATCAACAATTCGAACAGAATCATTTACATCATAATCCACATTTACTTCAACTTGTTCAAATCCCATCTTTCTAATTTCATCATCAGTTAATGGGATCGGATCTGTACCAGAACCAACAAAGCCTGTTACTCCTCTTGTATTTCTAACTATATACCAAGTTTTTTCTGTTACAATCATCTTAATTAAAACATAACCTGGAAAAACTTTTTTTAAGTTAGTTTTTCTTTGACCTTCTTTTATTTCAATTTGCTCTTCCATAGGTACTATAATTTCAAAGAAAAATTCTTCTAACTCTCTATTTTTTATAGTTTTTTCTAAGTCTGTTTTTACTTTGTTTTCATAACCTGAATATGTATGTACTACATACCATCTTGGCACTAAATCATTTTTTTCTTGAGACATTTTTCAAGCCTCCTTATTATTCTTTTCCTGCATCATTTTCAGCTTGATTTTTGTTCTCATTAGAATCTGTCTTTTCTTCATTTTCTTTTTTATCGTCTTTGCTATCTTTGCTGTCTTTATTGTCTTTACTTTCATCTTCCTTCTTGTCGTCTTTGTTCTCCTCTTTATTTTCGTCTTTGCTTTCCTCATTGGTTTGTGTATTTCCATCACTGGTTTCATTGTTGCCAGCTTCTTGGTTAGTATTTTCACTTTGAGTATTTTGAGAAGTTACAAAACCTTTAATACTTTCTATACCATATTCATTTAACGTTTTAAAAACAAAATCTAATGCAAGCACAATAATCGCTGTAATTAATACAATTGTAATAACAGCAACAGTATTATTAACTAGTTGCTTTGGTGTTGGCCAAATTACTCTCTTTAACTCTGCTTTAAAATCTTTAAAGAAATGTTTATTTTCTTTTTTTTCTTTTTTGTCTTTTTTGGTTATATCTTTAGGCATTTAATTTTCCCCCTTAAAAGGCTTATTTTGTTTCTTTATGTGTTGTACGTTTTTTGCAGAATTTACAGTATTTAACTATTTCTAGTCTGTCTGTATTATTTTTTTTGTTTTTTTCAGTCATATAATTTCTTCTTTTACATTCTGTACATTCTAATGTAATTGGTTCTCTTGCTCCTTTTGCAGCCATCTAACACACCTCAGCTTTCTCACTTTTTGTTTCATTTTATTAAGCGTATGCTTTCCACATACGCTTAATAATTTTACCATGTTTTTCTTGCTATGTCAACTGTTTTTCATGATTTTTTTAACTAGTTTATAAGTAAAATAATTTATAAATATTTACACGAATTTATTTTAATTTTTGACATAATTCTTCTCCATATTTTACACAGTCTTGAAGCATTGCATTATCTGGAGTCCACAATTGTTTAATTTCATCATTTATAATTTCAAACCCTGCTTTTCTTAAAAATTCTGTTATTTGAGTAGGTGCTTCCCCACTCCATCCATAGCTTCCAAAGGCACTTGCTTTTTTATTTTTCAATTTCATTCCTTTAATCATTTCTAAACTTCCTGCAATTGAATGCAAATATCCATTATTTACTGTTGGTGAACCTACTAAAATTGCCTTTGACTTAAATATTTCTGTCATTACTTGTGTTTTATCATCTTTTGAAGTATTCATAATTTTTATGGTAACACTTTTATCAATATTTTGAATTCCTTGTGCTATAGCTTCTGCCATTTTTCTAGTACTATTCCACATTGTATCATATATAATTGTTATTTGATTTTCTTGATAAGCATCTGCCCATTCTAGATATTTTTGAAGAATTTGTTCTGGATTTTTTCTCCAAATAAGCCCATGACTAGGACAAATCATATTAAGTGGTAATTTCATTTTTAAAATTTCTGTAATTTTATTTTTTACCATTACTCCAAAAGGAGCTAAAATATTAGCATAATAAGTAAGTGCTTGATTCCATAAATCATCTTGTTTAACCTCATCTGCATATAAAAATTCTGATGCCAAATGTTGTCCAAATCCATCATTACTAAATAAAATTGCTTCTCCATCCATATATGTAAACATTGTATCTGGCCAATGTAGCATTGGAGCTTCTATAAAAGTTAAAGTATGTTTTCCTATATTTAATGTATCTCCTGTTTTAACAGGTTTAAAATTCCATTCTTTATGATATTGACCTTTTAAAGATTTTATTGCATTATTAGTACAATAAATTGGTGTATTTGGAATTTGACTCATTAATTCTAACAATGCTCCACTATGATCTACTTCTCCATGTTGTATGATAATTGCATCTATTTTTTCTAAATCAATCTCTTGTTCTAAATTAGTTACAAACTCTTTATCATAAGGTAACCAAACAGTGTCTATCAAGATATTTTTTTCATCTTGTATTAGATAAGCATTATAAGAAGAACCTTGAGTTGTAGTGAATTCATCTCCATGAAATTTTTTTAGTTCCCAATCATTTTTTCCAATCCAACTTACATATTGATTAATTCTCTTTTTCATTTTTTCTTTTTCCTCTTTTCATCATAAAATTTTATATTATATTTATAGATTTATTTTTTCTATTTTTCTTAATTTTTATTAATTTCCCTTTATTTTTGCTTATTTTTTCATTTTCCTTAAGTTCTATAATTTTTATTAATTTATCTTATTTTTTATTATATGACTTAATTGTTTTGCTTTTTATTTTATTTACTCTATTACACATTATCTTTTTTTCTTAATATTTTTTTCTTATTACTTTTGTTTTTATTTGTCATTTTTATATTTTTTTGTTTTGATTTTTCTCTCTTGGCTTTGTTATTCGTCATATTACTATTCTTTTGTTCTCTTTTTTCTTTATAATCTTTTTTTACATCTATTTTCTTTCTTATCGCACTATTTTTCTTTTTTTGTACAGAATAGCCAAACTTTCCAATTTGCTTTCCAAGAGTAAAATACTTTCCATTTGCATATGTAATTAAGTTGCACTTAGTAATATCAAAGGCTCCATTTTCATCTATATACTCTTCCTCTGCATCAATTGAAACAATCTCTGCAATAAACATATCATGACTACCTAAAGACTTAATTTCTTTTACTTTACATTCTATTGAAACAGGACTTTCTTTAATAAGTGGACATTTCAAAAATTTTGCTTTTTCTTTACTTAAATTCATTTCTTTAAATTTATCCACTTTTGCACCTGTTTTAACTCCACACCAATCTGTCGCATATGCTAGAGTTTCATTTGTTAAATTAATAACAAATTCTTTTGTTTGCTTTATAACATCATGAGAATATCTTTCTTTTCGAACAGAAATATAGCACATTGGTTTTTCTGAATTTATAATTCCTGTCCAAGCCACTGTAATAATATTACTTTTTTCAAATGTTCCACAAGATACCATAATAACTGGTAATGGATAAATAAAAGTACCTGGTTTCCATATTATTTTGCTCATATTTCCTCCATTTTAACTTTTAAAATATTAGTTTAAACTTTCTTTTAGTCAATATATTCTTTTACATTATAGTATAAACACTAAAAAAAAGAAACTACAAATTAAAAATTTTAAGAGTATTATCTATACAACAATCTTATATTCCTAAATAACCAAATATATAGGCATAAAGTTACAAAAAAATATATACAGATAGATAATTAAATATAGATAAATTTTTAATTTCTAATTTCTTGTTTCCAGCTTATAGCCCTATTTTCTATTTTCTATTTTCTGTTTTCTAGTTTCTGTTTTTTAGTTTCTGTTTTTAGTTTTTACCTAAAGTAGCAAAGTAAAATATTAATAAAGTAAAATACTAATATTGTATTTTATTTTGCTAGCTATCAGAATTAAAAAAATAAAAAAAGCATAAAAAAACTGGCGACAACCTATTTTCTCAGCAGGGTAACCCGCAAATATCTTCGGCACATTGGAGCTTGACTTCTGTGTT
>CANQHC010000001.1 GCA_947623595.1 uncultured Clostridia bacterium | reverse complement strand
AATTTTAAATACAAAAATTCCAGCGATTTCTCACTGGAATTTTTGCTTTCGGGTTCCTATTCTAGGACACCCTCTTTAATATAAAAGAAGTTTTTATAATTTAGAAGAGTTGTTATTATGCAAAAGTTATTATCAAATGTTTACAAATTTTATAATATTAAATATAATGAAGATGGATTTAATCTGGAAATAGAAAAATATCATACAATATACAAAGAACAGCTTAAATAATTCATAGATATCATTATGTATAAAGAAAGTGATAAATTGAAATTTAAAAGGTGAGTAATATGAATTTTTTTGATGACGAAGAACCAGCCAAAATTGATGATAAAGGAAAAAAATTAATCGAAAATGCAATAGAAGCAATATCTTTAGCCAAATCTACTACTGATAGAAATAATATTATTGAAGTTGCAATGGATGCTATGTATAATCATTTTGCAACATATAGCGAAAAAGAATTAAATAAATTCAGTTTACAACTTGAGCTTTTTAAAGTTGAAAGCTTATTAAATGATGAGTTTTTACCTCTTGATTCAGAACCAATATATAATGAAAGTAGTAATCCAGAATTTCCTAAAAAAATAGAATCTGAGCCAGATGCAGAACAAGCTATGGATTATTTAGTACATCATACAAGAAAAAAATTAGCAAAATTCAATGATTTAAAAACTAGCACATTGTCAAAACATTGTATTGGCACAAGTTATGACTTTGAAAAAATTTGTCAAGAAAATAATATAAATACAATTCATTTTGGTGTAAATCAAAATCTTAGTAATGGTATGTTTCATCATTTTTCAATTGCAAGAATCTCTTTAAATGATGGTACATATAAACAGTATTTGGTTGATTGTACATATAGACAGTTTTTTACGAAAGCTCAAAGTAATCCTAGAAGAATTGGAGTAATGAGAGGCCCTGCAAAAGGCTGCTCAATAGGCTCATATATGATGATGACTCCAAAAAGGAAAGAAATTGCTGAAACGATATTACAAAAAGGTTATATAGAAGCAACTCCAGAAGTTTTAAAAGAATATTTTGATGCAATAATTTATAGTGGTAGAGATAAAAGTTTTTATGATAAAAATGGACTAGATTATTTAAATCAATATGATGTAATTCCAAAATTTACACTAAAAGAATACTTAGAAAAATTAACTAGAAATAGAGCTGCATATAGTAAAACAATTAATGAAACAGTTGATGAGATTCTATCGTCAACTTTAAGCCTAGGTAAAGAAGATTTAAGACGAGTAAATATATCTAATGAGTCAAGGGGGAATTCTCATGAATCAAAATAAAATTGCATATTCACAAGTATATAGCTTTATAGATTCTCTTCCTATTGAGAATTATATTAAGATTCCTGAAAATGTAATAGATTATATAAATTGGCACAGAGACTATACATACAAGTTTGAATATGATAATTCAAAAACTGTTGATGATCAAAACTTATCAAAAGAGGCAAGAATTTTAATATTAAATATATATTTAGAATATTTTGCAGATGATGATAAAAAACAAGAGATAATGAAAAAGTTATCTCAAAATAGTAGGCGTATTTGAACCATTAAAAGAGTTTGAAGGAAAATGTATTGCAATAATCCATAGACTAAATGATAATGATGATAAATTCTATTTTATGCAATTAGAAAATAATCAAATCATGTTAGAAGAAAAAAATGAAAATTGGAATGTTGGAAAAATGGAATATCCTTATGGTAATGGAATTAATATAAGTATGAGGGTAATAGATGTAGATAAGAAGTATAAAGAGTTAAAAAATAATAATATAAAAATGTTTTTAGATTTGGAAATACACGAATATAAAGTTGACAATAAAATATATAAAGATAGTGAATTTCTAATACAAGATCCAGATGGGTATTTGCTAAGATTTAATAATTAAAAATTATTATTGTAGGAGGTTTGAAATGATTAATATTGAATATATAGAAAATCTAGATGATGAAGTATATAAATTAATAGATGCTGAATTTAATAAATTTGCTACTAAAAATGAAGTTATTTGTAATTATACTCCATTTAATTTTATTGCTAAAGAGAATAATAAAATTATTGGAGTAATAACAGGACATTCATATTATAAAGAAGTATATATTGAAGATTTAATTATATTACAACAATATAGAAATAAACACATTGGTAGTAAATTGATAAAAAGTGTTGAGGAATTTTTTAAAGATAAAGGTTTTGAAAATATTAATTTAACAACTTATAATTTTCAAGCACCTGAATTCTATAAAAAATGTGGATTTAAGATTGAATTTATAAGAGAAAATAAAGAAAATCCTAAACTTAATAAATATTTCTTTGTTAAAAAATTTTAATTTATAATATACAGGTTGCAATTTATATGAGTCAATATAAAATTTTTAAATTTATGGTATTATACAGCTATCAAAAAATTAATTATAGGTAGAAATCACATTTTCATTTAAAAGTTTCCCCTACATTAAATATCAAATTAAATTCAATGGCAGAATAAATATATTTTAATAATAATTGAAAATATATAAAATTTATGATATTTTATATACAATGGAGGGAGATATATGTTGAAATTACCAGAGAAAATATTTAATATAGATATAAATGATATAGAAATTGGCCTTAGTGATATTCACATATATGAAAAATATGAGATAGAAGAGGCTCAAGCAGGTTATAGATATAATGGCTTTACAGAATAAAGAAGAATGTAAAAAGGTACTTGAAGTTATAAAGGAAGCAGTACCAAATAAATCATTTGATTATTGGGAGGGATTAATTGTATCAGCTTATGAGTTTTTAACAGATGAAGAATATTAAAGAATGGTTTTATTCCTACTCCTTATTGTACAAAACTTTGATAATACAAACCAATATATAGGTTAAATTTAATCTTTAAAACAAATAAAAATTATACATATTTTTTGAATATGTATAATTTTTTGAATTTTTTATACATATTTATTGAAAATGTATAAAATTTATGATATTTTATATATAATGGAGGATAAAAAAATGAAATTAGAAATGTTACCATATAAAAGTATCGATTTAAAAACAAAAAAAATTTTAGAGCAATTAACAATTTCTTCAAGAGCTTTAGCAGAATTAAAAGGATACGCAAATACTATCCCCAATATGCATATTTTAATAAACGCTGTGACTATAAATGAAGCTAAAGATAGTAGTGCTATCGAAAATATAGTTACAACTCATGATGATATTTATAAAGTTCTTACAGAAAGTGGATATAAAGAAGAAAATGCCAAAGAAGTTGTTGATTATAGAAATGCCATTTGGAGTGGATTTGAACAAATTAAGAAAGATGGTTATATTAATACAAATACAATTATTAAAATACAAGGTATTATTGAACACAATAATGCAGGAATTAGAAAATTACCAGGAACTGAACTTAAAAATTCTATTACTGGAGAAACTATTTATACTCCTCCTCAAAATGAACAAGAAATAAGATCATATTTAAAGAATTTAGAAGATTTCATTAATGATGACAAAGATAATATAGATCCTTTAATAAAAGTATGTTTAATTCATTATCAATTTGAAAGCATACATCCATTTTATGATGGAAATGGAAGAACAGGTAGAATTCTAAATATTCTATATCTTGTATTAAACCAATTAATAAACAGCCCAATTTTATACTTAAGTAAATATATAAATGAAACCAAACAAGAATATTACAGATTATTTAGTGAAGTTAGAGACAATAACAATTTTGAAGATTGGATTATATATTTTTTAAAAGGTGTTGAAATTACATCTAAAGAAACAATTAAGTTAATAGAAAATATTCAAAAGGAAATGAAAGATTATAAAGAAGAATTTAAAGCAAAACTACCTAAAATATATTCAAAAGAGCTATTAGAAAGTTTGTTTTATGAAGTTTATACTAAAATTTCTTATATTGAAAAATCTTGTGGAGTTACAAGACTAACGGCAGCTTCCTACTTAAATCAGTTAGAAGAAATCGGACTCTTAGAATCTGAAAAAATTGGAAGAGAGAAAATATACAAGAATATTAGATTAATAAGTTTATTATCAAATGTATAAAAAATCATAGCAAATTTAAATGTAATTTTATAAATATTTAATAAAATTTAAAATAAATTTCTAATTACATTATAAAATAATTTTATTTTATAATGCTTCAAAAAGTGAATAAATTATAAAGGTGTCGAAAAAATGATTAAAATTGTAGAATATAAAGATGAATATGCAAAAGAATTATCTGAAATAATATTAAGCAATATGTATCAAATAAATATTAAAGATCATGGAAAAGATGTAATAGATAAAATAGGAAAAAAATTAATAGAAAAAATTGATAATATTGCAATTAATATTTGGTGCAAAGAATTAATAATACCTGCATCTGTTTATGCTTGTGAATTTTACCGTAAATTTGGATTTGATTATTTGGATAATAGAAAAATACAAAATGAAGATAAAGAATATATTTTAATAAAAAAATATTAATTTATTGAGAATACTTTCATAATATAAACTAATATATAGGTTAAATTTAATAGTTTAAGTAGATAAAAATTATACATGTTTTAAAAATATGTATAATTTTTATTGTATATTGACTAAAAATGTAATCAAATAAATAGTACTTTTGGAAACGATTATGAATGAATTTATAGCATATTTATATACCGAACATTAGTTGGGTACGAGCAGAACAAGACAAAAAATTTTATATATGATATACTGATATAAAAATAATGAAGAGGAGATAAAAAATGAATAAAGAAGAATTTGAGAAAATAATTGGTAAAAGATATGCTAATAAGGAAGAATTAGAAAAAGTACAATACTGTGGGTGTAATTGCTGTAATAGTTTGTTTAAAACTAAACTCATAAAAAAATGGATAAAGGAAGACCACTTATATATTTCAGACAGAAAAGGGAATATGAAAGTAATTAAAGAGGGTTATACTGCTAAATGCCCATATTGTGAAGATGACAATGTTATACCTCTTACAAACGAATACAAAGAATCAAAAAAGCTTTTAAGACAGTTTCTAGCCTATGAGTGTAAAAAGAGTGAAGACGAAATAATTATTCAAGATCATACTACAATAATAACATATGAAGAAGTACAAGACCGTGTAAAAAATAAATCATTAAAAGATTATACAGATGAAGACATATTTGACAGATATATAGGTTATGGAACAGAGGAAGAATTAAATAACCCTGAAATACAAAAAGCTCTACTAGAACATGGGTATATAAATGAATTATTAGAAATGTCTAATTTTATAACAGACAGGCAAGTTATATCTGACATTCTACATAAGTATTTACTAAAGATAGAGCCTACTACACTTATATTTGGACAAGCAACAGAAATGTGGGTTATAGAACATTTGCAGAAACCAAAAGAAAGAAAATTATCATTTGAATTTCTTGATACAGATACAGGAGAGAAAATAATGTTAGAAGGTCCTGCTTTATTTACTCAAGAAGATTATGAGAAATATAGAAATCAATTTTATAAATATAAAGATAATTTAATAGCAATAGTCAGAGAAAGTAATAAAAAACAAAAATTACTTTGCTTTTTATTAAATAATATTTAATAGAAAATTTTAATAGAAGAAGGAAAGGGAATTTATGCAAATTATAGTACATAGAGGAACACACCAAATTGGAGGTTGCGTTACAGAAATTAAATCAGAAAGAGGTACAAGAATTGCAATAGATATTGGAGAAAATTTGCCAAGTATGAATAAAAAAGAAAATATTGAACTTGAGGTACCAGGACTAACTAATAGTGAAGGAAAGATTTTTGATGCTGTTATTATTACACATTATCACGGAGATCATATTGGACTATATAATAAAGTATTAACTCAAATTCCAATATATATTGGAGAAGTTTCAAAAGAAATATATAAACTTGTCCAAGAAAGTTTAGAATTTGCTAATGTAATTACTGAAAAGGATTGGGAAAGGGTTAAAAAATTTAAAACTTATAAAATTCCAAATAAAATAAAAATTGGGGATATTTTAATTACTCCAATAGAAGTTGACCATTCAGCTTTTAACGCACATATGTTAAAGATAGAATGTGATGGAAAAACTCTTTTACATACAGGAGATTTTAGACTACATGGACAAAGGGGAAAATCTGTTATACCAGCTCTGGAAAAATATGTAGGAAAAGTAGATTGTTTGATTTGCGAAGGTACTACTCTTTCACGAAAGAAAGAGCCAACTTTAACAGAGTTTCAGTTGCAAGATAAAGCTGAAGAAATTTTTAAAGATAATAAATATAGTTTTGTATGTTGTAGTTGTACCAATATTGATAGACTTGCTGCACTTAAAGAAGCTTCAAAAAATGAAAATAGAATCTTTGTATGTGATGTGGTTCAAGCTAAAATTTTAGATTATATTGATTCTATTGCTAGAAGTGATTATTATAAATTTAAAGGTAAATATAAAGAATTTTCCTTTAAATTAATAGATGAAATGCAATCAAAGGGTTTTGTTATGCCAATAAGAAATAATAATTTTTCAAGAAAAATGGTAACAATATTTTCTAAAAATAAATTTATATATTCTAATTGGAAAGGATATTTAAATCCAGAATTCGAAGAATATAAAACATTGCAGGAATTAGTACCAAAAGATTGTATATTTTTACATACTAGTGGGCATGCAGATATAGATGCTATAAAAAAAGTGTGTGAAACGGTTAGTCCAGAAGTTATTATTCCGATTCATAGTGAAGCACCAGAAGTATTTGACAATATACGGTTTAAGCAGTAAAATTATTTTATTAAACGATGATGAAAAATATGTAGTATAAAAATTTATTATTATTTAAATGATTAAGTAGGGAAAATAAAATGGAAATTGAAGAAATGAAAAGTTATTTAATGAACACAATAACAGAAGTAGATGAAATATTAAAAGATAATAAAAAATGGTTAAATTATTTTAATGGATATGCTGATAATATTTTAAAAACAAAAGAAACAAAAGAACAATTGAGTAAGTCTTTTAGAAAATATAAACCTTTTACATATCATACAATTATTAATGATTTAGAAAAATATGTTAATTGTTTATATGTAGATGTTAGATATTGGGGACAAAATGTAGCGAAAATTAAAGTAAATCAAGATAAAATAGTAACAATTTCTACAAAAGGATATGAAGAGCGAAATAAAGAATATTTTGGATGTGAAAAAAAATTAGATAATGCAACTTGGTCTGGAAAAGATGCTCGTGAATTTAGAAATATCTTTAGAAAATTTGATAATGAACCAGAAGAATATAAAAAGAAAGTAAGACAAAATATTCATAATACTAATAAAGAGCATGGAGTTCAAGATTTACTTTTTTCTGAATTTGTAAAAGCAAGTTCAAAAGATAAATTGTTATGTGGTATTCAGCCTGTAACTTTTGCAGATTATTTTTTAGCAATGAAGACACCGTTAAAAGCATCATCTGAAAAAATATTTCTTGCAGCAAAAGATGGAGCAAAAGGTGGAGGAATTGATATATTAGCTAGAACTTCTGGTGGAAAACTTACTGTAATAGAAGTTAAAGATGAAAATATTAATAGAGAACCCTTAGGAAAAGTACTATCACAAGCCACAGCATATGCTGTTTCAATAACTTATTTACTTCGCAATTCTATAAGTGCTGATAAATGGTATAAAATCTTTGGCTATAAAAGACCTTTGACAAAAACTCCATTAACTATTAGAGTATGTTCTGCAATGCCACTTAAAAAAGATGGAAGCTGTGAAAAATTTAAAAGCTTTAAGCTTAACTATGGAAATGATATTTTAGAATATCATTGGATTTATTTTAAAGAGCAAGATGGAGCATTATTAAATATAGATAGTGATTTAAATAAAAAGCAATATGATAATTAAATTAGATAAGTATTTGCGAGAAGAAAACTTGAATTTTATCAATTTTTATAATGAAATCGAGAATTTAGATGATTAAAAATTAGAAAAAATTGAAAATTGCTAGAGTAGGAGAGAGGAGCTTATTTTCAAAGATTTCTAAAATATAAAAAATATCATAGATTAAAAAATTTCCCAAATTTTAGTATTAGAATTTTTTTACGAAAAAATATAATTATTAAAATAAAAAATCTGAATTTATAAAAATTTAAAATTTTTGATTTCAAATTTGTTTGTATAATTTAATAAAAACCGAACATTTGTTATAATTAAAATTTTTATAAATTTCTATTTATAACATTATAAAATAATTTCATTTTATAAAGCTTCAAAATCAATTTTAAGACATTTTTATATTTAACTAATAAAATTATTTGACTTGAATATTTAAGAATTATAACTTATATAATATAAATTTGCCAAAATATTGTAAAATCAATAATTTTTAAAAACTACCAAAAAATAGCTCAAAAAACGACGCACGAGAATCGATTTTAATCCGTTTTTATAAAAAAGTAATATAGTTACTTGTCTGAAATAATTGATAAAATAAGGTTTTAAGAGAATTACAAGATTTTAATTAGAAATTATAATAGAAATAATATTATGTTAGAATAAACTTAATAAAGTAAAATAACAAGGTATCAGAATCAATTTTAAGAGGTTTTTATAAAAAAAACATATAGTTTAATGCGCTAAAAGTATTGGTATATCAGCATATTTGTAGGACACCGCTAGTGGTTGTCCATGTATTTAGCTCCTATTCCTAATTGTACAAAACTTTCATTTTGCGCAATTAGATATAAAGAATTTAATTGTAAAAATCTTAATAAAATACTTAACCTGTAAAATCTTTACAGGCTAAGCATACGAAAAATATTTTAACCATTATTATATATAAAAATACATTTTATTTTAATAAAAGTTCTGTCGTCTTCTCTCCTACATATCCATCTTCTTCTATTCCCATTGCCTTTTGAAATTCTTTTACTGCTTTTTCTGTTTCTTTACCATAAGAACCATCTATTTTAGATTCTCCAACTGAGTAACCTTTCTCGATTAATCTTTCTTGAATAAACTTTACATGTTCATTTTTTATTGTAGGAAATTTATATAGCAAATAATATTTATTGGCATTTGCTTTGCTATCAGGACCATAACTATTGTCTTCTGCTATTCCACAATTATAAGTCTTGTTCATTACTTTCTGCCATTCTAATACAATATTATCCTTTGAATTAGAATCGAACAAATTAGAGTTTATATAATTTGTTGGATCAATTTTATTATTGTTTTTGTCTCTAACTTCAAAGTGCAAATGTGCTCCAATACTATGCCCTGTATTTCCCATATATCCTATGATTTGTCCTCTTTCTACTTTCTGCCCTACTTTCACCGTAATTGAATTATATTTTAAATGTGCATATAAAGTGTACATTCCATTTGAATGTTTTATTAAAACATAATTGCCATAACTATTTCCAGTTTTATCTGTTTTATTATAGTCACTTCTAACATTTGCTATGACTCCATCTGAATGTGCTACTACATAATCTAACGTACGCCCACTTCCAACTATGTCTATTCCATCGTGCATACCTTTTTTATATTTTTGCGTAATAACATTATCTTTTGTCTTTAAAATTCTACTGTTCATTATTATCCTCCCCATTTAGAATATCTTCTACTTCTTCAAATATTTCTTCTTCAATGACTTCCTTCTCTTTCATTATTTCCTCTTCTTCCACTTGTTTTTCCTCCTGATTCATTAATTTAGAAAATATTATATGCAATTTTTTGTATATTCGCTTAAGTTATTAAAAAATTACATTAATATCCTATATACTAATATAATATTCTAGACTATTACTAAAATTAACATTATTATTGATATAATTTATAATAAAAAAATAATAAAATGAGTTTAAAGCAAAAAAATATAAAGAAATTTAAAACTTCTTTATATCTTTTTGTATTAATTATTAAATTATTTTAAATTATTTTTTAAAAAATAAGACATTCTTTCCAAAAAATCACTATTTGTTTTTGTTTGCATCATTTGAGTTATCAATTCTTCAGTAACATCTGATACAGACATTGTAGACATTGCTTTTCTTAGTGCAAATACTGTTTCCAATTCTTTTGAATCAAGCAATAGTTCTTCTCTTCTTGTTCCTGATTTATTAATATCAATTGCTGGGAAAATACGTTTTTCTGACAATTTTCTATCTAAATGTACTTCCATATTTCCAGTACCTTTAAATTCTTCAAATATTACATCATCCATTCTGCTACCTGTTTCAATTAATGCTGTTGCAAGAATTGTTAAGCTTCCACCATGCTCTATATTTCTAGCTGCTCCAAAGAATTTTTTTGGTTTATGAAGTGCACTTGGATCTAAACCTCCTGATAAGGTTCTTCCTGATGATGGTATTACTAAGTTGTAAGCTCTTGCTAAACGAGTTATACTATCTAATAATATAACAACATCTTTCTTCTGTTCTGTTAATCTTTTAGCTCTTTCTAATACCATTTCAGCCACTTTCACGTGATGTTCAGGTAATTCATCAAAAGTAGAGTATATAACATCTCCTTTTATACTTCTTCTCATATCTGTAACTTCTTCAGGACGTTCATCTATTAAAAGTACAATTAATTCAATTTCAGGATTATTTGTAGTTATACTATTAGCAATCTTTTTTAATAAAGTAGTTTTTCCTACTTTAGGTGGTGCCACAATCATTCCTCTTTGACCTTTTCCTATTGGAGACATTAAGTCAATTATTCTCATTGCATATTCATTTGGTGTTGTTTCTAAACGGATTCTTTCATTAGGATAAACTGGAATTAAGTCATCAAATTTAGTTCTACGATATGCCATTTCTGGTGCTTCACCATTTACTTCCCCTACATATATTAAAGCTGGAAATTTTTCTCCTTCTTTTGGAGTTCTAGAAATTCCTTTTATTTTGTCTCCTTTATCTAAACGGAATCTTCTAATTTGAACAGGAGAAATATATACATCTTTAGGAGTGGACAGATAGTTTTCACCTCTTAAGAAACCATATCCATCTGGTAAAACTTCTAATATTCCTTCAACAATTTGATCATCAGCATTAGTTATTTTATACCCTTCACTTGGTTCATTTAGAGTATTGTCTGATTTTTTATTAGATTCAGCATTTTTTTCCTCATAATTATTTACTTCATATTCTCTATCTGATACTTTGATACTTGTATCTTCAATGGTTTCACTTTGCTCTTTTTCTGCATCATCATCTTTTAAAACTTCCGAAAGCACTTGAATAAGCTCGTCCTTTTTTAATTTTGAACTATTTTTGATACCTTTTTCTTTTGCAAATTGGCGCAATTCAACTAGTGTATGATTTTCTAGATTCATATAAACCCCCTATATAATAATTTTAATTAAATTTATAAGTTTTTCATTTTCGGAATTAATATTAGATAAAAATCTTTAGATAAAAATTAATATGAACAATTCTAAAAGAAATAAGGGGAAAACTCCCCTGTTTATTCTACAATATCATTTACTAATATCAATATATACCTTTTCATTAGGTAAATACATATCCAATCTTTCTCTTGCTACTTCTTCAATATATTCTTTTGAATCAAGGTTAGATTTTGTTTCATTTAATTCTTGTTTTCTTTCTTCTTCAGCAGCAATTTGCTCTTTATATCTTTCTTCATCTGCTTTGTATGCATTTAAAGTTTCCTGCTGTACAAAAAAGGTATATATAACATAAATAGCAATTACTACTATTAATATTTTTTTTAACACGGACTTTAATTTTTCGTTTTTCATATGTACTTTCTTTCCTCATAAATTTATAATATGATTATAACACACCATATTTATCTTTTCTACATTTTTCATAAAATTCCTTTTTTTTATTATAAATTTGTTTAATTTTTTTATTTTTTCTACTCAATTCTCTCTTTTTACATAAAATAATGTCAATTAATCTTATTAAGTAGATTATTTTTAGTTTTCTTTACTTTTGGTATTAATTTTCTGGATAATTTTATTATTGGATTTATTATAATTTTCTTAGAAAATTTTATTATTATAGAAATTGGATATGAAATTATTTTCTTTATCCATTGTACAATTGCAACACAATATTTTATTGTAAATCTACTAATTGTCAGCATGTATATTAAAATTCCTAATGCAATTCCAATAAAAATATAACTTCTAATCTCACCATCATTAAACTTAAAAATAGCAAATAGCACAATAAAACCAGTTAAAATCCAAAATAAGATATCTTGCAGATATGTAATTATATCAGAAGTTTTAAAGCTTTTTCTAAAAATTCTAAATATGTCAAATAATATGCCTATAACTATTCCAGTTATTGAAAAAACTGTTAAACAAAATAATTGATTGTACATTTCCTCCATTTTTTCACCTACTTAAATATTTTGTTAAGAAAACCTCCACTTTTTTCTACGGAATCTTTTTCGCTATAAGCAAGTTGGGATATTTCTCCTTCAACAGTAACTTCTGAAGTATCTAAACTCAATTTATTAATTCGTATATTTTCACCTTTTACAGTTAATAAGCCTAACTCTGTTTCCAAAATTACAATTTGATCATCAAAACTTAATACATCTAAAACTCCTGTAATATTTAATTTTTCTCTATTTTCTAATACTATATTTTGAACAACATTAGTTGTGTTTGAAATTGATTTTCTTTCATCAATTGGCATTTGGTTCACTCCTTATAAATATTTTAAAACAAGTCTATCTAATTATATTCAAGTCTTGTCTTTTTTAGAACTATATTTTATTGCATCAAAGAAATCACATGACTTTTCTGATGCAATATTTATATATTGCAGTTTGCAAGAGTAAACATTCATATTTGTGCCAAAGTAGATTAATTAACTACACTTCCACTATTTAATTCCATAACTTTTGCCACTATTATTTTAATATCGTTTTCTTCAGCTATTTCAATACATGCTTTATGTAAAACTTTTGCACCTTTTTCCGCTAATTTTTTCATTTGTGTATAAGAAATTTTAGATAATTTTTTGGCATTCTTATTGTTTTTAGGATCGCTATCATAAATTCCATCAATATCCGTAAAAATATAACATCGTTTTAATTTCAATGCAGAAGCAATAGAAACTGCCGTTGTATCAGAGCCATCTCTTCCAAGAGTAGTAATATTCTGATTTATGTCAATTCCTTGAAAACCTGCTATTACTATTACATCATTATTATATAATTCCGCTTCTATTCTTTTAGTATTAATACTTATTATTTTAGCTTGTGTGTAATTAGAATCTGTTAGAATACCTGCTTGCCATCCAGTAAGTGAAATAGCCTTATAACCAATTTTTTGCAAAAATATGGCAAACTTAGAACAAGATATTTGTTCACCTACAGATACTAACATATCTAATTCCCTTTTATCTGGTGTTGAATTTAATGTATGTGCCGCTTCTATTAATCTATCGGTTGTATTTCCTTGGGCTGATACAACAACTATTACCTTTTTCTTTTCTTTCAAAAATAAAGTTGTTTGTTTAACAGCTAATGCAATTTTTTCATTATTAGCAAGTGAGCTTCCACCAAATTTAATTACTTCTAATTCCATAAAAAGTTCATATCCTTATAAAAAAAATACAAGTCAATTCATTTGAAGTTTGACTTGTATATTATATGTTTTTATAAACTAAAATGTTATTTTTTTAATTGAAATTTTAAGTAACTATCTATGAAACCGTTTAAATCGCCATCCATAACTGCTTGTACATTTCCAACTTCATAGTTAGTTCTATGATCTTTAACAAGAGTATAAGGACAAAAGACATATGATCTAATTTGACTTCCCCACCCTATTTCCATTTGTACTCCTTTTAATTCATCTATAGTTGCTTTTTGAGCTTTTTCTTTTAGTGTTAATAACTTAGATTTTAACATTTTCATTGCTGTTTCCTTATTTTGAATTTGAGAACGCTCTGATTGGCAAGCTACTACGATATTAGTTGGTATATGTGTAATTCTTACAGCTGAAGACGTTTTATTTATATGTTGACCACCTGCTCCAGAAGAACGATAAGTATCTATTCTTAAATCATCAGGATTAATATCAACTTCTATATCCTCTGTTATTTCTGGAAGCACTTCTATAGAAGCAAATGAAGTATGCCTTCTTCCGCCTGCATCAAATGGAGAAATTCTAACTAATCTATGGACTCCCATCTCACCTTTTAGGTATCCATATGAATATGGTCCAATAACAGAAAAAGTAACACTTTTTAATCCCGCTTCTTCTCCTTCTAGATAATCTAATTCTTTTACTTCATATCCATTATCATTTGCCCATCTAGTATACATTCTATATAACATTTCTGCCCAATCTTGTGCTTCTGTTCCTCCTGCACCTGGATGAATAGTTATAATAGAATTGTTATAGTCATATTTTCCAGATAATAAAGTGGTAATTTCTAATTTTTCAATTTCTTTTGATAAATGATTGGTTGCTTTTAGTACATCCTTTGCCATATCTTCATCTGGTTCCATATTTAAAAGTTCGGTCATTTCTATTATATTATTTAATTCCTTATCTATTTGAGAGTAATTTTCAATTTTAGATTTCAAATTATTTATTTGCTTTAAAACAGCTGAACTATTTTTATTGTCATTCCAAAAATCTTGCTCCATTGTTTGAATTTCTAAATTTTTTAAATCATCTTTTAATTTTGTAATGTCAAAGTGAATCACCTATTTGTGTTAATTTTTGTCTCAATTCTTGTAGAAATTTATAATTATCTTCTAATTCTATCAATTTTTCCACTCTCCTTTTATTATATTATAATATACCATATAAGATATATAAATTCAAACTAATATAAAATTAATTAACTAATACATATCTATCAACTAACTTACTATAACTTTCATTGTAAGAATTTGGAATTAATACTATCGTAAGTATAATAAAAATAATCTTTTTCATAAAAAACTAGCTCCATACATTGTATGAAACTAGTCGTGGTTTTTTGCAATTTTATCGCGCTTTTAGTCCTTCCATTTGTTCCATGAAATCCATAATTCGAACAAATCAACAGCTAAGATTATTCCGCTTATAACTGAGAAAATAAACATTATGATAGGATGGTAGAAATTAACATACTCATGTAGGATCCAAAGTAGAATAGTTTCCACAGAGATAAATAGCCATGTATAGTAGAGAATATATACACTATGACTACAATCTCTTCTACAATCAACCCAGTATACAAGAGAATAGATCGTTTTAGCAAAGAAAAAAAATGCTAAAACAGCGTTAACCATTGGGATGAAAAATGGTATGAGCTCAGGAACTAGAAACCGCATAAATGCGAAGACTGCTGTGAGAAAAGTCGCAATTAGCCACAAAACAAAGTTGATCATTGTCCTTCCACCTTTCGGTTAATGTAATATATATTATAGCATTTTTTGCATTTTAAGTCAAAATAAAGCTATTTTTTAAATACCCATTCTCTTTGTATAACAAAATTTACAATAAATATAATAGTATCAACTACTAATTTTATGAGTGTTGAATTAATTCCTATAATTTTAAATAATTCTGATACTGCAAATGCTGATACAAACATTTGAATTATCACTAAAGTAAAATATTTTAGTAAAGATTTTTTGGTTTTATTATTTTTAAATACTAGTTTTGAATTAATACAAAAATTGTAGATTGATGAGATTATTCTAGCAATAATTGTAGCTATTACAATCTTAGTAATGATTTCATTTATGCTGAAATCAGGAAATACATTAACAAAAATAGTAAATAATGCTATATCAAGCAAAAAAGAGCTTATTGCTGACAAAATATATTTTATAAATATTTTATATATTACAATAGAATCTTTTATTGGGTTAAAATGGCTATGTGTATTTCCCTCTATATAAATAGTTGATATTGGAACTTCTGCTATTTGAAAATTATTTTCTTTACATGAAATTAGCATATTAGTTTCATATTCATATCTCTCACCTGAAACTTGCATAAATTTTTCCATAATCGTTTTTCCGAATGCTCGTAATCCAGATTGTGAATCACTTATTTTGATGCCAACAAATGTTGATAAAGTAAAAATTGTTATTTTATTTCCATATCTACTTTTTAAAGGTACCTGACTCTCATTAAAATTTCTGCATCCAACTATTAATTTGTCCGGATTTTCTCTTAATTTTTGAGCACATTTTTTTATATCTTCAAGTGCATGTTGTCCATCACAATCTGCAGTTACAACACCTATAATATTAGGATAATTATTTAACACATAATTAAATGCTGTTTTAATAGCACGTCCCTTTCCAAGATTAACGTAATGTTTTAAGACTATAAAGTCTTGTCTTTCTATTTCTTCAAAAAAGCTATCATATGCTTGTCCACACCCATCATTTACTACCACTACATGTTTGAATTCTTCTTTTACAGATTTTATAAAAGGCATCATAATTTCCTTTTGTGGCTTATATGCTGGTATTATTATTACTATGTCATCCATAATCATAATTTCCTTTCTATCATGATTAATTATTTGTATCCACAATTGACTGCATATTAACTAATTTCCAAGTTGGATTGTCCTTATTGTCATCCGTATCATCGTAATAAGCAAAATACATCCTTTCATGCATTTTATCCTCAATTCTTTTTCCAGTAATTAGTCTCAAGTTTTTTTGTAAATATACTTCACAAGAAAATGCATTTTCATTATAAATTTCAAAATTGCTTATAGACTCTTTTGAGAAGGTTGGATACATTAATGAATGTTTACTTACAAATGTAATATCTACTCCTGTAGCCCAATTATATGCATATTTATATATATCAGAATCTTTTATCAAGTATTTATTAATATTGTAAAAACCATGCAAACGACCTGTCAAGTCATTTGTTAAAAATAGACTCCAATCTTCTGCTATTTTCATAATTTTAGGTGGATTTTTTATTTCTTTAAGTGCTTCTTGTTTATCAGATATTTTCTTGAATTCTAATTGTACCGTAAATACATTGTCTTTGTTTTCATATTGCACTTCATTATTATTTTCATCTAAAATTTTAATAGATGGTTGTTTTAATAATTGAGGAATTTGATATGTTACATCATGTGGAATATCTATATATTTTGATATTTGTGATAATCCACTTTCTTCTGAGTTTTGTTTTATCTGAGCTTCCCCTATTTGCTTATCATTTACTAAAACACTATAATTACTAGGTACAAGAATATCACATATATACAATCCGTTTTCCGCTTTATTTTTTATTGAATCTATTTTCCAATCAATAAAGGTTAACAGTCCAAGTCTATTTTCTTTTTTGCTTCCATTTAAACGAACTTCTAAGATTAACCTATCATTAGCATAAATATTATAAACTAAATTTTCTTCCGTACTTTCTTCATTTAATTTATATGTTATATTATTGTTTTCTAAAATATAATTTAAACCTTGACTTATTGTAGTCTTTTCGTTTTCAAATTCACTTATCTGCAAATCTGAAAAATCTACCATTTTTTCTATTTTTCCTTTTTTACTTTCTTTTTTTAGTTTTTCTATTAAATTTGCCATATAAACATCGTTCTGATTATTTTCATATTTTATTAAACTATTAGCAACATATCCTAAAAATAGAGCCATTAATATTAATAATATTACAACATAAATTTTCAAAAATTTTTTAAATTTAGAACTCTCTTTTTTACTTGCGTTTTGTTTTTTCATAGTTTACTCCTCTTATTTTCCCCTTTTTTCTACTACAAAACCTGTTGGTAATTTCCATGATGAATTTGCATAATAAAATGTTACACTTGACATTTCATATTTTCCATCATAGTACATACTAGATGAACTACCACCATCTAAATTTGCTGCATTAACTGCTCCATATTCTTTCATGATTTTAATTAAATCTGATGCTGTTGCTCCTAAATGCCCTGAAGCTCCTCTACCATCTGTTACTAATAGTAAAACCGTTCCATCTTCTCTTTGTCCTATCGCTGTACGTGGATTTGCACCACTTCCCTTACCATCAAATTTTCTCTCTTCCCCATTTATAATTAATTTTACAAAATGATTATTTGCATCACTGCTTTCTTCTTGAAATGTAACAGCATCTCTTATTTTTTCTTTTTTAATTAATTCTTCTACTTGTTTAGCATTTTTCCCTTCAATACTTTCAATTTTTAATATATTATCTTCATCAAAACCAATTAAATGCAATCCTGCATAACCATATGGTTGATTATATTGTATTTTTCCATCACATACAACTACTCCTAAAGGACTTCCTCCCTTATTTCCTGTTGACACATATAGGCCTCCATTAATTCCAGCTATAGAATTACTTTGCTTTACTAATTTCTCTAGCTCAATACCATATTCTTTCCATGGATATGTAGTTGCTAGTTTTAGTCTTGATGGATCATTGATTATTAACATTTTAGCGAAAAAAGTGGTTCCAGATATTTCTTCAAGCTCTATGCCATTAATATCAAATTCACTTTTATCATTTTTTTCTCCGACTTTTATTAAATTAGTGTCAACTTCTGTACTCATCGCTGCTACAGAATTTTTATTTACTAATTGTTGAAGCTCCTCTTTTGACAAAAACATTGTAGCCAAAAATTTCATTTGACCTGTTTCCAACATTGTAGTTGCAAATAACTCTTTTGCACTTTCAGATATTCCACTACATATCATTTTTATCATACCAAATAATGTAATCAATATAAATATTGCAGTTATTAGTATAACAATAAGTACTTTTCCTATTACTCCAAATATTTTCTTCATGTTAATTCCCCTTATATTTATTCATTTATCATTAAAATTTGTAAAACGCCTATTTTCATAAGAAAAATATAGCATATAAATGCTAGTTTGTCAAAGAGATTTTCTTTTCAAAAAAATCTTGCAAAGAAAACTCTTAAGACTGTTTTGCAAGATTTTTTTAATTTATAATTTCATCATATATGATATTTTATTAACCTTCATTCCAAAATTTTCATATACTCTAATTGCATTTTTATTATTAGGATTTACATTTAAATAGATATCTGTACAATTTTTTTCTTTTCCTAATTTCTTGGCAAATTCTAGCATTTTAGTGCCAATTCCTTGTCCCCTATATTTTTCATCAATACATAATGTATCTATACATAACGTTTTTCTATATCTAATAAAACCATTATCTTTTTCTACTATATTTATAATTATATATCCTACAATTTTCTTATCTTTTTTTGCAATATATATACTTTCTGTTTCAAGTAATTTTTCAAGTCTTTCCATTGGTATTACTTGGTCAGTATCTAAAAAGAAATCTGGATTCCATTTAACATGTAATTTATGTACTTGTTTTGCTAACTCATTTATCTCAACTTGATTTTCAATTTTTGGTTGTATAATTTCTATTTCATCCATTTTTTACTTGCTCCTCTCTTATATGTTTTTATTTCTAATACAATCTTCATTAAATTCTTCATTTAAAATATCCATTTCAATTGAATCATAATATTCTCCATTTATAAACTTACATTTTCTTCTTCTACCATATTCTTTAAAACCACATTTTTTATAGCATTTTAAAGCTCTTTCATTAAATGACATTAGATCTAGTTTTATATTTTTTAAATTCAGATACCTAAAACCATATTCAAGTATTAATTTTATAGCTTCTGTACCATATCCTTTACTTCTAAAATCTTTATCACCTATAAAAATTCCCAGTGTAGCAGATCTATTAATGTGGTTTATATTTTCTAACGAAACCGTTCCTATCATTTTATTATCATCAATTGTTACAATTACAAAATTTGCTTCAGGTGAGTTATTTTCCTCTAAATATTTCTTTTCTCCATCTAATGTTGTAAGTATTCCACTTCTTCCTAAATAATCTGTTGTTTCAAAGTCATTTAACCATTCTGTAAATTTTTCTACATCTTCACTGTTCCTTGGAGATAAGTATATTCTATCTCCCATTAGTTTTTTAAAGTATTTCATATATGATCACCTCTTCTATAAATTAAATTTTTCCTTTATCTCTTTAATAATAATATTACTATACTTATTTAATCTTCTTTTCTTTTAGTTTACTATTAATTTCTTTCAAAGCCTTTAAATATTCTTTTTCTACAGGGCTAACAGTCTTAACTTGATATTTCCTATATTCTGTCTTTGCTTTTTTTATTGCCTTATCATGACTTATAGTACCAGCTCCAGTTAATAATTTTTCTCCTGTAGAAGAGAGTATTGTATCTAATTGTTTAATATAATCTTCCATATACATTGGATTATGTCTTATTGCTTGTATTTCAGCAAAATCAAAATATCCTGATACAAGGTTATTTAAAACTTTTAATTCTTCTTCACTTAAATAATTTTTAGCAATTACTACATCACTAAAGACTGGAATATCTCCTTTAAATGTTGTTAATCCCATAAATGGCTTATCAGCATTGGCTCTTTCATATATTACTTCTGAAGCAGTATGTCCGTGAGTCGCATAATGTAATTTATTTTGAACAATTTTAAAAAATTGAATAGACTTTTCATCTTTCGGATTATAATCAACAGCCGTTGCGTATAAATCAAGAACTTGCCTATATAGCACTTTTTCTGATGATCTAATATCCTTAATTCTAGCAAGCAACTCTCTCCAATAATTGCCTCCACCATTTCCTTTAAGTCTTTCATCATCCATAGTAAAACCTTTTATCATATACTCTTTTAATCTTTCTGTTGCCCACTTTCTAAAATTAGTAGCAATTTTAGATTTTATTCTATAGCCCAAAGAAATTATCATATCTAAATTATAAAAAGGAATTTCTCTTGAAACAGTTCTATTTCCTTCTTTTTGAACTTGTCGGAAATTCTGACAAGTTGAATTTTTATCAAGTTCCTCTTCTAAATAAATATTGTTTATATGTTCTATTACATTTGTTCTTGAAGTACCAAATAGTTCAGCCATCTGTTGTTGAGATAACCATACTGTTTCATTTTGAATTTTGACATCTATTTTTGTTAGTCCATCATCTGTTTGATATATTATAATATCTCCATTTTCATTATCCATAATAAATCTCTCCTTTTATATTACGAACATTTGTATTGTATCATATATATAAATTAAATTCAATCTTTTTTGAAAAGTCTCCAAAATTTATAATTTGATTTATAATATCAAAGTTTTCATTCTTGTGTAACATGCTGTTAGAAATGCACAAATAAATTTATCGTTCTTCTTGAATCTTGTTAAGATTTTATCAATTGCATCTTGTAAATAAATATGTTTTATATTATTTTTTAGTTCAACTGATAGTACATAACATAAAAAAAGAAGCGCTATCCATTTTTTTAGATACACTCCTTTTTTTCAATTGTTTTAAATTTTTATTTTTGAATAGTAATTTATTCACTTTCAAAATCTTTTGAAAGTATTAATATTATTTATTCTTTCCGCAACAATTCTTATACTTTTTTCCCGAACCGCATGGGCATGGGGCATTTCTATTAATTTTTGGCTCAGTGTTTACTACTGTAGTATTTCCTCCTGTTTTTCTTGGTGCTTGACTATCCAAATTTGTAAGAGTGTCTTCAAAGCCTTCACCAGTAATTTTAACTGATGTAGTTCTTTGCATAGATGTTTCTCTTTTTCTAGCATTCATTAAGAATTTTACAACATCTGATTTTATGTCATATACCATCTGATCAAACATATCAGCACCTTCAATTCTATATTGAACAACTGGGTCTTTTTGTCCATAAGCACGAAGTCCTATACCATCTTTCAATTCATCCATTCCATCAATATGATTCATCCATCTTTCGTCTACTATTTTTAGCATAATAACTCTTTCAAGTTCTCTCATATTGTTTTCACCAATAGACTTTTCTTTTTCTTCATATAATTCATGAGCTTTTTGTGTAAGTTCTTCTACAACCTCATCTGTCTTTATTTTTTTAGCTGAAATAGATTTTAACTCCGTAATTCCAAATGTAACTAATATATCTTGCATAAATGATTCTACATTAATATTTTCTGGATCTGATAAATATTCAGCTACTAATTCGGCAATTAAAGAATCTACCATTTTTAAGATATATTCTTTTAAGTTTTCACCGTTTAGTACTTTTCTTCTTTCATCATAAATAATTCCTCTTTGTACATTCATAACATCATCATATTGAAGTACATTTTTACGAATACTGAAGTTTCTGCTTTCAACCTTTTTTTGTGCTGATTCAACAGCATTAGAAAGAATTTTAGCTTGTATTGGCATATCTTCATCTGCTCCCAAAGTATTATAAACTTTAGTAATAGCGTCTCCACCAAATATTTTCATTAAATCATCATCAAGCCCAATGTAGAATATTGATTCTCCAGGATCTCCTTGACGACCACTACGTCCACGAAGCTGGTTATCAATTCTTCTTGATTCATGTCTTTCTGTACCTATAATTTTAAGTCCACCAACATCAAGAACTTTTTGCTTTTCTTCTTTTATTTCTGCTTCAAATTTATCTTGTAATTCTTTAAATTTCTTTCTTGAAGCAATTATTTCTTGATCATCTGTTTCGTTAAATGCTGTTGCTTGTTCTATTTGCTCTTCTGTATATCTTTGTTTTCTCATTTCTTGTTTTGCTAAATATTCACTGTTTCCTCCAAGCATAATATCGGTACCACGACCAGCCATGTTTGTAGCGATTGTAACAGCGCCATATTTACCTGCTTGAGCTATAATCTCAGCTTCTTTTTCATGGAATTTAGCATTTAATACTTCATGTTTTATTCCTTCTCTTTTTAACATTCCACTTAATTTTTCTGATTTTTCAATAGATACTGTACCAACTAGAACTGGTTGACCTTTTTCATGACTCTTTTTAATTTCTTCAATAACAGCTCTAAATTTAGCATCTTCATTTTTGTAAATAATGTCATGATGATCATTACGTATCATTGGTTTATTTGTAGGTATTTCAATAACATCTAAGTTATAGATTTCTTGGAATTCTGACTCTTCTGTCATAGCAGTACCAGTCATTCCAGAAAGTTTATTATACATTCTAAAATAATTTTGGAATGTTATTGTTGCTAATGTTTTTGATTCATCTGCAATTTTTACATGCTCTTTTGCTTCAATTGCTTGATGTAAACCATTGTTATATCTTCTTCCATACATAATTCTTCCTGTAAACTCATCAACAATTAGAACTTCGCCATTTTTTACGATATAATCAATATCTTTTTTCATAATACCATATGCACGAAGTGCTTGATTTACATTGTGTACTAATTCTGAATTTTCTATATCATTGAAGTTTTCTAGGTTGAATTCTTGTTCTGCCTTTTTTATACCTTTTTGAGTTAAAGAAGCGGATTTTGCTTTTAAGTCTACGATGTAATCATATTTTTCGTTATCTTCTGCTTGTTCTTCATCTTTAACATCTTCTTCAACTATTATTTTTGGAGTTAATTTTCTTACAAAGCTATCAGCTTTTTTATATAAATCTGATGATTGTGTTCCTCTACCAGAAATAATAAGTGGTGTACGAGCTTCATCAATTAAAATACTATCAATCTCGTCTACGATAGCATAATTTAATTCTCTTTGAACTAATTGCTCTTTATAAATAACCATATTATCTCTTAAGTAATCGAATCCATATTCATTGTTAGTTCCATAAGTAATATCACAATTATATGCATCTCTTTTAGCTTCAGGTTCCATTCCTGCAATTACTAATCCAACAGTTAGCCCTAAAAATTTATATACTTTTCCCATCCATTCACTATCTCTTTTTGCTAAGTAATCATTAACTGTAATAACGTGAACACCTTTACCTGTTAAAGCATTCAAATATACTGGAAGGGTTGCTACTAATGTTTTTCCTTCACCTGTTTTCATTTCTGCAATTCTACCTTGGTGTAATATTATACCACCAATTAATTGCACATCAAAATGTCTCATTCCTAAAACTCTTTTTGAAGCTTCTCTCATAACTGCAAAAGCTTCTGGAAGGATATCGTCTAACGTTTTTCCTTCTTCTAATAGTTTTTTAAACTCCTTTGTTTTATTTCTCAATTCATTGTCAGTTAGTTTTTGAATTTCTGGTTCTAAATTGTTGATTTTTTCAACTAAAGGTTTAACTCTTTTTACTTCTTTTTCACTATAGCTTTTAAATAATCCCATGATTTTCATCCTTCCTAATTTGTTATATACGTAAATGATATTCTCTTTAAAATAACATCTATCATACTATATCACTTTTGCCTAAAAATCGCAAGGAAAATCGAAAAAAATTAATAGAGTTTAATAATGAAAAAAGCATGTCATATTTTTTTTAGATATCACATACATTTATTGTAACTTTTAATGAAAAGGATGAGTTTTATGTTTATTTATAATTTTAAAGTTGACGGAAACAAATTAGGAAAAACTATTTTAGTAATTTTATTTATATTAATTATTATTATTACTATAATAGTAGGATATCGAATTCTAGGAAATAATTTTTTTAAGACCAATGATAGTATTAATAAGAAAGATATTTATCAAATTACAACTAATAATTACACTAATATTTTGAAAACTGTTCATGACAATATTGATAATTACGTTGGACAAAAAATTTGCTTTTCCGGATATGTATATCGCCTAATAGATTTTACAGAAAAGCAATTTGTTTTAGGCAGAGACATGATAATTTCCTCAGATTTTCAAACTGTTGTAGTTGGTTTTTTATGTGAATATGATAATGCTATAAGTTTTGAGAATAATACTTGGGTCGAAATTGAAGCAACAATTACAAAAGGAGACTATCATGGAGAAATTCCAATTTTAAAAATAGAAAAAATAAATAAAATAGATAAGCCATCTGATGAATATGTATATCCACCAGACGACTCATTTGTAGCAACTTCAACAATTTTATAAAATAACTCTAATTTACTTTATTTAGCTTGCTTTTAGCAAGCTTTTTTATTGCATAGGAAAAATCGTTAGATTTTTCTGGAGCAACAAGGCCTCAAGTTACCTTAGGCTGTGCATATTTGCGAAGCAAAATGCACATGTGGCGAAACCACTTTTCTTATATTGAATTTCAGAACACGAAAAATTTTAGTTAACGCTCAAAAATAGATTTTATTACTCCCCTATCTATAAATGTAGCAAATATATTTTTAAGAATAATTAAAATAATTGGTCCTATAATCATTCCTATAATTCCAATAAACTTGAATCCTGTGTACATTGAAATCAAAGTAAAAATCGGGTGGATTCCAATATTACCAGATACAATTCTAGGCTCTAAAAATTGCCTTATTATAGAAATAATTGCCCATAATACTAATATTGCAATTGATAAATTGTAGTCTCCACTGCAAGCAGTTATAACAGCCCACGGTACCATAAAAGTTCCTGAGCCAAATATTGGTAATAAGTCAACAAATCCAATAATAACAGCCATCAGCAATGGATATTGAATATTAAAACCTGTAAAATGCAAAACATATAGTCCAATTAAACAAATAACAAATGAAATTAATACTAAAGTTAGCTCTGCTTTTAAATAGCCACCCAATATCTTTACAATCTCTTTTAAATGTACTCCTATTTTTTTCACCCATGTTTCTGGCAAATGATGTTCTAATTGATCTATCATATATACTTTATCAACACAAATAAAATACAATGCTAATAATGTAATAACTGCATAAATTCCTATTGTTGGTACTGAAGTAAGAAAATTAATTGCTCCAGTTAATGCATTTTTGGCCCATTGTGTTAATGATTCAAAAAACTCCATAGCTGAATTGTTAACTGCTGTCATAATATTTTCTGGAATATGAAAATTATTAAAATCAATTTTTGAAAGTAAATTTTGAATTAATAAATAGCCTTTTTCAATATAAACATTTAAACTACTTAATAAATTTGATGCTTCTGATACTAATGTAACACCAGCCCATACTAACAGCCCTACAATTAAAATAATTGCTATTATAAATATAATAATTGAACTTGTTTTTCGTTTTAATTTCAATTTATTCATAATAAAACGAATGCAAGGTTCTAGCATTAAAGAAATTATAAAAGCAATTAAAAATGGCATATAGAAAATAGCTAATTTAAAACCTAGATATACTCCTATTATAGAAATTGCAAGAATGATAATATTTTTTATTACCTTTCCCCAATAATTCATATCAATTACCATATGTACATAAAACTCCTTCTGATTTATTTTATGAAAAATCTATATGTATATGCCCTAAATATGAATTAATAATTAATTATAATCTTTAATAGTTTCTATTTAGGGCATATTCTAGTGCATAAGATTATTCAGCATTTTTGTCATTACATCCACAAATGTTATTTAAAGTTTCTGTTACTCCTTTGTTTTCCACTTGATCATTATAAGATAAATCTCCTAATGTTAAAATTCCTACAATCTTCTCATTTTCAATAACAGGTATTCTTTTTATCTGATTTTTAGACATTAAACGTTCAGCTTCTGTTATATCTGCTGTTGGTTCACAACAACATACTTCACAAGTCATAATTTCACTAACAGGAGTGGTGTTTACGTCTTTGTTACAAGCAATACCTCTTAGAATAATATCACGGTCTGTTACAAGCCCTACAACATTTTGAGAATTATCACATACAGGTATACAACCAACATGTTTATTAGACATTATTGTTGCGCATTCCTTTATTGTATTATCAGGTGCAACACAATATACTTCATTACACATACAATCTTTTACTTTCATAATCTTACCTGCCTTGTACCAATATTTAGGTTTTGGTTAAAAGGATTACCTATAACCTGGAATTTTTCGAATATTATATTTGCTATTTTTTTATTTCTTTCATATATATGGATGACTTTTTTAAACAAACATAATATTTGATATTTTTATTTTGAACAAAAAAATAAAAGATATGCATGTTATTTTTTACATATCTTTTATAAAAATTTTTTATAAATATCCAGGATATTTTCTTTGTTGTATAGGTTGATATGGCCCTTCTTGAAAATTACTTCTTGGATATGGTGGCCTTGGTGGATACTGCTGATGTGGAGGTCTCATTGGTGGTCTATTTTGCCCCAATAATTCCCTTAATATTAAAATTTTAATTAAATCTCTTAAATTAAAATTCGGTCGCCTAATTTGTCTATCTTCTGATAGATTATTACTATCTACTTTTAAATTATCACTATTTTCAGATTTTCTATAATTTTTTTCTATATTGGTATCTGACTTTTTATTTATCTTTTCTAGATTGTTTTCACTTTTTCTAATATTTTTTTCTGTTTCAATTTTTCTTGTATTTTGATTATTAGTATTAGATGTGTCTGAATCTTCTATTGAATAATAAACTTCATCTGTCATTCTTTCCAATAAATCTTTTGTAATTGGTTTATTATTATTTTCGCATACTTTACAAACCATTGGATAAACTACATGATAAATATCTGGATAAAGTTCATCTGCTAGTGATGAATTAAAATTATCATATGTATTATTAATTGCATTTATTTCATAATTATAAGGCTCATAAATGTTTGGATTTTGTGATGAATAGCCCAATATCTGACGCATGTAGTCCTCATAGCTTTGATAATCCATATAGTATACCTCCTTTTGCTCTATATTATTCAAAGCAATTTACTTTTGTGACTATTCATTATAAATATTTTAAATTTCATTTACTAGGGCTTTAAATTGATTTCCCCTGTCCTCAAAATTTTTAAACAAATCAAAACTTGCACTTGCTGGAGAAAATAATACAACTTCATTTTGTTTTGCAACTTCATTTGCCTTTTCCACTGTTTCCTTTAAAGAAGTACAATTATAGATTGGTAGTTTCTTTCCTTGTAATTCTAGTTCTTTTTTTACTACTTCCTCTATTTTTGAAGCGGTTGCTCCCATTAAAATTAGAGTACTTACATGTTCTAATATTGGCTTAGCAATTGGAGTGTAATCTAAGTGTTTATCATACCCTCCTGCAATTAGTACAATCTTTTCTTCAAAAGAATTTAATCCAGCAATTGTTCTGGTTGGAGAAGTACCTATTGAGTCATTATACCATTTTACTCCATCTATATCTCTTACAAATTCAATACGATGTTCAACACCTTTAAACTTTTTAATAGCTTCAACTTGAATTTCTGGCTCAACTAAACTACTGGTTGCAGCAATAGCTGTACAAATATTTTCGTAATTGTGTAACCCTTTTAATTGAACATCTTTTACATTTAGTATATGTCTTCTAACATTATTTTCACAAGATTTTATAATTCCATTATCATAAATAATACCATTTTCTAATTTTTCTGTTCTACTAAAATATATAACTTTTCCATTAGCTTCTGATTTTAATTTTCTAGTAATTTCATTATCATAATTTAATATTAAGATGTCATTTGAAGTTTGATATTTGAAAATATTTTTCTTAGATTCAATATATTCTTCATAACTTTTATGAATGTCTAAATGATTTGGAGAAATATTAGTAATAACACTAATGTGTGGACTTATTTGCATATCCATCAATTGAAAACTACTAAGTTCTAAAACTATCATATCTTCTGGCAACATTTCAGAAACTTTTGTAAAAAGTGGGATACCTATATTTCCGCCTAAATAGCAATTATATCCTTTTTCTTTTAATATTTGATAAATAAGATTTGTAGTTGTTGTTTTTCCATCACTACCAGTAATTCCAATAACTGTACCTGGACAAGTTTGCATTAGCATTTCTATTTCAGATGTTAAAACAGCTCCTCTTTGTACTTCTTCTACTATTTCTGGAGTATCTGGTCTGCAACTTGGGGAACGGAAAATAATTGAAAATCCTTTTAAATATTCCAATGCATTTTTTCCTGTATATAGATTAAAATTATATTCTTCTATCTTTTTTAATGCTTGCTCATCTAAGTTCTTTACATCTCTTTTGTCAAAAATACTTACTATTGCATTATGCTCATAGAAATAATCTAATAAAGGAATATTACTAACTCCTAATCCAATGATTGCTACCTTTTTTCCTTGTATGTATTGCTCAAATTCTTGTAATTTTTCATTCACAAAACTCATTTTACTTTTTCGAGGTACTTAAAAATAAATATTTAATATATTTATAATACACTCAATCTCCTTTCTAAAAAATGTAATTCATAATTTTTCTAAAATTAAATCTTTGATTTTGAAAAAATTTATAATAAAAACTTAAATTTTGTATAAAATATTATAAATGAATATATTGGAGTACTTCATTTGTGCTTTCTTCAACTGTTTTACAATTAGTAACATCAACTATTATAGTCTTCTCATACTGTTTATAATATCCTGATTTTTCTTGCAATTCATCTCTTTGTATTATATTTTGCCTCATTTCTTCTTCTGAAATACTTCCATTATATTGTATGCATTTTCTTTTTACACGTTCTTCTAAAGAAGCGGTTATTAAAAAATGATAATCTAATTTTGGATAAATATTCATCAAATCTCTTCCAGATACAATTACATTAGATTTTTCCTTAAAACCTTCAATAAGTTTTCTTCCAAATAAATAAAGCTCTTGATTATTAGCTATATGGCTTATTTCTGATACAGCTATTGACGATTCAGCTGATTGTAAACTATTTTCATCCATCTTTTTTCCATTCATATAAATAACTGTGTCTTTGTTTTCAATGGAAATTGTAATTTTTAATTTTTCCATAATTTGTTTAATATCTACTTGATTCATTGTTTGCTTTAATTGATTCAAATCAATTCCAGAAGACATTAAACTATATATGATTGCTCTATATAAATTACCGCCCTGTAATAAAATACTGTTTGGAATTTTGTTAAGTAATTGCCTACATATAGCAGTTTTTCCAGCTCCAACCAAGCCTTCAATTCCTATTACTATATTTTCCATCTTTTACCTCCACTATAATGTCTTTCTAAAATATTTTTGATTATATCATACATCTTTATTTATAGGCAAGACTATTAAATTTTTACTTGTTACAGTATAAGTATATCGAAGAATTTTGACAAGTTTGATTTTTTTGAATATTTTTTGATTTTTTGTTCACAATAATAATGTAAAAAAGAAATGGAGGTGGCATTTATGTCAGAAAACCAAAACAAACAAAACAACAACAGAAATAATAATAACAATAATAACAACAATAACAGCAAGAACAATAACAATAATGAAAGAAATAACAACAATGAATGTAGATAATTAACTTATTTTAAGCAAGAGATGCAAAGTTAAATGGGCATTGTTTTTAATATTAATAGAGAATTTTACTTTATTCCCTTTCTTTTTGTTTTTTCTTTACTTTTGTTTTTCTTAAAATGCCCATTTACCTTTGTATCTCTTGCTATTATATTATTTTCTTTTTATATATTTAATTATTACATATTTACTTATTTAAGTATTTTTTCAAAAATTTTCCGGTATAACTTTGTTCATTTTTTACTATTTGTTCAGGTGACCCTACACTAATTATTTGTCCGCCTTTTTCTCCTCCTTCAGGTCCTAAATCAATTATATAATCCGCTGTTTTAATTAGATCTAAATTATGCTCAATTACTATAATGCTATTTCCAGTATCTACTAATCTTTGCATGATATCTACTAATTTATGAACATCTGCTATATGAAGACCTGTAGTTGGTTCATCTAAAATGTACAATGTTTTTCCAGTTGCTTTCTTTGAAAGCTCTGTAGCTAATTTTACACGTTGTGCCTCTCCTCCAGATAAAGTCGTAGATGGTTGTCCTAGTTTTATATATCCAAGACCAACATCATATAATGTTTGAATCTTATTTTTTATTCTAGGCAAATTTTTAAAGAATTCTAAAGCTTCTTCAACTGTCATATCCAATACATCACTAATAGTTTTCCCTTTATATTTTACCTCTAAAGTTTCTCTATTATATCTTTTTCCTTTACATACTTCGCATGGAACATATATATCTGGTAAAAAATGCATTTCAATTTTTAATACACCATCTCCACTACAAGCTTCACATCTACCACCAGAAACGTTAAAGCTAAACCTTCCTTTATCATATCCACGCATTTTTGCTTCTTCTGTAGAGGCAAAAATATCTCTAATAATATCAAATACTCCTGTATAAGTAGCAGGATTAGAACGAGGAGTTCTTCCAATTGGTGATTGATCTATATTGATAATTTTATCAATATTTTCAATTCCTTTTACTTCTTTGCATTTTCCTGGTTTTTCATTTGAGCCATATAATTCTTTTGCAATGGTTTTATATAATATTTCATTAACCAATGTACTTTTACCTGAACCAGAAACACCTGTTACACAAATAAATTGCCCTAGTGGAAATTTTACATTAATATTTTTCAAATTATGTTCCGTAGCACCTTTTACTTCAATTGCTTTTCCATTAGATTTTCTTCTTGTTTTAGGAACTGAAATTTGCTTTTTTCCACTCAAATACTGACCAGTGATAGATTCTGGTACTAATTTTATTTCTTCAGCAGTACCTTGTGCAATTACTTTACCTCCATGTACACCTGGACCTGGACCAATATCAATTATTTGATCAGCTGCATACATTGTATCTTCATCATGTTCTACTACTAAAACACTATTTCCTAAATCTCTAAGTTTTTTTAAAGTTGCTAATAATTTATCATTATCTCTTTGATGTAACCCTATACTTGGTTCATCTAAAATATATAAAACACCGGTTAACCCAGAACCAATTTGTGTAGCTAAACGAATACGCTGTGCTTCTCCTCCTGATAAACTACCAGCACTTCTTGATAAAGTTAAATAGTCCAATCCAACATCTATTAAAAACTGCAATCTTTTGTTCAACTCTTTTAAGATTTGATCTGCTATCATTCTATCTTGACGATTTAATTCTAAAGAATTCAAAAAATCTTTAATTTTATCAATTGATAAGTCTGTTAATTCATTGATATTTTTATCTGCTATTTTCACAGATAAGCTTTCTTTTTTCAATCTTGCTCCATGACAGGTTTGGCAAGGACTTTCACTCATATACATTTCATAAAAATCATGCATTCCCTGTGATTTTGTTTCATTATATCTTCTGTCAAGAGTAGGTAAAACTCCTTCAAAAGGAGTGCTAAACCTTCTTGTGCCAGCATATGATGTATATTCAAAATCAATTACTTCGTCACCTGTACCATATAGAATTTTTTCCAAAAACCATCTAGGAAGCTTTTTTATAGGAACTTTTATATCTACATCATAATGTTTTGCAATGCTTTCAAAATACATTTTTGCCATTGTTTCATTTTTTTTCATAGTACTAGCACCAAAAGCCTTTACTCCATCATAAAGTGTTTTATTTTTATCTGGAATAATTAAATCTTCGTCCATTTTCATAAGATAACCAATACCTGTACAGGTTGGACATGCTCCAAATGGATTATTAAAAGAAAACATTCTAGGTGTTAATTCTTCTATACTAATACCGCAGTCTGGGCAAGCATAGTTTTGACTATATAAAATTTCTTTATTTCCTGGAATATCTATAGTTACAAGATTATTTGCATATTTTAATGCTATTTCTGTAGATTCTGTTAATCTGGTTCTAATATCTGGTTTAACTACTAATCTATCTACAATCAAGTCTATATTATGCTTTTTCTTTCTATCTAGTTCTATATCATCAGTTAATTCATATAAATTTCCATCTATTCTTACACGAACAAAGCCTTCTTTTTGAAAGTTTTGTAAAAGTTTGGTATATTCACCCTTTTTTCCCCTAATTACAGGAGCTAATACTTGTATCTTAGTACCTTTTTCTAAACTCATAACATTGTCAACGATTTGATCAATTGTTTGTTTTTCTATCTTTTTACCGCAATTTGGACAATATGGTACTCCGATTCTAGCATAAAGTAAACGAATATAATCATATATTTCAGTAACTGTACCTACTGTAGAACGTGGATTGCGAGATGTAGTTTTTTGATCAATTGATATAGCTGGTGAAAGCCCAGTAATAGATTCTACTTCTGGTTTTTCCATTAAACCTAAAAATTGCCTTGCATATGATGATAAGCTTTCTACATATCTTCTTTGCCCTTCGGCATATAATGTATCAAATGCTAAAGATGATTTTCCTGAACCGGAAAGCCCGGTAATAACCACTAATTTATCCCTTGGAATTTCTAAATTAATATCTTTTAAATTATGTTCTTTTGCACCTTTAATAACAATATTATTCTGCATTATTAAATATTCCCCCTAAAATATTTAAAGTGTGCAATTAGTTTCTTACTAATCACACACATATTATAAAACATTAGTTTGTGAAAGTCAATTATTTGTTATTTTATTTTAACTTTTTTATAAATTTACTATACTAGAAAAAAATGTCAATAATTATTTATTCAAAACTTACTAATATAGTATATAAGAAAAGTGGCTTCGCCACATGTGCATTTTGCTTCGCAAATATGCACAGCCCAAGGTAACTTGAGGCCTTGTTGCTCTAGAAAATCTAACGATTTTTCTATGCACTGAAAAAGGCAGATTCTAACAGAATCTGCCTTTTTTACTAGGATTTATAAATGATTATTGGCATACTATTGTTTATGTTTTGATAAAGTGTTTTTGCTGCGCCTAAAGGTAAGTTGACACATCCATGAGATCCATTTGTTTTGTATATAGAACCACCAAATCTTCCTCTCCATGTTGCGTCGTGGAAACCAACTCCGCCGTTGAAAGGCATCCAATAGCTTACTGGAGACGCATATTTAGATCCATCGTCATTATTACCTCTTAAAACTGTATTTGTTGTTTTATAATTTAAGAAGTAAATTCCAGTTGGCGTAGAGTGCCCCGCCACAACATTTCCAGTAACACATGGTGTTTCTAAAATACATTTTCCGTTTTTATATACCCAAACGGTTTGCCTGGTAATATCGAGTTCAATATAACTGCTTAACATGTTGGAAACACTATTTCCAGAGTAAGTCAAAGTAATTGGTTCTTCTTGAGTAGTTCCTATTACTTCCAGAATCTTTTTTATTGACTCTTCTTTGTTCAAACTTGGTCTTATTGCCTGCCTTACAGGCATTGTGATTTTTCCTATTCCAGTTGCTGAAAAAACAAGTTTACTTCCACTTGAACTTACCTTTTCAGCAATGGAATCTACAAACAAAGGCACATTTTTCTCTACGTTAACGATAACTGATACTCCGTCTTCTGTAGGCTCAATCCAATTTTTTATTGTTTGAGCATCCAAAAGTACAATACTTCCATCATTCAATTTAATCTTGACATTAGTACTAAGAATACGATTAGCTTCGTTTTGTGCTTCTATAAGATTACTATTTGAAGCCAAAACAGTAGGCTTGTTTATCAAAGAACTAAAGTCAATATTTGAATCGCCTTCTTTTAAACTTTTTATTGCTAATTGATAAGCTTTTTCAAAATCTACTTCATTGCCATAAGTTTCTGGAACTATTTTTAGTAGAGAATCTTTTCCTATTTCTAAATAAGCATTTTTAGAAGGTATCATACTTTTTTTCTCACCTTCTAAAATAGGACTAAGATATTCTTTTACAGCTTTCTCATTAACCAAAAACATCTCAGGAGACTCAAATTCTTTTTCTTCTTTGTTTTTGTGTTGCTGTTCCAATGCTTGCTCTATTATTTTTTCATCCGAAACGATTAAATCAAATTTTGCTATTTCTTCAGGTTTTGCTTCATAAGTTCTATATTCTGCTTTATTACTAGCTGTCTGGAAAACAAAACTAATTTTTTCATTCATATTTTTCTCGATTTTTTCTTTTGCTTGCTCTACAGTCAGATATGAACAATCTATGCCAGAAATGTAGGTTTGAGAACTAAAGCGTTGCCTTTGAAAGAAGAACACTGCTAAGAGAATTGCTAATCCCAATAGTATTAATATACTTCCAATGGTTACCTTCTTTCTCATACTCATAGTGTACTGCCGCTCCTTCTTCATTATAATATCCTCCTTTTGTTTTTTGCTATTGCGTAATTAAGCAATAGCAATTTTAATGGATTTGAACTCCATCTTATTATAGCACTTGAGATATAAACTGTCAAAGTTTTCTTTTTTTCTACATTTTTCCATTTTTTTCTTACTATTTCAATGAAAAAGCATTTATAATGTACTATAAAACTGTGGATAAAATTTTTTTCCTAATGCGCAAAAAATACTTAAATTGTAATATTTTTGTCATATTTTAGATTCAAAAATTTTACTTTTTTTACATTTTTATATATTTTTCATCAATATTATATGCTTTTTATTACAAAAATATTACTCATTTTTTACAAATTCTATGATTATGTTACATAATAATTACATGAGGTTTACAAAAAATATTATCCACATTATTGTGGATAATGTGGATAACTCTGTGAATAACTGAAAATAGTGATTAATTTCTGTGGATAACTTTTTTAAATTATTTGTTATTTTGTTATGGTAACTTTTTATTTTTCATTTTTATTTTACTATTTTACATTTATTTCCATTAAAGAACGAATAATAAAATTAATAAAATTTCACAAATTAATATTAAAGGAAAACCTATTACAAACCTCATTTTTTGTGTTTTATGCCTAAATACATACATTCCAGCAATACCACCTATCCCTCCTCCTAGAACAACTAAGAGTAATAATGTATTTTCAGGTATTCTCCACTTTCCTTTTTTAGCTTTCCTTTTATCTAACCACATAACAAAAAATGTTAATAGGTTAATACAAATTACATAAATTAAAATATTTTGTATATTAAATACTTCCTCTATATTCATATATATTTTTCCTTTTATTATATTTATCTTGTTGTACCGCACATCTCTTTTTTCTTTTCATTTGAATTTTGAATTTCTTCTATTCTTCCTATTATCCCTTCAATGGATGTATCTCTTAAATTTAAAAACATTTCACCAATATGAATAGCTTGTAAATACTTTCCAATTTTCATACAACTATATGCTAAAAATGCATATTCTGTTTGAGATAAAATAGTATCATATTGTGTTAAAATTTTGTTAATTTTTAAAAAGAGCACATCTTGAGAATTTTTACTAGCATATTCTACATTTTTTAAAAGATTTCTTAATTCATTTATTTCTATCTTTAAATTTACTTTTTTCCTTTCTTCTGTTATATTTCTTTGCTTATCTCTAATTCTTTTGTCTCGTATTGCTTTAATTTCAGATGTAGGACGCTTAGTTTTGTATGAAATATATTCAACAGTTTTTGAACTATCGAGCATAATTTCAATGTTTTTTCTAATATTATTAGGAACTTTTTTTATAATTCCATTTCTTATATTAATTTGATTTCTTATCTTTTCTACAGCACTTATTTCTCCATTTGCAATTTCAGCAATTTGCTGATTAGTCAATTTTGGAGAAGTTTCTATTAATCTTTCTAGATCCTCTCTTGTATAAATTTTCAATCTTTTTAACAAAAATCTTATTTCATATGGATTTAATTCCATTATTGACGATATCTTTTCAATCGGCTCAAAGCCTCTAGCTAGCTTAAAAAATAGTACATTCTCATCAATCTTCAATCTTTCATTAAGCCTTTGTTTTTTTAAAGTTTCCTCTTGCATTTCAGAACTGTTTTTTCTTCTTATTTTTTCTTCTTCTTGTTTTCTTACTCTTCCCACAGCTTCTACATTTACAGAACCCCTTTGGGCAATTTGCTCGTCAGTCAAGCTAGATAAAAAACTAACTACTTGTTCCCTACTATAAAAATGATATTTTTTTAATACTTCATAAACATATTTCACACTTGTTTGTGTTTCTCTTGCTATTTTCCTTGGATCTTCGATATTTTTTATTCCTCTAAAAATTAAGTTTTCTTTGTCTTCCATCATTTTCTTTCTGCTTTGAAAGTCTATTTTTTTAGTTGCTACCTTTTCTTGTTCAGTACTTTGAACACTTTGAGTAGATTCTTTATCTAACTGACCATATGTATCATCTTGTTGTTCTGATGTTACCTTTTCTCTTTTTACATAAGTTGTTTGTTTTGTTTTTGTATGTTCTTTTTGTTTTGACATTTTTCTCATTAAAACTTTATCTGCTTCTTCTTGCCTTACTTGCTCTACAGCCTTAATATTTAGGTTCCCTTCTTCAGCTATTTCTTGATTTGTTTTACTTTCTAATAAATTTATAACTTTTGCTCTACCATATATTCCATTTTCTTTTAATATTCTATAAACTTTTTCAATAGAATATCCTACACTCATTGATATTGATGAAGGTAATATTAAATTTTTTCCCAATTGTATAACTAATTCTTCTCTTTCTCTTAACTGCTGAACTTTTTTCTCTCTTTCTTTTTTTGCCCTTTCTAACCTAGCTTCTTGTTCATCTCTTAGTTTAGCTCTTTTTCTTTCTTTTTCTATTTTAGCGTTTACTTTATTAGTTTCTATTCTTGTTTGATTTTTTTGCCCTGCTTCTTCATATTCTTCTCTTATTCTTTTAACTGTTTCAACTTCTATATTTCCTTCTTTTGCTATTTCAATATCAGCTTCATCCGGATTTTCAATTCTTCTTTTTTGAATAGCTTCAATTATTTGTGACTTATTATAAATTTTATATCTTCTTAATACACTGTAAATTGAAAACCTACTATATCCAAATTCCTTTGCAAGAGTATCTAAATCATCTGGAATTTGTGCAGCTCTTGATTTAAAATCTTGTACATTTCCTATTTTTTCTTTTCTTATTCTAGCAACAGCTTCAACTGTTACTTTTCCCATTTCTGCAATCTCTTCATCTGTTCTTTGAGGTAAAAGAGCTATAATCTCCCTTCTTGTAAAAATTCCTTCTGATTTTAGAATATTATATATTTCGTTAGAAGTTCCATAATTAAGTGCTTTCTTTATTTCTACAACTCTAACTCCATTTTTTGCCATTTCAATTATTTTTCGTCTATTAATTGATGATTGTTTTTTATTATTTTTTTCTCTTATTCTAGCAACTGCTTCAACAGTTACATTGCCTTCTTTGGCTATTTGCTCATCTGTCTTTTTATTCAATAACTTCTCTATTTTAGAACCCGTATATATTCCAGCATTACTAAGAGCTTGATAAACAGTTAAAGTTGAAGAATAGCCAAATTCTTTTTGCAAAGTTTCTAAATCATCAGGAATTTGTCTAGCTTTTTCTATAAATTTTGCTTTTTGCTCGGCACTATTTCTATGCCTCTTTACTTTTTCAGGAGTTTGCTTTATTGCATTATTTTTATCATCTTTTGTAGTTTTTGTGACATCGTTTTTCGTAACTGCTATATCTTCTGTAAGCTTTGAACTTATGTCTTCTTTCATTCTACTCTCCTCACTAAAATAGAAAATAAATTTTTGAATATATTATATAACATTATGTAAATGTTTTCAAGAGAAAACATTTACATAATTAAAAACAATTTATTCTAACCAAATAAGCTCATCTGATTACTTTGGCTCATTCCTTTCAAACAACCTACTTTCTCTAATAACTCAATTACAGATTTTCCTATTTTAGCACGAATCTTCATATCATCTATTGACATGAATTTACCATCTTTCTTTGCCTCATCTATCCCCTCAGCTGCTACTGTTCCTAAGCCTGGGATACTATTTAAAGGTGGCCTTATCTCTGTATCTGATTCCATTTTAAATTTAGTAGCATGGCTTTCATATAGATCTATAGGTAAAAATGTAATTCCTCTTTCATACATTTCTAGTACAAGCTCTAGTATTGCATACATATTTTTATCTTTAGTTGTAGCACTATTGCCTTGTAAATCTATTTCTTTCATTTTATTTTTTACTTTTTCTACTCCATGGCACATAATATCACTGTCGAATTCATCTGCACGTATTGTAAAAAATGCTGTGTAATATGCTGCTGGTTTATGAACTTTAAACCATGCAATACGAAAAGCATTTGTTACATATGCTGCAGCATGAGCCTTTGGGAACATGTATTTAATCTTTTTACATGATCCAATATACCATTCTGGAATATTATATTCTCTCATAGTTGCTTCAAATTCTTTCCATTTTTCAGGATCTTTAGAAGGCTTTCCTTTACGTACAAATTCCATTATTTTAAATGCTGGCTTTGGAGGTAATCCTTGTTTTATTAAATAAAGCATAATATCATCACGAGTACATATAGCATCTTGAAGAGTAATAGTTCCTTCCTCAATTAGTGATTGTGCATTATTAAGCCATACATCAGTACCATGTGATAACCCGGATATACGAAGTAATTCCTCAAAAGTAGTTGGTTTTGTATCTATTAACATGCCTCTTACAAATTTAGTTCCGAATTCAGGTACTCCATAAGTACCTACTTCTGAATGTATTTGCTCAGGTGTTACTCCTAAAATATCAGTTGAACTAAAAATTGACATTGTATCTTTATCGTCTAAAGGAACTTTTGTTGGATCCTGTCCTGTCAAATCGAAAAGCATACGAATCATTGTAGGATCATCATGTCCTAAAATATCTAACTTAAGTAAGTTTTGATCGATTGAGTGGTAATCAAAATGTGTTGTAATAATATCAGAATTAGGATCATCTGCTGGATGTTGTACTGGTGTAAATTCATAAATTTCTCTTCCTTTTGGCACAACTATAATTCCACCTGGGTGTTGTCCAGTTGTTCTTTTTATTCCAGTACATCCTTGAGAAAGTCTTAAAATTTCTGCATTACTAACAGGTATTCCACGTTCTTCATAATATTTTTTTACATATCCAAAAGCTGTTTTGTCTGCTACAGTACCTACAGTTCCGGCTTTAAATGTAGTACCTTTTCCAAAAATAACTTCTGTATATCTATGTGCTTTAGCTTGATATTCTCCTGAAAAGTTTAAGTCAATATCAGGCTCTTTATCTCCATCAAAACCTAAGAATGTTTCAAAAGGAATATCCATTCCATCTTTTGAAAGTGGATGACCACATTTAGGACATTTTTTATCTGGAAGATCAAACCCGTTCTTATATCCATAATCTGTAAAATCAGAATATTTGCAATTAGAGCATCTATAATGTGGTGGAAGTGAATTAACTTCTGTAATACCTGTCATATTAGCTACAAATGATGAACCAACAGAACCTCTTGAACCAACAATATATCCATCTTCATTAGATTTCCACACCAATTTCTGTGCAATAATATACATAACTGAGAATCCATTTTTTATAATTGAATTTAACTCTTTATCCAATCTAGTTTGCACTAATTCAGGTAATGGATCACCATATAATTCATGTGCCTTATTATATGCAATTGTTTTTATTGTTTCCTCGCATCCTTCGATATATGGTGGACATTTTTCTGGCGAAATTGGACTTATTTTTTCACACATGTCTGCAATTTTGTTGGTATTAGTTACAACAATTTCATAAGCCTTTTCTTCTCCTAAATATTCAAACTCTTTTAACATTTCTTCTGTTGTTCTTAAATATAGTGGTGCTTGTTCATCAGCATCATCATATCCCTGCCCAGCCATTAGAATTCTACGATATACTTCATCTTGTGGATCCATAAAATGAACATCACAAGTTGCAACTACTGGTTTTTGTAATTTATCTCCCAAAGCTACTATTTTACGATTTATATCTTGTAAGTCTTCTACACTTTTTACTGTTTCATTTCTTACCATGAACATATTATTTCCGATTGGTTGAACTTCTAAGTAATCATAATCAGCTGCTATTTCTTCTAGCTCTTCATCTGTTTTTCCTGCAATAATTGCTCTATATAATTCTCCTGCTTCACAGGCACTACCTAATATTAATCCTTCTGAATATTTTTTATAAATAGATTTTAATATACGAGGTTTTTTATAAAAATAATCTAAGTGTGAAATTGAAATTAATTTATATAAATTTCTTAATCCTACATAATCTTTAGCAAGAATAATAGCATGATAAGTTTGTAAAGATTTATAATCTGCCTTTCCACTTAGTTTAATATCCATTTCATCAAGTGTAGTTATTCCTTTTTCTTTCAACATATCAAGCATTACATTAAATACCTTTACAGTGGTATCAACATCATCCAATGCTCTATGTGCCACTTCTACTTTAATTCCTAAATTTTCAGCAATTAAACCTAATTTATACTTTTTATATTCTGGGAACAATTCTTTTGCTAAACGTAATGTGTCTAAATATGTATTTCCAAGTTTTAATCCTAATTCTGAACAATTATGTTTTAAAAATCCTATGTCAAAATCAGCATTATGGGCTACTAATACACTGTCTCCTACAAATTCCAATACTTTTGGTAAAACTTCATCAATTGTTGGTGCTTCTTTTACCATATCATCTGTAATATTTGTAACTTCTACAACTTTTTGTGGTATTGGTTTTTCAGGATTTACAAAAGTACTAAATTGATCAATTACTTCATGATTTTTTACTTTCATAATTCCTATTTCTGTAATTTTTTCAGTTCTAAAAGAAAGTCCTGTTGTTTCTAAATCTAAAACACAATATGTTGAATCTTCTATATTTTGTCCCCTAGAAAAAGAGACACATGAGGTCTTATCAGGTGCTAAATATGCTTCAACCCCATAAATTACTTTTAAGTCTGGATGATCTTTTTCTAAATATTTATGCGCATCTGGAAAAGCTTGTACAACACCATGGTCTGTAATAGCAATAGACTTCATTCCCCATTTAACAGCACGTTTCAATAAATCTTTTGCAGCTGTCATTCCGTCCATTTGGCTCATTTGAGTATGCATATGAAGTTCAACTCTTTTTTGCTTTGCCTCATCTTTTCTTACTTCTCTCTTAATTCCTGTAGACTCAATAATAACATTCGCTATTACTCCCAATTCTTTTGCAAATGGATCAAATTGTGCAGTTCCATTTACTTTTACACCTTTTGCACCCTTTAACCTTTTTATAACTGCATCATGCTTTTCTGCTTCAACAAAAGCTTTGCAAGTAATTGTACTAGAACCATCATATAAATCAAATGTAACTAAAAATTTTCCTGATTTTAGCTCTCTAGAATCTGTATTTAAAATCTCTCCATCTAATAAGATTCTACCACTATCTATTGTAAGATCTACTATTTTTGATAGTTCTTCCTTTATCTTTAAACTTCTGCCATAAATAAGTGGTGAATTTTCTTCCTGCACTTCTTTTGGTACTTCTGGTATAGGTTCACTAGCATTTGAAGTTGGATTATTGCTTTGTTCATTTTTTACTTCTTTCTTTTCAGCAATTGCTTCTTTGGCTTCTTTTTCTGCTAACAAAATTGCTTGTTTTTCTAGTTCTTTTGCATATTCTTGATACTGTAGTATCATTTCTTGAGTAATTTCTTCTTGATATGTGACTACATAGTTTTTATGGTATAAATCCTGTAATTTAGAAGCTAATATCTTTTCAAAACTTCTAGCTTCTAAAATTTCTTTTCCTCTTCTCGCCATTTTAACAACTAATTTATTATCTTTAATTTCAATGGTACTATTTTTTAATAAAGCTTTTGTTAATGGGTGCTTATATGCCATATATTCTGTTATATCTCCCCACTCTGCTTCAATCTTTTTATCTGCATCATTTTCTATATTGTCAGTTTGTATTTTTATTTTAATTTCTTTAAAATTAAACCTTGCTACTAAATATTTTTCAAAATCAGTTAAATCTTTAATTAGAATAGTAGAAGTTACCTTTAATTTTATCTCTAATTCATTTGTTTTTTTATAAATATTAACACATAGTACTTTAGCTTCACTTAAAGCAAAGCTATTAGAATTATAATCTTTAAATACTTGTTTAACAGTTTTTAAATTTGTTTCTTCCATATTTTCTCCTTTAGTATTTTTTCAAATCAATAAGATGAATTTTTAAACTGCAATAACTATATAGTTAATTACATGTACGATAAAATCATTTTATTATTTGTTATATAATTTCCAATTTCTTATTTCTTACTAAAAAATTCTTAGTATATCATTGTAAGTAACTAAAATTGACAATCCAATAAAAAACATAAAACCAACCATTTGAATTGCTACTTCAGTTTGTTCTTTTAAAGGTTTCCTTCTAAAAGCTTCTAATAGTAAAAGAACTATCTTTCCTCCGTCAAGAGGTGGAAATGGAAGTAAATTTGTAAAACCTAATGATATAGAAATTAATGCTAAAATATATATAAAATCTGCTACTCCATTAGTTTCTGCAACGACGCTACTTATTCCAACAGGTCCCATCATTTGATCTATGGAAACATTTCCAGTAAATAACATTTTTAAATTATCTATAATAGAAAATGCAAACTCCCCAGTTTTCCAAAAAGCATAATATATATTATTTTTAAAATTGTTTTCAGCTAATTTTAAGTAAACACCTACATAATAATTTGCTTTTACTTCTGGCACTACCTCTATTTCTTGTACTTTGTTATCTCGTTCTATAGAAAAAACTATTTTTTCTTTCAAAGTTTTGTTTATTTCATCTACCATCTTCTGAGGATTATCTTTAACTTCAACTCCATTTACTGAAATTACATTATCATTTGCTTTTAAACCACAAACTTCAGCTGGACTTTTAGGATATACTGCTGCAATTTTAGTATTTAAGTTATCACTATTTGCAATTGCAATTCCTGTATAATTATATTCTTCTTTCATAGGATTTACTTGAAATGTATATTTTTCTCCATTTCTTTCAACTTCAATTTCTAATAAATCTCCATTACATTCTTCAAGAACTTTATCTAAACTAGTTTTATAATAAATATTTTTTCCATTTACTTTTACAATCTTATCTCCAGGTTGTAACTGTGATAATTGTGCATCAGTATTAGGTATAATTGAATCTATCACATTAGAAATATTATTTCCAGTAAAACTCATCAAAGAAAAATAAACAATCAAAGCAAATATAATATTAACTAAACCACCTGCAGCTACTACTGCAATTCTTTTTGGAATACTAGCTTTACTAAAAGAACCTTCTTTATCAGAACGTTCTTCTTCTCCTTCCATATTAACAAAACCACCAAGTGGTATTAGTCTAAGTGCATACTTTGTTTCTTTTCCTTGCTTTTTCCAAATAGTTGGACCAAATCCAATTGCAAATTCATTAACTTTTATTTTACATAGTTTTGCAATTAAAAAATGTCCACCTTCATGTATTAATACCAAAAATCCTAATATAAAAATAATTTTTAATGCTATTATAAAAATATTTAGCAATTTCACTTCTCCTTTTTAGTTTTTAATATATTATTATTTTTTGTTTTACCTATCTTCTAATTTATAATGCATAAATTAGAAGCTTAGATAATTTTGCGTTCTAATTAATTAGATTAGCATAAATAAAAAATATGCAAATGGTGCTATAAAAATAACACTATCAATTCTATCTAACATTCCACCATGCCCTGGAATCAAATTACTAAAATCTTTAATTCCAGTATATCTCTTAATACTAGATGCTGATAAATCTCCAACTTGACTAATTATACTTAAGACAAATGCAATACCAATCATTGTAAGATATGAAAAATCTAAGTTAAAAACATAATTGCATACTAAAGTATAAAGAAAAACTAATAAAATTGCTCCTGCAATTCCTCCAATACAACCTTCTATTGTTTTATTTGGACTAACTTTAGTAAAATGATGTTTGCCGAATGATTTTCCAACAATATAAGCAAAAATATCAGTTCCCCAAGCAGTAAAAAACGCATACCATATTAAGAATTTTCCATTTGGCAAATTTTCATGAATTATTGAAATAAACATTAAAAATATAACAATATAAAAAATTCCAAAAAAAGTAACAGCAATATCTTTTATATCATATTTAGAATTCGTGATTATAACATGTAAAAACAAAAGTAAAATAGTACATGGTAATAGTACACCTATTGTTCTTAAAATCCATCCTCTAGGTAATACATGGATAACTGAAATCATTGCAGCTGCTAAATAACCAATCCAATCTATAGGCCTAGCTTTTCTTCCGGTACGAAATGCCTTATAAAATTCATGTAAACTCATAATTGCAATTGTTGCTATCACAACATCTACAACATATTGATTTCCAAAGATTAATACTACAGCTACTATAGGGAATAATACTAGTCCAGATACAACTCTTTTTACATTCATACTTTTGTTTCCTTTCTATTTACCGCCAAACTTGCGATTTCTTTTGTCAAAAATAGATATTGCCTCATCCAAATCAGCCTCTGTAAAATCTGGCCAATATTTTGGAATGAATAAGAATTCTGTATATGCCAATTGCCATAAAAGATAGTTACTAATTCTTTGTTCTCCACCAGGACGTATTAGTAAATCAGGTTCTGGTTGACCTGCTGTATAAAGGGAATTAGAAACTAATTCCTCGTCAATTGACTCTACTTCTATATTTCCTTCTTTTACTTCAGTTGCAATTTTTTTCACTGCTTTTACTATTTCATCTCTTCCTCCATAATTAAAAGCAATATTTAAGGTAAGCCCTGTATTATCTTTTGTTCTTTCTATTAGTTTTGCTATACTATTTTGAAGATTTTTATCTAATTTTGAAATATCACCTAATATATTTAGTTTCATATTATGTGAATCAGTCTCTTTCAAAAATTCTTCGACATATTTTTGTAATAGCATCATTAAAGCTCCTACTTCTTCTTTTGTTCTCTTCCAATTTTCAGTTGAAAAAGCATATACAGTTAAATACTTAATTCCTATGTCATTTGCATATTTAGCAATTTTCTTTAATGTTTCAGCCCCTTCTTTATGTCCTAATTTTGTTTCTAAGCCTCTTTCTTTTGCCCACCTACGGTTTCCATCCATAATAATTGCGATATGTTTTGGTAAATTTGTTTCTTCCATATTTTTAATAGATGTTAAAATTTTAAAATAACATCTTTCCTTTCTTCAAATAATTAAATGCTCATAACCTCTTTTTCTTTTGCTTCTAATAAATTATCTATTTCTTGAACTTTTTTATCTGTTAATTTTTGAATTTGATCTTCTTCTACTTTTAATTCATCCTCTGTAATTTCTGACTTCTTTTCTAATTCTTTAGCTTCATCCAATGCATCTCTTCTAATAGAACGAATAGCAACTTTTGCTTCTTCTGCTAATTTTCTAATATCTTTAACAATTTCTTTTCTTCTTTCTTCATTTAATTCAGGGAAATTCAATCTAATAACTTTTCCGTCATTATTTGGATTAATTCCAATATCTGATTTTAATATTTCTTTTTCTATTTCTTTTAACAAGTTTGCATCCCAAGGTTGAATTAAAATCATTCTAGCTTCTGGAACAGATATTCCTGCTACTTGATTAATAGGTGTTGGTACTCCATAATAATCAACTGTAATTTTATTTAATATTGCCGGATTAGCTCTTCCTGCTCTAATTTCTGATAAATTTTCTTTAAAAACACTTATCGTTTTATTCATTTTTTCTTCATAAATATCATTATTCATTGTTTTTCTCCTTTAAATTAATATTTTATATTAGTTTTATTATAAAATTTTTATTGCTTTATATAATAATTATTTTAAATTTTAACTAATTATTCTATAATAGTTCCTACTTTTTCCCCCATAATTGCTTTAACCATATTTTCTGGTTGCTCTATTGCAAATACAATTAATGTAATATTATTATCTCTGCATAGAGATGTAGCTGTTGAATCCATCACTTTTAAATCTTTATTTAATATATCTAAATAACTAATTTTATCATATTTTATTGCATTTGGGTTTGTTTTTGGATCATCTGAATATACTCCATCAATTGTTTTTCCAACTAAAATAACTTCTGCATCAATTTCAGCTGCTCTAAGAGCTGCTGCTGTATCTGTTGTAAAATATGGGCTTCCTGTACCACAACTAAAGATAACAACTCTTCCTTTTTCTAAATGTTTTATTGCCTTTCTCTTAATATATGGCTCAGCAATTTCTCTCATTTCTATTGCTGTTTGTAACCTTGTATAAATTCCTCTTGATTCTAATGCATCTTGCAATGCTAACCCATTCATACAAGTAGCAAGCATTCCCATATAATCTGAAGTTGTTCTTTCCATTTGGTGCCCGTATTTGCCTCTCCAAAAATTACCTCCTCCAATAACAACTCCTACTTGAGCACCTAATTCAATTAACTTTTTTATTTGATCACAAATATTTCCTAATGTTTTTACATCAATTCCATGTTTTGCATCTCCTGCTAAAGCTTCTCCACTTAGTTTTAATAATACCCTTTTATATTTCAAATCTGGCAATGATATACACTCTCCTTAATTTTAAATTTCATGTTATATTCTATCATACATTATTTATTTTTACACCTTTTTTTGAAAATTTTTTAATATTTGGAATTTAACTTTTTAACTAACCATTTTTTAATATTAACTTAAAATTCAATCAATCTAAGGTAATATTTAGTTTTAACTGAAGATATTACAAACGAATATTTTTATTAATATTGCTAATACTAAAAGAGAAAATATAAAATTTAAAGGTGGTATTATGAACCAAATATTGACGAAAATCCATAAAGTATCTAATTCAAATAAAAATTTTCATTCTGAACTTAGCAATGAGTTAGTAAATTTTTCACACAGCCAAAGTTTAAATTTGAAAAAGAAAAATTTTTTAAGTTATATCCGTAAAAATCAATATCGCTTGCAATTCTTTGTATCAATTATAGTGGCAATTATCTTTTTTATTATATTCTGTTATCACATCCAAAAATCTAATGAGCAAGAAAAATTATCAAAAGAATTGCTAAATAATTATACATTAACACTACTATATGAAAATAGAAATAATAATTTACCCGTTGCACAAGCTCAATCTGTTATTATTGAAAACCCCTTTGTTATAGGAATGATTAGAATTCCTCAAATTAATTTAAACTACCCTATTTTATCTGAAACCAATAATGAATTATTGAAAATTTCTTTATGCAGATTTGCAGGTCCAATGCCAAATGAATTTGGAAATTTATGTATTGCAGGTCATAATTATGTAGGAAATAAGTTCTTTGGTAGGTTATCAGAATTAAAGAAAAATGATTTAATTGAAATTTACGATTTATCAGGTAACAAAATAATTTATTCTGTTTTTGATAAGTATGATGTAAATGATAATGATTTATCTTGTACCAATCAAGATGTTGGAACATCTAAAATAATTACATTACTTACATGTAATAATATAAATGGAAGAAGAACAGTTGTAAAAGCAAAGCAAAAAATTTAAAATATATATTTTTTATAAAATCAACTAAAAGAGGCTACTATAACAGCCTCTTTTAATTTTATTTAATTGAATCATTAATGTTTTCATTATTAAAATTCTATTTATAATTTCTAATTTTAACAAAAGCATAAATTGCTGATGCGATGCAAATTGCAATAAATACAATTAAAGTAGAATCTTCAGCCACACCTGTTTTTGGTAATGTATTATTTGCTGTTCCGTTTGTAGCATTATTACCTACCGTATTGTTTCTAGTAATATTATTGCTTAATAAGTTACCTTGTTGGTTATTTGTTTGCACATTATTTGGACTACTCTGTTGATTGTTTTGTGCTACGTTGTTATTTCCAGTTTGGTCATTTCCTGCTTCATTGTTTCCTGTATTATTGATAATAATTAATGGATTACCATTATTTCCGTTAGAAGCTTGTACATAAGATACCATTACTAATAAAAAAGCGATAATCAAAGTAAATACTAAAATATAATTTTTGTTTTTCATAATCCAAATCTCCTTTTTTTCTTTTGATAATTTTTCTTTTCATAGTATTTGCTTAAAAAAGAAAAAATATACATGTTTTTTGTATTCTATAAAATATTTTATACTTCAATCTTTAATTAGTCAAGTATTTTTTTTATAAAATTTATTATTTTTTATTTATATATTCGTTTTTATACATTAAATCTAAATAAAACAACATCTCCGTCTTGCATAACATATTCTTTTCCTTCTGAACGCATAAGCCCTTTTTCTTTTACATTATTCATAGAACCTTCTCTAATTAAGTCTTCGTATGAAACAATTTCTGCTCTTATAAATCCTCTTTCTATATCAGTATGTATTTTTCCTGCTGCTTGTGGTGCTTTAGTTCCTTTTTGAATAGTCCAAGCTCTTACTTCTGGCTCTCCTGCTGTTAAAAATGACATAAGACCTAATAAATCATAGCTTGCTTTAATAACTTTGTCTAAACCAGATTCTTTTAGTCCTAATGCATCTAACATTTCTAATTGATCTTCACTTTCCAAACTAGCTAATTCTTCTTCTATCTTTACACATAATGGAATTACTTCTGCTTGCTCATTTTTAGCATATTCTATTACTTGTTTTACTTTTTCATCTTTTTCTGGTTCATTTGTTAATTGTTCTTCAGACACATTAGCTATATAAAGTACTGGTTTCATTGTTAAAAGAAATGAATCTTTCAATATTTCTTTTTCATCTTCATTTAGGTTCACTATTCTTGCTGGTTTTCCTTGTTCTAATGCAGTTTTTACTTTTTCTAAAACATTAATTTCTTCTTGATATTTTTTATCAGCTTTTAGTTTTTTCTTTGCATTATCCAATCTTTTATCTATTGATTCCATATCTGCAAAAATAAGTTCTAAATTAATTGTTTCTATATCTCTTACAGGATTAATACTTCCGTCAACATGTACAATATTAGAATCTTCAAAACATCTTACTACTTCTATAATGCTATCTACTTCTCTAATGTGTGATAAGAACTTATTTCCAAGACCTTCTCCATGACTTGCTCCTTTTACTAATCCTGCAATATCAACAAACTCTACAACTGCTGGCGTAATTTTTTGTGGATGATAAATCTCTGCTAATTTTTGTAACCTCTCATCTGGTACTGCTACTACTCCAACATTTGGTTCAATTGTACAGAATGGATAATTAGCACATTCTGCTCCTGCTTTTGTGATTGCATTAAATAATGTGCTTTTTCCTACATTAGGTAGCCCCACTATTCCCATTTTCATGCTTGTTTTCCTCCTTGTTCTATTATTAAATATTAATTTATCATTATATTCAATATTTATAATTTAGCATAATATTTTACTTTTTTCAAGAAAAACTTTGTCGTCTTATGTTAATATGAATAACTTTTTTAAAGTAAACATAATTTTATAAAATTTAGTGCCCTTGCAAAAATTAATTTTCAAATAAGCTTTCTATTGCTTCTTTATAAATATCTTTTGCAATTTCATAATCTTGTAAATTCAATTTGATATAATTTTCTAACATTACCCCACTGTTAACTTCCAATATTAGTATTCTATTATCAAAAGTTTCAATTATATCAATACTTCCAAATTTTAAATTTATTTCCTTAGAAATTTTTTCAGCTAGATCTAACAATTTATCTTCTAATTCTTTATTCTCTACTTTCTTGGCTATTGAACCTTGTGATAAATTAAATTTCCAACTATACTCAAATTTTTCGTTATTATCAAGGACTTTGTCATATTTTTCGTTCTTTAATTTATCACAAAAAAATTGATAGTTAAATTCTAGTAATAATTCTCTTATGGTTTTATGTCCATCTCCAATCACTATTGGAAGGCATTTAGCATATAATAGTTTACTTTTTCCATTTAATATTATAACCCTATACTCATGTTTTATGTTATAAAAAGGACATATACTAACAGAATAATTATTAATAAACAATTTATCTAAAATATTATCTATCTCTTTTACATCAGTTACATTGAATACATCATGTCCACATGTGCCACTATTTGGTTTAATAACAATATGTTTATTGTTTTTTTCAAAATATTCTTTTACATAATCATATGTATTACAACCTATTGCATAAGTGAATTTATTTGTTTTATTGTATACGATTTTATGCTCAATTACAGGTATTTTTTTATATTTTAATACTTCATATAAAGCATACTTATCATCTGCTATTAACCCAATACCATGTGAATTCAAATCAAACTTATATCCTGAAATAAATCTAGTATTCCCGTTTTTCTCCAGCATTATAATCCAATCTTTAGATAAAAGTTTATATTTTATATCATTTTCGTCACATATTTCTTTTATTATTTCTTTAAAATTTGTTTTCATACAATTAACTCCTCAGTAAAAAAGCATTTAATAAATAATATAAGTATTAACATTTTATACTATTTACATAATATTTTCATAATCTTTGAAAATAATTTTTGATACCATTTTATTTTCTTATATTTAACTAAATCTAATTTTTCTTCTTGTTTTTCTACTGGTTGAATATTGTAATTATTCTTTTTATTCTTGAATATTTCCTCTGGATTATATATTTCTCTCTGTTGTTGTTCAATTTTTTGCCTATCATAATTTTGCTTTGCAATAATTTTTTCTTTTTGAGTATCAGTAGCCCAATAATCTCTAAATAAAATTGCTATTATGCCTCTAGCTATTTTTGATACTTCTTGTTCTTCTAGTGTTTTGTCTGGATTATAGCTAAAGTTATAAGAATTATTTGCATTTGTTTCAAACAATTTAATTATATTATTGGGTATTTTATTATAATCTTCTACTGGAATATATTTTAATATTTCCAGCACTTCACTATATGCTATTGCATATTCTATGTCTATCATAAAAAACTCCTTATATAATTTGTTCAGAATTTTCTTTTTGATCTCTTAATTGTCTTGTTTGTTCACTCTCTATTTGGTCGAGAAAAGAAGTATCCTTTTGTTCTTCTAGCGTTTCTTTACCTAATCTTTGCGTAGATATTGTTTTACTTCTTTCTAAACCGGAATATAGTCCAGCATATCTTGTCCTAGCTTCATCTCTTTTTATACCCTGTTCATAAGTTTTTCTATTAGTTCTTTCTAAATTATGGTCTAATGTATCACTTATAGACCAATACGTTATTCCATCTAAATGTATACCAGTTTCTTTAATAGCTCTTGAAATTTCTTTCATTTTCATTGCCTTAAATTCTGCTATACTTTTAATTGTAATACCACTTTCACTCATTTTACTATTTGCAAGTTCTACCAAATCCTTTTCAGAGCGTAATTTTCCATTTTCATCAAACATAAATCTTTCTGGTAAGCACATATCAAATTCTGTTATTTGAGTTCCAATTCCTAATTCATCTATTTTTTTTAAGTCGCTAAAACATTGCCTAATTCCTTCTATATTTTGATCCATTTCAATATGCATCTGAGTTCCAAGCGTATCAATTAATCCAGGAGCTAATTCATTTATTTTAAATAATTGCTCCATTACTGTCTTTCTCCTTTCAGGATTTTCTAAAAATGGTTCATTATATACATAAGTTACTCCATCTGGTTTGTTTTCTTGTGCATACTGAAAAACACTAATTAATTCTTCAGTAGAAATATTATATAATTCTTGCCACATATTTATATATGGTTCATCAAAAGAAATTATTTCATTAAATAGATCAACAGACACGATTAATCCTTTTCCATCTATTTTATGTTCCTCATTATATTTTGAAATAAAATCTATGGATTGCTTTACATATTCCTGTAATTCTTTTAGAACATACTCTTTTGGCTTACCTGCTAAATGTTCTTCCATAGTTTGTTTGTCTAATAATGTATGATATCTTGCATACATTCCATTTCTATAACAAAAATCCAATCCCATTTGAGCATAATAAAAGTCATATTTTTCCATATCTGGTATCTGCTCATCATACATTTTTTTTGTAATATCATAATACCTTCCTGCTGCCATTAAAATGGTATTATGATTAGATAAAATAGTATTTATTCCAGTTAATTCTTCATAGGTCACACTTGTAATTTGATCCCTTTCAGCTCCAATAAATCTATGAGCCTTTTCTGTAAAAATATCATAACTTTCTGGATGTTCCTCTTTCAATTTTTGCTTAATGCCTTTATAACCATCCTTTTGAAATACTGATATATATGAATCTACTTCCTCATCAGTAATCCCTGAATGCTCTAATGCTAATTTCAAGACACTTCTACTATCTTCTATACTTTGTTTCATAGGTGTTAAAGAGTTTTTATATTGTTCAACCAAATTTCTTTTTATGTCTTCTATATTACTCTCATTCCAGTTAATTAAATCGCTTTCAGAAATATCTAACTGAGAACAATTTATTGCAAACTTTTTTAATTCTTCTATAGTTTTACATTGAATTATACTTAATAATTCAATAGTTTCTGAACTTAAATAAATTCCATCAATGGGTGCTTCTAGTTCTAATGAAAATTCTTGCATTATTTCACCTTCTCTTATTTAGTTTAAAACCATTATATCAATAGCTTCAAATTTTTACAACATTTTAAATTATCTTTTATTTAGTTCGATAAATATAATACCACTCTATTTGGTTCAGTTTTATCTTGATAGAAGATTTTTTCGATAAGCACAAAAAAATCAACCAGACTTATTTTCTGATTGATTTTGTATCTCCTGTTCTAAAGAGTTCGAACAGATTCGTTGTTGGAGCTTCCAGCCGGAATCGAACCGGCGACCTCAGCCTTACCATGGCTGCGCTCTACCTACTGAGCTATAGAAGCATAACACTTATTCATAAGAAAATTGCTAGTTATTATTTTCATCCATTATTTCTTTTAATGCTTTTTTGCGAATTCTTTGAATAGCATTATCAATTGATTTAACAGGTGTATCTAATTTTTCAGCTATTTGCATATAGCTTTCACCTTGCATATATTGATTTAAAACCTTTTTTTCAAATTCACTTAAGGCATTATTTATAGTATTTTCTATTGTTTGATAATATTCTTTTTGAGTAATAGTATCTAATGGATCTTCAACTAAATTTGCATTTAATATTTCAATTAAATCTGCATCACCTGTATTACTATCATCATTGTTATCATAAGCATTCATATTTAAAGATAAATAGGAATTTAAAGGCATATGTTTTTGTCGATTAGAACTTTTTATTGCAGTAATTAATTGCCTTTCAATACAAATATTGGCAAAAGTTTTAAAAGAATTTTGTTTGCCCTCTTGGTAACTTTTTATTGCTTTGAATAAACCAATAAGACCTTCCTGCTCTATATCTTCTCTTTCAGCACCAACAATGTAATATTTACTAACTTTCATATTTACAAGATTTTTATAACGACTGATAAGATGCTCTAAAGCGTGCTTATCATCGGACTTAATTAAATGTATTAAGTCTTCATCTGACATTTCTGTGTAATTTGTATTTGTAGGATAAAATCTATCAGTTTTACTCATTATGAAATGTACCTCCTATGATGTACCGCCTATATGTTTGTATTATATCTACTCTATTTTTTTCTGTCAATAGAAAATTTGTAAAAAGTTGATATTTTCTACAAAATGTGTTATTATTCTTCTACTATTGTCTATGAAAGGAGCTTTTTTATGGCTTTTGATGGTTTTGTTTTAAATGCTGTAGTTTCAGAACTAAAAGATTGTTTAATTGATGGAAAAATTCAAAAAATATATGAACCAAATTCTAATGAAATTTTACTTGGTATTTATTCAGCAGGAATTCAATATGCATTATCTATTAATACCTCATCTAATTTGTATTCTGTATATTTAACTACAACTAAGAAAGAAAATCCTTTGTCAGCTCCTAATTTTTGTATGCTTTTACGAAAACATCTAATGGGATTTCGTATTACCAATATTACTACTTTACAATTTGAAAGAATTATGATTATTGAACTTTCAGGAAATGATGAATTTAAAGAAATAGTTGATAAAAAATTAGTAATAGAGCTTATGGGAAAACATAGTAATATATTACTTTTAGATAATAAAAATATTATAATAGATTCTCTTAAACATTTTTCTATTAAAGATGGCGCCTATCGTGATATTATGCCAAAATTTGAATATACATTACCCACATCTGATAAAACAGATATTTCAAATTATTCTTCTTTTGAAAATGAATTAGAAACATCTAATTTTCCTGCTTTTTTTATGTCACATTTCACAGGTATTAGTAAAAGTTTAATAGAAAGTGTAATTCATAATTTGTCATTATCTAATGACATTAATAAAGAAAACTATATTGCTATTTCTAAATATTTATTAGAATTAAAAAGTAAAATAGCGATAAAACAAGTTAATTGTGAACCTTTCCAAAATGATTATGTATTAAGCATTTGTAATTCTTCATATCAAAATTTACAAATAAATAATTTTTTAGATATTTATTATTCTCAAAAAGAACAGGATGAACAGTTTTTATTATACAGAAATCAATTATTAAATTTTATTTTGGGAAGATTGAAAAAAATCTCCAAAAAATTATCCACTATTGATGATAAACTAAAAGAATGTAATGAAATGGAAAAATACAAACTTTATGGAGAATTAATTACCAGTCACTTATATGAAATTTCTAAAGAACACATTGATAACATTACTTTGCCTAATTATTATAATCAAAACGAAGCTATTAATATTCCATTAGACATTGCTATTTCCCCTTCTGAAAATGCGAAAAAATATTTTAAAAAATATCATAAATTAAAAAATACATTTGCAATTGTTCAAGATCAAAAAATAGATTTGGAAAAAGAAATTAATTACTTAGAAAGTATTGTTTATGAGCTTCAATCATCTAATTCTATTAAAGAATTAGATGGAATTTATGATGAGATTCAAGATTCTTTTTCTAATTCTCAAAAGAATACTAATAAAAAACAATTAAAAAAGAAGAAAACAAAAAGAGAAAATAAATTAATTGATCCTATTTGTTATAATGTTGAAAATTTCAAAGTTTTGGTAGGAAAAAATAATAAACAAAATGATGAACTTACATTTAAAATAGCTAATAAAGAAGATATTTGGTTCCATGTAAAAGATATCCATGGCAGTCACGTTATCTTAGTAACAAATGGGAAAACGCCTACACAGGAACTTATAAATCAAGTTGCTAGCATTGCAGCATATCACAGTAAGGGTTTTCAATCTTCTAATGTTTCTGTGGATTATACTTTTGTAAAATATGTAAAAAAGCCAAATAAGTCAAAACCAGGAATGGTTACTTATACAAATCAGCAAACAGTAACTGTAAAACCAAAAAATATGCTCCCACCTGGCTAGTGGGAGCTTGCGCGCAATTGCACGCTTTTTTTAGGAGTTTGCGAACGAAGGATTAGGAGGGAGCCACGCAGAGAACCCCGTCAAGTACGAGTTCCTCCACCATAAGCTTCTTCATCAACACCTTGGCCACAGCCTTGGTGTCGTAGTTTGCTAGAGGCCCCCTGAAAATGGAAATCCACCACCGCTCCTTGCCGTTGCTGCCAATGCTGGTCACGGACCCGCCTTCGATTTCCAATCCGAAACGGCGAAGGGCGATGTTAATGCTCTCCTTCTGGGATTTGTTCATAGTGCGAATAATCATGCTGATTACTCCTTTCAAGTTGTGATATATTAATTATACTATATTTTATCCAAAAAGTCAAAATACCATAAAATTAGTTCATATTTTATATTCAATTTCTGTCATATGTGGAAATATTTCCTTTACTCTTTTAAAAGTAAGCATGCTATGCCTTGGTTGAGGATTTTTATCATGAACAGTTAGAAGTTTTTGAGTATAACAATTATCAGCTGTTTTAAATAATAGGTATCTATTTCTTACATAGGTATAATATATTTGATAACCATCTTCTAAATTCTGATAAAAATTTTCAAAAGTATATTTTCCTTCCATAATTTAATATTATTCCTTTCTCTACCATTATTAATGCTATATTTACGAAAAACTCAATTTTAAACTTATTATTTTTTATTATCATTTTTCCTTAAGTTCCAATCATTGCAACAAATTCTTCTTCTGAAATTATAGTAACGCCAAGTTCTTGTGCTTTTTTTAATTTGCTTCCTGCATCTTCTCCAGCTAAAACATAATCTGTCTTTTTAGAAACTGAAGAAGAAGTCTTACCTCCAAATTGCTCAATTATCTCACTTGCCTGTTCTCTAGTATAATTTTCTAAGCCACCTGTTAATACAAAAGTTTTACCTTCAAAACGTCGATCACCATCTTCTTGTTTTTTCAATACTTCCATATTAACTCCTGATTGTTTTAATTTATCAATTAAATCTATTGTTTGAGATTGATTAAAAAATTCGTTTATTGCCTTAGCTGTAATTTCTCCTACATCATCAATCATTTTTAATTCTTCATAAGTAGCAGAAATTAATTTATCCATAGTGTCAAAATATTTAGTTAAAGTTTTAGCCAGTTTTACTCCAACGTGCCTTATTCCTAATGAATTAATAAGGCAATATAAGTCTCTATGTTTGCTTTCTTCAATAGCATCCATCATATTTTGAGCAAATTTTTTTCCATTTTTCTTTAAAGATGCTATATCATCAAAAGTTAAATTATAAATATCAGCAATATTTGAAATTAGCTTTCGCTCTATTAATTCACCAATTATTGCTTCTCCTAATCCATCAATATTCATTGCTTCTTTTGAAGCAAAATGTATTATACTTCTATATTGTTTTGCCGGGCACTCTATTCCAATGCAACGAACAACTGCTTCTCCCTCTTCGCGAACAGCCATAGCACCACATACAGGGCATACTTTTGGCATTTCAAAAATTTTTTCAGTTCCGTCTCTTTTATCTTTTACTACACCTACTACTTCTGGAATAACATCTCCTGCTTTTTGAATTATTACCCTATCTCCAATACGAATATCATTATCTTTGATATAATCTTCATTGTGAAGAGTAGTTTTTGAAATTTTAGAACCTGCAACATGAACTGGCTCTAAAATTGCCATTGGTGTAATAGCTCCTGTTCTTCCTACTTGGCATACTATATCTTTTAGTAATGTTTCCTTCTTTTCTGGTGGATATTTATAAGCAACTGCCCATTTAGGTGTTTTAAAAGTAGTTCCTATTTTTTCTCTTAATTCTAAATTGTTTACTTTTACTACTGCTCCATCTATACCAAAGTCTAACTCATCACGCATTTCCCCTATTTTCTTTATAGCACTTTTTACTTCATCCATATTTTTACATAAAATTTTAACTGGGTTTACGTTAAACCCCAATTTTTCTAAGTATAGAAGACTTTCGTAATGAGTTTCAAAATTAATATCTTCACTTTTTTGAACATTGAATATAAAAATATTCAAAGGTCTTGATGCTGTAATTTTACTATCTAACTGTCTTAAAGAACCAGCTGCTGCATTTCTAGCATTAGCAAATTGTTCTTCCTCTTCTAATAATCTATTTTCATTCAATTTTTCAAAATCTTCTTTTCCAATAAATACTTCGCCACGTACAGTAATAGAAACTGCTTCTTTTAAATTCTTAGGAACAGTTTTTATAGTACTTATATTTTGAGTTACATCTTCACCTACAGTTCCATTACCACGTGTAGCACCTCTAAACAATTTACCATTTCTATATTCAATTGCTGATGATAAACCATCTATTTTAGTCTCAACAACATAATCTAATGGAAGATTAGATTCTTGTGCTATCTTTTGCATTTTTTCGTCAAATTCTTCGACTTCTTCTATTGTAAATACGTCTTGAAGGCTTTGCAAAGGCACTTCATGAGTTACCTTTTCAAAGCCTTTCTTTATACTTGCACCTACTTTTTGTGTAGGAGAATCTTCAGTAATTAACTCTGGATACTCTTTCTCTATTTGTTTTAATTCTCGCATAAGCATATCATATTCATAATCGCTAATAACTTGCTCATCGTCAAAATATTTTTGAGTATAATATTGTAATAATGGTCTTAATTCTTCTGCTCTTTTTTTCGCTTGTTCTATATCCATATTTTATCCTTTCATAATGTTATATTAATTTTTATAGTTTTATTTAGATTCTTTAAATAAATCTTTTCCGCCTTTTATGTATTCCCAACCAGAAAAAATTGTTGCAATAACACAAACACTCATTGATAAGGTTACTAATAAATTAATAACAAAATTATATCCTGATAATTCGCCATTAAAAATAGTTCCATAAGGATTTGGATCAACAAATGCAAGTATAATTGCTATCATCTGGGTTACTGTTTTTAGTTTTCCCCAAAAATTAGCTGCTATTACATTTCCACTTTTTTCTACTGCAATTAAACGATACCCTGAAACTACAAACTCTCTAAATACAATAATTATTGGTATCCAACCAGGTAAATGTCCAAATTCTACCAACATTATCATTGCTGAAACTACTACAATCTTATCTGCAATTGGATCTAAAAACTTACCAAAAGCTGTAATTTGATTTCTAGATCTAGCAATATAACCATCTAATTTATCTGTTAAAGCAGCAATAATAAAAATAATATCTATTATTATATAAGTTATTGGAATTCCCCAAACATCACCTTGAATTTGAAAAAAAGGAATAATTACCATTATTGGTACTAAAATAATCCTTAAAATTGTTAATTTGTTAGCTAAATTCATTCTTTTTCCACCTTTATTTTTTAATTTTAAGTACTACATATAATTGAAAAACTATTGTATTTTTATTCAATAGTTTATATTTAATTACATTATATATAAAACCCTAAAAAAAATAAATAGGAAAAACAAATTTTATCTACTATTTTCTACAATTTCAACAATATCTGCAATATAATCTCCTATTAAAGGAATATTTAAAGTTACAATTTTTTGAAGTATTATTAGTAATATTGCTGTCAAAATTGTAACTCCTATCCCGATTCCAATTCCTTTTGCAATACCTGTCATAAAATTTCTTATAAAAAGTTGTTTTTTATTTCCCAACAATTCGACTAACTCTAAAACATTATTTTTAGACAATATGAAATTTATATTTTCTAACTTTCTAATTAGCAATTTTTCTAGTTTATTTTTCTTGAACATGAAAAATCCTCCATCTATTATTAAGATGCAGGATTTTCATTCTTTTATTCAAAAAGTATTGTAAATGTTTTACTTATATTTTTTTATTGTGTTACATTATTTATGATATTGTTTACTACTGAATTATTTACTGTTTCATTTTGCTCATTGTTTTTGTCTTCATCATCTTCTTTTTCAATTAATTTTTCTAATTCTGTAATTAATTCCTGTAGTCTTGCCATATCCCTTCCTGCCATTTCCCAGTTACCATTTGTGCTAGATTGTTTCAAATTATTATTTGCCCTAATAATTGCATTCATTAAATCATCCACATTATCAGTATTATCTATTTCAATATCTACTGCATATTGTGATACCAAATTATTTAATGCTTGACTCAAATTATTTCCAATTGCCACTTTGTTTCCAGATGCAACAACTACCTTTTTTAGAATTGGTGTTGAATCTTCTTCATTTATGTATTGTTGATAGATTGTTTCTACGTAAAGAAGAGAATTGTTTATTGGAATTACTATCATATTTTTTAATAATTTTGTACCTGTTACATTTAAGCTTGATATTTCTGATGAAATTCTTTCATCTTGTTCTAATTGAGTATCAATTTGCATTGGACCAAGTATATTACTATCTGATGGATATTTATATAATTTTAAGCTTAGTTCTCCATTTTTATATGTTCCAACCAAATAAGCTATTATATTTTGTTTTTGATATGGTGTATATGGCAATACTAAACCTAAATTAGCTTCATCTTCATCAACTGTTTTTAGCATAATATAATATGGATTTATCTCTGTTCCGACTTTTGTAGAAACTCTTGTTGTGTTGTGTGTTGGAACATCCCAAATATCGTCACCTCTATATAATACATCAGTTTGAACATAGTGATATCTTTCCATAACTGCTGATTGTATAGAATATAAGAATTCTGGATATATAAATTGGTTACTTATATCTTCTGGAATAGGAGTATCTTTGTCTACAAATAAGTCCTTAAAAATTTTCTGATAAGCCATAATGATAGGATCACTTCTGTCAGTAATATAATATTCAATTTTTCCATCATAAGCATCTATTAAGACTTTTACAGAGTTTCTAATATAATTTATATCCTTTTTTTGCAAGATATTATCCTTTTGAATTGTTGTTCTTTGCGAGTATGGATATGAATCTGCTGTAGTATAACCATCTAGAACCCACACTAATCTACCTTCGTCTGTTACAACCATATATGGATTTTCATCATATAATATATATGGCATTAAAGTTTTAGCTCTCTCAATAATATTTCGATTAATTAATATTTTGCTTTCTGAATTTACCTTTCCTGAAAAAGCTAATTTAAAGTCCCCTTCTTTTATTGAAAGTATTAATCTATCTAAGAAATTTAGTTTTAGTCCTGCATTTCCTTCATATACATTTTCTGCATTTTCAGCTTTAGTCGATTTTTCAATTGGATAATCAAACTCTTTTTTTCCATTGCTGTTAGTTACAACTATATCATTTGTTTCCAATCCAAAATAAATTCTTGGCTCAGTAATAGAAACAATATCATTATTATTTGCGGTAAAACTTTTTTGTAAGTGATTCAAATCTCCATTATTATCTACTGAAGTAGCAGATGTTATTATAACACCATTTCCATGTGTATATTGATATGTGGTGTTATCATATGTATTAGTAGTATTAGTTATTTCCCTTGGAGAAATATATACTAAACTAGGTTGTCCATTTATATTATATTTTGCAATCTTTGTAGTACGATATGCATAATATCCTTTATTAGTTTGTAATGTATTTAGATTTTTTAAAACAATATCTTTACTAGCAATTACAATATTATTAACTAAGTCTGAGTTTTGCCTTATATTTTCTTTAGTAATAGTTTCATTTTCTCCTAAATTAATTTCTTCTATGTTAATTCCATATGCTTGCCTGGTAGCTTCAATATTAGCTTTTATATATTTTTGTTGTTTTTCTAATTCATTAGTGTTAACAAAAATAAGTTCAAATCCCATTAAAATAATTAGCATTGATACTAAATATATAGGGACTGCAGATAAAGAAATAAGAAGCTTTTTAGTATCTCCTTTATTAAAGTAATGAACAGCTACACTAATAGATACTAAAATTACAACAGCTAAAATTCTATATCCCCATAATTTAATAGTTACTTCTGATATACCTGCTCCCCATATAGAATAAGAAGTATTATCTTGCAATTCTATAAATCTTTGAAGTCCTACATTAAATGTTTCGGTAAAAATAATTCCTGCAACTATAATTGCTATTATAATAATATTAGTACTCAATTGTTTCATTAAAATACTTCTTTTTAACGTTTCTCTGCTAATTCCATCAAAATAAATATTAAATGCGATAATATAATATATAGCAGCATAAGCAGTTATACCTACAAAAATATATAATAAATATTTTAGTATAAATTGTACAAATGGCTGAACAAAAATAAAATATCCAATATCATAACCTAATATAGGATCTGTCATTTCAAAGGCTGTAGCATTCATACTTAACATTAATTTTTTTATAATCACATTTGTAATAAAAAAACTTACTATAATAGAAACAATAAAAGCAATTGACTTATTTACAAGTTTAGGAACTGATTTTTTTTCTTCTTCAAAAAAAATCAATAATCCCTTTTTTATTCTCATATTCGTTATATAAATAAGTAAAAATAGGAAAATAAAATTAGTTGTAAAAGTAACTAATTGAAAAACTAGATCTTGCCAAAATATATTTAGATATTGTTCTCCTAGTTCTAATGTCTCAAGATAATTACCTCTATAAATAATATATGAAACTAGAATAGCTATTAATAAAAAGGCCAATACAATCCATTTTCTAGATTTACATAATTTTTTAAATAGACTTTTATTTTCTTCTTTAGTTTTAGATTCTTTTTCTTTTTCCATTATTAGTATTTTACGTTAGCTTTTTAATTCTAACATATCCTCCTTTCTTATTTATGTATACTTGATGTCTTGCAATATTTTTATTCGCAGTATACATAATCTTAGACTTATATCAAAGCTTTTACAAAATCGTTACTATTAAAAATTTCCATATCATCAATTTGCTCTCCAACACCAACAAATTTGACTGGCATTTGATTTTCAGAAACGATTCCTACTACTACTCCTCCTTTTGCTGTGCCGTCTAATTTAGTCAAAATCAATCCATTTATGTCTACAGTATCTTTAAAAGCTTTTACCTGTAAAATTGCATTTTGCCCAGTTGTAGCATCTAATACCATCAATACTTCTTTTGAAGCTTCTGGTAATTCTTTATCAATTACTTTTTTTATTTTTATCAATTCATCCATTAAATATTTTTTATTATGTAACCTACCTGCAGTATCACAAATTAGCACATCAGCATTTTGTTGTTTGGTTATTTGAATAGCATCAAATACAACTGAAGCTGGATCTGAACCTTCATCTCTCTTTACCATTTCACAACCTGCTCTATTAGCCCATATTTCTAATTGCTCTACTGCTGCCGCTCTAAAAGTATCAGCAGCTGCTATTACTACCTTCTTCCCATCTTTCTTTAAACGGTTTGCAATTTTTCCAATAGAAGTAGTTTTTCCAACTCCATTAACTCCAACTACTAAAATAACGGAAGGTTTTGTTTCTAACTTTAAGGAATTATCTACTTCATCCAATATCTGCTGAATTTCAAGTCTTAATGCATTTCTTACCCCTTCTTCATCTTCTATCCTTTCTTTTTTTACTCTATCCCTTAAATTTGCAATAATTTTAGTAGAAGTTTCTACTCCAACATCTGACATTATAAGTGCTTCTTCTAATTCTTCTAATAGTTCTTCGTCTACCTTTCTAAAATTACTAAATACATTATTTATTTTTTCATTAAAAGATTCTTTTGTTTTACTTAAACCTTGTTTTAATTTATCAAAAAAGCCCATTATTTTATTGTATGGTTTATTACCATACTCTCCTTTCTTAATTTATTTTTTCTTATGACTTTATTTTCATTTTGTATTTTACCATAATATGCCGAATATATCAACAATTATATGCATTCTTTCGTTTTTAAGATTCACTCTAAAAAGTACTATTATAAAAATTCCAAGTTATCTTTTAACAATTAATTAATACGAATTATGTCAATTCAAAAAAATAAAACTGTAACTCAATATTTTATTGGAATTACAGTTTCTATATTCACTAATTATTAGCCTTTGCTAAAATAACAAGTCTATAATCATCATTATTTGTACATGTTGATAAAGTTATTTCTGGGCTACTCGTTTTTCTAGCAACATAGTCAAATCTTTCTGGTGTTGTTGTAAATTTATCATAAACAGTATATTCTACTCTTTTTCCATCTAAGGATGTTACATATATTTTGTCACCCACATTTAATTTCTTATTATCACGAAATAAATTTTTATAATTATGTGCTACAATTAAGTTGTTGCCCTTTTGATTTAAGTTTCCTGTTGAATATAATAAGCATGATGCTATTTCCATCCCTTTTACAGATACATTACTTAATATAGGAATATTAATGCCATTTTTTGGTATCTCTATTCTTCCTACTGCTGGTAATCCTTGATATGATGATGGTACAAATGTAGTTGTATCTTTTTTTGTTTGTGTTTGTGTTTGAGATTGAGATTGTGGTTGTGATTTAATTTCAGTTTGTTTTTTTGTTTCTGTTGTAGTTTTAGTTTTGATTTGGGTATTTTGTTGTTTTGTAGATATGTTTGAATTTGTGTTTTCTTTCTTGTTTTCTGTTTGCTCTTGTTGTTTTGTTTCTTGTTGTTTTTGTTCGCTATTTGTATTAGTTAATTTTTTTGCCTTAATTGGTTCTTCTGTATTTGAGTTTGTTTTTAATATTGCTTTTGTTACAGCTGGCTTTGTAGTAGCGGTTGTCTTTGGTTTAGTTTCGTTTTGATTTTGATTTTGATTTTGATTTTGTTTTTGGCTTTGACTCTGGTTTTGATTTTGATTCTGATTTTGTTTTTCTTCTTTACTGTTATTTGTGTTTTTTTGAGTTTCTTCACTTTCTTCACTTTCTTTTAGAATTTTACTAGTCATTTCTTCTAGAATATTTCCGATGTTACTTGATGTTATTAGTTTTTGTTTAACTTCATTTATGTTTGATACTTTTTTTTGTTTTTCCTGCATACATGCTATTGTTTCATTTTCTGTTGTACTTTTCATTATATTATCCTTTGTGAAAAAATCGAAAGCAATAATTATGTATACTGCAAGTAATACCATTATCACTATGCAAAGTGTAATTATTGCTACCTTGTCTTGTTTAGACATAGCATTTTTTCACTCCTTTAAAATTATATATGGAGCTACTGGGCAGAATCGAACTGCCGACCTACAGGTTACGAATCTGTTGCTCTACCAACTGAGCTACAGTAGCAAAATTTTTAACAACAATATTATATATTAAATTTGAGTGAATTGCAAGCAATTCACTCAAATTTAATAAGAATTATGTAAACTTTTTTTCTAAACTGAATGTTTTCCCCTTGGACGTTTTGATTTTTCTTCCAAATTTGTATCATCACTTAACTTACTATTTTCTATATCGCTATCCTCATCCTCTTCTTCATAACCATCGTCTTCTCTTCTTCTTTTAATAACTATAACAACAATAATAATTATTGCCACAACAGCTAAAGCAATTGAACCTATCATAATATAGTTTTGTAAGTCATTATTAGTTTCAACTACTTCTCCAGTCATATTCACTTTAATTTGATAAGTAGCTGTCTCTTCTCCATCTGCTGAAGTTAAAAGTATCGTAACTAAATTTTCTCCTTCGACAAAATTCTCATTTCCAGTTATCTCAACTTGTGCATCTTCTTTGTTTGGAGTTGCTGTAATTTCTAAATTATGAACTGCAACATTTAAGTCTAATTCGTAAGAATATTGATTTGGGTTAAAACCATCTTGAAAATCTACACCTTTAATATCTAAAGATGACAATTTTAAAGAACCATCATCTACTATTTCATTTTCTGATGCTGTATCTTCATTTTGTCCTTCAACTGCATCTTTTGTAACTTTTACTATATAATTTTTTATTGTTGCATCTTGCGCTGTAACTCTAATAGTGATTTCGTTTTCTCCGGCTTTTAAATCTTTATTTCCCACTACTGAAACTTTAGCTTTACTATTTTCTGTTTTTGTCTTTACTTCCAAATCATCAACTTCTGAACCTACTGTAGCTGTATATTCTGTAATAATTTTATCAAAAGCTGGCTCTAACTCAACACCATCAATAGTTAATGATGATAAATTTGCATTATTACGTGCAGTTGGTTTCTTTTTAGAATCGTCTTCTTCCTCTACTTCTGGTTTTTTAGTTGTTAAAAAACTACTTACAACATATTTAGTAGCTCCATTATATTTTACTCTGCTCCAAACATATCCATTAACTTTTTCAGTTGATGTTCCTGTTAAAGTTAATTCAGTGTTTATTGGCACACCAACTGAATCACTGGATGTAGAACAACTAGAACGTAAATTAACACTACTTTTTGTGTAAACTTTTTTATTAGTACTTTTGAAATTTGGTGTTTTTGTAGTTGTTTTAGTTGATGTATTATCATTATCTTTTTTTGTATCCGTAGTTTTGTTATTATCAGTAGTAGTATTTGTAGTTGTAGTTTTCTTCTCACCCTCTACAGTAACACTTATTGTTTTACTTCCTGTAACATCATTTTCATCAGTATCACCAACATTACTTGCTGTAACAGTTATATTAGCTTTTCCTGCTTTTACTGCTGTTATAGTTACAGTTGTACTTCCACTTACCCATTCAGATGAAGTACTTACTTTTGCAACACTTGTATTTGAAGAAGAAATTGTAAACTTTCCTTCACAATTTGACACTTTAATGTTAAATGTTGTTGTTTTTCCTTCTTTTAATTTAACTGATGATTTTGAAAGACTAAAGGTTCCTTTTGCAGCCAAGCACATATTTGAGAATAATAGCATGAAAGCAATAATTAATACTCCAGTTAATAATTTTTTATTGATTTTCATAATTTTCCTCCTCTGTTTCTATTGCATAATTTTCTATGCAACAGGGTTAAGTTCCTTTCTCTTATATTTCTATATTTGATGTTCCCATTATATAATTTTTTATTTTCATATAATCTGTTGCTTTTATTTGCCCATCTTTATTAACGTCTGCTGCACTTTTTTGCGCATCTGTTAATTTTGATGAATCCATTATATAATTTTTTATTCTCATATAATCTGTTGCTTTTATTTGTCCATCACCATTAGTATCTCCTTTTACAACTATTGTATATGTTTTATTGTTTACTGTAATTGTCCAGCCTGTTGCAATATTTCCTTTTGTTTTTACTTCATTTCCATCTTTTATCACAGCATCTTTATATTGTTTCTTTATGTTTTCTATTGTCATATCTGGTTTAGAAATTAAATTATTTTTATCTACTTTTAAATCTTTAGTGTCTTTTATTGTTTTATCGGTTTCATTGTTATCTTCTTTTGGTTCTTCTTTTTGATCCTCTTTTGGCTCTTCTTTTGGTTCTTCAGTATTAGGTTCTGCTATCGGTTTTATCCATTCTTTTTTTGTTTTTGGATCCTGCCTTACAACATAGCCAACAATTCCACTAGAAGTTGTTATTTTATCCCAAATATATTCTGTTTGTGCACTTTTTACATTTTTTTCTGTTCTAGTAAGTATAGTTCCTTCATTCAATGATTTTAAAACTGTAGAATTTGTGCTTGGTTCCTTACGAACATTTAACCCATCTGTACATACTACCTCTACTCTGTCAATTGTACCATTATTTGCATTATATGGTTCTATATAACCTGTACCAACATATCCATAAGTTCCATCTGCTAATTTTACACGATACCAGTCTTCTTTATCTACACTTTTATATACATCTTTTTCTACTACGGTTAGCATTTGTCCAGGTGATAGTAATTTTATAATATTAGTTCCAGTTACTCCTGGCCCATTTCTAAAATTAGTATATGCAATAACTACATATTTATCATCAGAATTAGTTTGAAGTGAAAGTTGTTTTAAGTAATCTCTCATTATGTAACCTTTTTTTCCATCTTTTAAAACAACTTTGTCCCAATACTTTCCATTTGAATCTTTTACATTGTCTAACTCAATTCTTAGAAGTTTTTCATTTTTTTTCAATGTTGTTATTGTTTTATAAGATGTTCCTTTTCCTTCTTTCACATCTACTTTGTCTGCTGTTATTTGTACATCCTGTGTTACAATTTGTTCAGAACCAGGTCTAGGAGCTTGCATTTCTGGCATATTTTTATATACTGGAATTTTAAAGGTCATTTCTGAATCTTTAGTAATCATTCCCATATTTCTATAAGCTTGACGTATTTTCTCTCCTTCTGTTTTTGAAGCAGATACATTTGTCATATATTGCCAAGAATAATAGCCATCATCTTCTATAACATCAAATTTTTCTAAGTACAAAGTATCTTGACCACGGGCAATATAACTGCTTACTAAAATTGATGTTCCTCCCATTATCGCTTTTTCTGGATCTGTCCAACCATTATTTTTAGCTTTTTTTAAGCCTTTAGTTATAATATCATCGTTTGTCTTTCCAAAGGCTCCTATATTAAAATAATTGTATAGACCTTCATATCCTTTATAAGTACCTTTTATCATTATACTACCACTGCCTGTACCTTGCTCTTGACGTATTCTAGATGCCAAGTGGTATGGACTTACTTTATATTTTTTAGCAGCTTCCATTATAACTTGTGAATAAGTTTTATTAATTGTTTTTTCTTCACCTTTTGAATCTAAATATTTTATTTTTCCCTGTAAATAATCGCAATCTCCAATTATAGTTTTTACGCCTTCTTCTGTTTGATTGTCAAATGTTAATTTTTCAAATTGAAAGATATAATCTTCATTTAGAGAATTTCTAGGATCCATATAAAATGCTACTGCTGCTGTAGAAGCACAAACCCACTTTGCATCAACTACTTTTCCACAACTACATTTCCATGCACTTCCATCCTCTTTTGGAACTACATTTAGTCCATGTCTACCAGTAGATTCTGCAATAATTGCATCATACCAATTTAAACCTGTATCCAAAAGTTCAAACTTCCATTTTGGATGTGCAGTTTGTAATTTTTTCAATAATTCTTCATATCCAGGGTAATTTTTGAATTTAGAATCATAAGTAGCCTTTGTTTCTACCGGTGAAGATATGACAATAAGGCTAGATAATAAGAATATAATACATAATAGACTAACAATTTTGTTTATTTTCAAAATGTTTTTAGATAACATTTTTTTCCTCCTCGTTTGTAACATTTAAGTTATACATTTTTTACTCTTAAAAGTGGAATATTTTTTCACAAAGTAAGTATAACATTCTTGCATTTTCACGTCAATTAAAATCTAAAAAAATGTGAATTTTGTATTTTAATTCACACAAAATTCACATAAGCTATTCTAAGAATTATAATTTAAAAATTTAAGTATTTATCTATTACATCCACAGTTAGTAAATAGTAATAAAAATACTATGATAAAGAATAAAATATTATTATCACCACATCCACAACCATTTCCGCCAAATATATTACTTAAAAATCCACCATTGTTGCCACAATTATTGTTACATCCACAATCTCTATTTTCCTCTGGCATATTCTCTCCTCCTTTTTTCATTATATAATATTAGTATGCAAAAACAAAAAAATATGTTACAATCTTATTATTGAATAAAAGCATTTAGCTTTTATTTACTAAAAAAATGCTTTGTCGTATATTCTAAATGTATTTTTTATAAAAAAAATTTCTTATAATAAAGAAAGGAATGTATTTTATATGCCAGAGGTAGAACTATTGTCCCCTGTAGGAGATTGGAATTGCTTGAAGGCTGCTGTTCAGAACGGCGCTAATAGCGTGTATTTTGGCGCTGAACAATTTAATGCTAGAATTTTTGCCGACAATTTTCAAATAAATGATATAAAACAAGCAATCCACTACTGTAAAATCAGAAACGTAAAAACGCATTTAACATTAAACACTTTAATAAAAAATTCAGAATTTGAAAATGCTGTTCTAATTGCAAAAGAAGCATATGAAGCAGGAATTGATGCAATTATTATTCAAGACCTGGGTTTAGCTAAATTTTTAATTAAACATTTACCAGATTTACCCATACATGCTAGTACACAAATGAGTGTACATAATTTACAAGGTGCACTAGAATTAGAGAATCTTGGCTTTAAAAGAGTTGTTCTTGCTAGAGAATTGTCCATTGAAGAAATTGAATATATCTGTAGCCATACAAACATAGAGGTAGAAACATTTATACATGGAGCTTTATGTATTTCTTATTCAGGCCAATGTTTATTCTCTAGTATGGCTGGAGGACGTTCTGCTAATCGTGGCAAATGTGCTGGTCCTTGTAGATTACCATATGAACTTATAGCAGAAAGTTCTAAGAATAAAATTAAAAAAACTATTGATAAAGGTTATTTATTAAGTCCAAAAGATTTATGTGGTCTTGCCTTTCTTCCTAGGCTTATTCAAGCTGGTGTAAAATGCTTTAAAATTGAAGGAAGAATGAAAAGCCCAGAATATGTTGCTACTGTTACTAGAATTTATCGAAAATATATTGATATGATTCTAAATGAAGAAAAATTTATTATTGATGAAAATGATGTTAAAGATTTAATGCAGGTATACAATCGTGGTGGCTTTTCTAATGGGCATTTAAGTGCAAAACCTAATAAAGAACTTATTTTCCCTGAAAAGCCTAATAATATAGGCATTTACTTGGGAAAAATAGAAAAATATCAACCACAAAAAGGTCATATCACCTTAACTTTAGAAGAACCTTTAGAAATAGGTGATTCTATTTCAGTATATAAAGAAAACTCTAAATATCTTGTTTCAGAATTAATGCTTAAAAATGAAAATATAAAATCAGCATCTCCTGGTACATCAGTTACAATAGGTCGTATGAAAGGAAATATATCTGTTGGTGATAAAGTATATCGCATTTCTAGCAAAAAATTGTCAGATATTGCTGAAAATTCATATAAAAATTGTGAAAACATAAAAATACCATTAAACTGTACAGTTACTATAAAAAAAGATACTCCTATAAAAATGGAACTTTTTACAACAAACGAGATAAGTAATAATACAATATATCATAATATTCGTTTAGAGGTTGTTTCTAATACAATTCCTATAGGGGCTTTAAAAACACCTATTAGTGTTGAAAGAGTAGTAAAACAAATTTCCAAAACCAATAACACTCCATATTATTTTAAAAACATCACAGTTCTTCTAGATGATGGACTTTATGTTCCTAGTATTAGTACTTTAAATGATTTGCGTAGAAAAGCTCTAGAAGCCTTTGAAAATGAAGTTTTAAAAAAGGTTACTAGAAAACCTATTGAAATTTCTTGTAAAAGAGATGAAACTGTAACATACACTCCTACTTTAAAAAATCCAAAAATTTCATTATCTTTAAGAAATTTACATACTAATTATGATTATACTAAATTGCCTAAAGACAAAATTGATAGAATATATCTTGCTTTAAAATTACTTGTTAATAAAGAGTATCAAGAAATTATTGATTATCTTTCTGAAAACTATACTGTATATATTTACATGCCTTCTATCATAAAAGCTAATTACAAGAATATTATTTTAAACTCACTTGATGCAATTACTTCTAGGTTCAATATTAAAGGTTTTGTAATTTCCAACTTATGTGATTTTAAGTTTTTGGAAAAGTATAAAAATGATTATGATTTTGTAGGTAATTATTCTTTAAATGTATTTAATACATACACTTTAGAAGAATACAAAAAATTAGGTCTAAATTGTACCACTTTATCTAGAGAATTAAGTTTTGATGATTTAAAACAAATATTGAACACTTCTAATATGGATATTGAGCTTATTGTATATGGCTTTCTTCCTATTATGGCTACTAACTATTGTTTTCTAGGAAAAACTAATCAATGTTACCCTGACTGTGGTACTAATTGTAAAAAAGAAAACAACTATTATTTAAAAGATAGATTTGGTTTTGAATTTAGAATAATACCTGATAATATTCAAACAGTTTCTCTAATTTTTAACAGCAAAATTCTTTCTATTGCAACAAATTTATTACCTATTCCTAGGGTTAGAATTGATATTATTGATGAAACAATTGAGGAAATAAATAATATTGTTGACTGTGCTTATAATAGAGAAAAGTTAGAAGGAAAACAATATACAAATGGAAATTTATATAGAGAAGTTTAATAAATTTAATTCCACAAAAAAAGAATAAATGTATTTTATTTATTCTTTTTTTAATTTTTTTCATTATTTTATACTATTTTTATTAAATTTCATTAGCAGTAAGTTTTATAATCAGATCCATATTGTCATCATCCGCACTTTTATTTCTTCTAATTGCCCCGCATTTTTTACATCTAAATATTATAATATAACCCTTTTTGCTGTCTAATTCTACCTTAATTGGCTCTAAATCTCCATTACAAGTTTCTAACCTATCTCCTGGATTTATGTCCACATGTTTTGAATGTAAACAATATGGACAATGATTTCTGCAAGAATACCCAAGTACAGGTACATATTTCCCACAATTTTCACAAGTAAATTCTTCATCTATTTCTGTAAATTTTCTTTTCATTTTTTCTTTTCCTTTTTATTTTACTTTTAATATTCAAAAATGCTTCCACCAATAAATTCTCTTAATAATGAATTTTCTGGTACATATTTGTCATCTATGTCCTCAAAATATTTTAAAAACTCCTTTAATCTTTTAGCTTCAGAATATTCTACATATGAATTATCTATTTTTTCTAATAATGGTAATGCATATTTTTTTAGAACACATAATTCATAAATCAAAGATGTATTAAACATACTATCTGCATCGTCTTGAAAAGGAAAAATATGACTTGTTTCTCCTCTATTTACAGAATTCCATATTTGTAAAGTATGAATTGCAGAATATCCCCTAAAATTGTTATCTCTTACCATTCTTCTAATTAATCTACTATCTGTAGTAGAAATGCGATTATAATAATCTATATTTAGAACAGTTAATGCACTAATATATATCTTATATTTTTTATCTTTTGAAATTGATGAGGTTAATTTGTCATTTAAACAATGTATTCCTTCAATTACAAGAATCTCATCATCATTTAATCTCATTGTATTACCATTATATTTTTTTGTTCCCTCTTTGAAATCAAATGTTGGGCAAAGTATTTCTCCTCCATTTAGTAAGGTCGTTAAATGCTCATTGAATAGTTTAAGATCTATTGCTTCTAAACATTCAAAATCATATTTACCGTTTTCATCTAAAGGAGTTTCTTTTCTTTCAACAAAATAGTTATCTACTGAAATCGTCACTGGTTTTAATCCATTTAAACGTAGTTGAATTCCTAACCTTTTAGCAAAAGTAGTTTTGCCTGAAGAGGATGGGCCCGCAATTAGTATTACTTTTACATTTTTTCTTTTAATAATACTATCAGCAATATCTGAAATTTTCTTTTCATGTAGAGCCTCAGCAAGCATTACTAATTCTGCTGAATTTCCATTTCTTACTTGCTTATTTAGTTTGTACAATGTATTTACATCCAACACTTTGTGAATATCCTTATATTCATCCAATGTAGAAATTAATTTTTTACTTGCAGTTGCATTTTCTAGTACATCAGGCTTTTGTTTTCCTGGATAACGTACTAAAAAGCCATCACTATATAATAATATTTCATATATTTTTATATATCCAGTACTAATTGGCATAACTCCATAAAAATAATTATAATAATCTTCGCAAAAATATAAAGAGACTTCTTCTTTTTGCTTATTATCCAGTTGTAAAATTCCCCTTAAAGAATTTTCCTTTTCATAAAATTTTCTTCCCTCTTCTTTCGTCATTTCTATTTTTGTTATAGGTAAATCTTTTTCAATAATCTCTTTCATTTTTTGATTTACTCTATTTATCATTTCTTGTGTTACTCTTATATTATCTGTTTCACAATACATAGCATTAGTTAACTGATAATTAATAGAAAGTTGAACTTCAGGAAAACATTCATGAAAAGCTTTGCTCATAATATATAAAAGCCCTCTTATGTATATTCTTCTACCATCTCTTGTTAATACATCCATAAAAGTTATTTTGTCATTTTCTTTTGGTATATAATTTAAACTTTTAACCTCATTATTAACATTACAAGCTATAATTCTATTATTTTCTTCAATTTCTTTTTTAAATAATTCTAAAACTGTTTTTGATTTATCCTCTATTTGCCTTTCTTTACCATTTAATAGTACTTTCATATAAATTTCATCCTTTCACATTTGTAATTTAGCTCTATTTATATTTATGCTTATTTTATATCATCTTATGCACAGATTAGTCAACCATAGTATGAATAAAAGTATATATTTTGTATATACTTGTACTAATATTTTTAATGGAGGTTTTTTTATGGAGTATAGTAGAGTTTACGAAATCTTAAAAAACAAAGAAAAAGCAGAAGTATTTTATGATGAACGTCCTGTTTGGATACAAGAATTAAATGATAACATTGCAAAAATCGGCTTTATAGATAATTTCGAAGAAAAAGATGTTTATATTGAGGATTTATATGAAGATGATTTATATGAAAATAAGAAGCATCAAACAAAATTTTAATTTGTTTACATCATAATTAAGGAGAGCCGGCAAGTTATTACCTTGCCGGCCTTTCCATATTACTTAGGTTTCTTATATGAAGCACACTTCCTCGGTGTGCCACACCTCGCAGTCCCACGGTGGGAGAGTTTACACGTGCTCAGCCGAGCACAGGTGCATTTTCCGAGCCCTTTGCGTTCCTTGTTACATGCGACATTACCCATAATATAGACTCCTTCACTTTAATCTAGATAGCATTGCTATCTTATATTTTATTTTACAACTTTTTTGTCAATTTGTAAAGTATGTTTATTTATACTTTTTACATGATTGCCTAACTCATTTTCTCTTTCATTTTCATTAAAGTATTTAAAGCTTCAATTGGTGTTATTCCATTTAAGTCTACTTTATCTAATTCATGTGCAATTTCTGCCAATTTATAATTATATAGGTCTAATTGCCCTGCTGCAACTTTTTGATTTTCTTTTCGTTGAGCTTTATCTCCTAATATACTTTTTCTTTCAAGAGATTTCAAAATTTCATTTGCCCTTTTAGTAACCATTTGTGGAACTCCTGCTAATTTTGCCACATGTACACCATAACTTTCATCTGTTCCTCCATCAACTATTTTCCTTAAAAATATAATATCTTCTCCTTTTTCTTTTACAGCAATTGAATAATTTTTTACGCCTTCTAATTTATTTTCTAAAGAAATAAGTTCATGATAATGAGTTGCAAATAATGTTTTGGCTCCACACTTTTCCCTATCTGAAATATATTCTGCAACTGCCCACGCAATTGATAAACCATCATATGTTGAGGTTCCTCTTCCTATCTCATCTAATATTACTAGACTATTACTAGTTGCCTCTTTTAATATTGATGCTACCTCCATCATTTCTACCATAAATGTACTTTGTCCCATACTTAAATCGTCTGAAGCACCAACTCTTGTAAAAATTTTATCTACCACACCAATTCTAGCATATGAAGCTGGAACAAAACTACCAACTTGAGCCATTAAAGCAATTAAAGCTACCTGCCTCATATAAGTAGATTTTCCTGCCATGTTTGGTCCTGTAATAATTGCCAAACGGTTTTCATCTTTATCTAAGTAGGTATCATTTTCTACAAAGCTTCCACTTGGTAAAATTTTCTCTATAACAGGATGTCGCCCATCTTTAATCTCTAATTTTCCACTATTATCTACAGTTGGCATTACATAATTCATTTCATCTGCTACTGTTGCTAAGGAATTTAATACATCTAAACAAGAAATAATTCCTGCTGTTTTTTGCAGTCTTGTAATTTGCTGTTCAATCTTTTCTCTTATCTCGCAGAAAGTATTATATTCTAAGTTAATTACCTTTTCCTCTGCACCTAAAATTTCATTTTCTACTTTTTTCAATTCTTCTGTAACATATCTTTCACAATTTGCAAGAGTTTGCTTACGAATATACCTATCTGGAACCATTCCTAAATTAGATTTTGTTACTTCAATAAAATAGCCAAATACCTTATTAAATCCAACCTTTAGGCCTTTTATTCCTGTTGCTTCTCTTTCTTTTGATTCTATTTCTAGTATCCAAGTTTTGCCATCTGTAGTAGCCTTTTTCAAATGATCTATTTCTTCATTATATCCTAATTTTATTATTCCACCTTCTTTTATTGTGATTGGTGGTTCTTCTACAATTGCTTTCTCTATAATTTGATAAATATCTTCTAATATGTCTAAATCATTATATAATTTTTTTAATAAAGGTGAATTTGCCTTTTCTAATGTTTTCTTTATATCTGGTAATTGTTTGGCTGAATTTTTTATAGAAATTAAATCTCTAGCATTTGCACTTCCATATGAAATTTTTCCTGCCAATCTTTCAATATCATATACTTTTTTTAAGCTATCAGTAATATCTCCTCTTAAAATAATATCTTCTTTTAATTCTTTTACTGCACTTAATCTTTCATTAATACGACTTACATCTACTAAAGGATCATTTAGCCATCTTCTTAGTAACCTTCCACCCATAGAAGTAGAAGTCTTATCCAAAACCCATAATAAAGTACCTTTTTTACTTTTATCTCGCAATTTTTCAGTTATCTCTAAGTTTCTTCTAGCATTGATATCTAAATTCATATAATGTGCTGTATGATATAAAGTAATTTTATGTATATAATCTAAATCATTCTTTTGAGTTCCTCTTAAATAATCCATCAACCCATTACTTGCTGCTACACAAAGTAATTCCTCTTCTAAACTTTTTACTTTTTGCTCATTTTCATCAACTACTTCATATTTTTCTTCAAAAAGTTTATATTCTGATTCAAAATGCTCCTCTGTTAACATAGATATATATGAAGAGAATCTTTCTCTTATTTTATTTATCTCTTGCATAGAATCATACATCATTTGATTTACTATAATTTCAGCAGGAGAATATCTTGAAATTTCATCTAATAATGCAACAAAATTATTTTGCTCTTTTATCTGAGTTGTTTTAAAATCTCCTGTTGTCAAATCACAAACTGCTAAACCATAAAAAATTCCACTCTTGTAAATCGACATAATGTAATTGTTTTTCTTTTCTTCTAATAGGTTAGATTCCATTACTGTTCCTGGTGTTACTACACGAATGACATCTCTTTTAACAATTCCTTTTGCTTGTTTTGGATCTTCTAACTGCTCACAAATCGCTACTTTATAACCTTTTTCAATTAATTTTGCAATATATGTTTCTGCTGCATGAAATGGAATTCCACACATAGGAGCTCTTTCTTCTTGCCCGCAATCCTTTCCTGTTAAGGTTAACTCAAGTTCTCTTGAAGTAGTGATTGCATCATCAAAAAACATTTCATAAAAATCTCCTAAACGATAGAACAAAATGCAATCTTTATATTCTTCTTTTGTTTGTAAATAATGTTGCATCATAGGTGAATATTCTGCCATATTTTTTACTCCTTCTTTTGATATTTTATAATTGTTTACCTTTTTCTTTATCTGTATTTTTCTTGGTATTTTTATCTTCTACTGTATTTGAAGATATACTATTAGTACCAGGATTCGTTTGAGCTTTTAAACTTTGTCTAAATATTTCTTTTTTGGCAACAGTGGATTGTTTACTACTTGTTCGTAATTCTATTTCTATACGATATAACTCATTTAATAATTTATAAATTCGATTAGTTGTATATCCCATTTGAGCTGCTGCCTGACCTTCACTCATTGTTTGTCTAAGATTTTGATATTCTTTTTCAATTTTCAATAGTTCCTGTCTTCTTATTTCAATATTACTTCTTCTTTCAACTTGAACTTTTTTTGATAAAATTTCTCTTACTTCCATAATTCTATTTTGAAGAATTACATCATTTTTTATGGAATGGCTATGGTTATACGCAACAGCTTTACATAATGTGTATAATTCTCTTTCTAAAGCATCTTCAGATTTTTTTAATGAATCTATCTTCCTTCTAATTGTTCTCATTCCTGCTCCATAACTTTCAGCGATTTGTTCCAATGTTTTTTCCTCTCTTAAAACTTCTAAAGCTAGTTCCACAGCATTTATATCTTTTCTTTCCTTTGGTTTATAAGGACGACTTTCTACATATGCTTTATGTAACTCAGGATTAGTAACACTCAATTTTTGTATTCTATTATTTAGAGTTCTGTGATCTGTTTCTAATTCTTTTACAACTGTTGTTTGTGTTTTTTCTCCTCTAATCATTTCCCATATATATTGTTCAAACTCTTGTTGTGAAATATTTTTCATAAATACCTCCATTAGTTTTTTATATTGAAAAAATAATAAAATCTTTCTATGTCAAATATAATTGTTAAGTTTTTATTCTTATTTTAATTGCCCTTTTAAATACCACATATGCTCTGAAACTATTTTTAAATCTTCGATTTTTCCAATTAAATTTTCTGGACCTTCCAAAACCACTACTTTATTAGAATCTGTTCTTCCTGTAAGCATTTGATCATTATTCTTACTTTTCCCCTCTACCAATACTTTTTGTATTGTTCCAACATATTGTTTATTTCTCTCCTCAATTTGCTTTTCAACTAATTGTTTTAATTTTTCAAAACGTTCATGTTTTACCTCATCTGGTACTTGATTTTCCATTCTATCTCCAGGTGTTCCAACTCTTCTTGAATAAATAAACATATAAACTTGTTCAAATTTTACTTCTTTAACGACTTCTAAAGTATCTTCAAAATCTTCTTGTGTTTCACCTGCAAATCCAACAATTATATCGGTAGAAAATGTAACATTTGGTATTTCATTTTTCATCTTTTTTACTAAATCTAAATATTGTTCTTTTGAATATTTTCTATTCATTAGTTTCAACATATTAGTACTTCCTGATTGAAGTGGCAAGTGTATTAATTTACAAACTTTGTCACAATCACGAATTGCTTCAATAACATCTTGAGTAAAATCTTTTGGATGTGGTGAAACAAATCTAATTCTTTCTATTCCATCTATTTTGTTAATTGCTCTAAGAAGTGTAGCAAAAGAATTTACACCTTCATATTCTTCAAATGAAACATTATTTTCTTTTTCTACTCTTAAATATGAATTTACATTCTGACCAAGCAAAGTAATTTCTTTATATCCTTCCTCAGCAAGCTTGTTTACTTCCAATAAAATGTCTTTTGGTAACCTACTTCTTTCTCTTCCTCTAACATATGGCACAATACAATAACTACAAAAATTGTTGCACCCATTCATAATAGTAACAGATGCTTTTACTGTATCATCTCTTTTTATAGGAAGCCCTTCGATAATCTCTCCATCTATATCTAATATATCTTCAATTCTTTTATTATTAGTTAATATACTATATAAATTGCTAGGAAATTGGTGAAGGGTATGTGTTCCAAATACAATATCAAAAAAAGGATAACTTTCTTTTAATTTTTCAACAATGTGTTTTTCTTGCATCATACATCCGCCAATTGCAATAATAGTACCTTTTTCTTCTTTATACTTTTTTACTTCTCCCAATTTGCCAAACAATTTATCCTCAGCATTTTCTCTAACACAGCATGTATTAAAAACAATTAAATCAGCTTTCGATAAATCTTCAGTTTTAGTATATTGCATTTTTTCTATCATTCCACTTAATTTTTCAGAATCATTTTCGTTTAACTGACATCCCATTGTTAAAATACTATATTTTAAATTTTTACCTGCATTTATTTTTGCAACTTTTTGAATATCTTCTAAATTACTTTCTACATTTGACACAATTATTCCTCCAAATTGTTAATTCTACTCATCTATTTTATACCATCTCATCCTTTTTTGCAATATAATAAAAATCATATTGTAATTAATATTTAATAATATCATAGCGAATTTTTTTATAACATTTTTAATAGTTATTGACTTATAATAAAATCATATTACTTAGAATAATAACTATTCTTTATGAAAAATGGAACTTTTTTTCAACATCATAACTTAATTTATTCAAAAAAAAATTAGTGTAAATTTTTTACACCAATTTCTTTTTTTATTGAATTCCATATTTTTTCTTGAATTTATCTGCTCTACCACCTGTTGTTTCTCTTTTTAAGTTTCCTGTCCAATATGGATGACATTTTGAGCAAACATCAACTTTCATATCTGCTTTTGTTGAATTTGTTTTTATAACATTTCCACAAGCACATGTAATTGTTGCTTCTACATAATTTGGATGTATTCCTTCTTTCATTTTGTGTTCACCTCTCCCTTAATTTTATTCATAAACACTGTTAATTATTTTAACATAGTTTTATTTTATTTTCAAGTATTTTACTTTTTAGTTTTTATTTTTATTTAATTTTTTATTTTATTTTTAATTATTATTATTTTCACTCTCTAATTTTTTTTGAACGTATTCAGCAGATGCACTTACTTCTTCTTTCATAGAAGCTTTATGTACTATTTTATTGATAACATTAAATAAGCAAGCTATTATTAAAATTAACAATAATATTTTTTTCCATATTTTAGCTATCATTTATTTTCTCCTTAAAAAATCACTTATATTTCTATTATACTATAATTTCAAAAAAAGTCAATGGCTTTTTTTGTGTTCATTTCGCCTTTTTTTGACATTTTTGAAAAAAATATTATTTATATTTTGTTCTTTTTTGAAAATAATAATCATTGAAAATATAATTTATCAAATGAACTATATTGTTTTTTATTTTGCGTATTTCTATATTTTTTTACAAGAAAGGAGTAATATTCTATGAAAAATAGTACTAAATGGATTTTTCTTATTATAGGACTTATTATTGTAGCTGTAATTTTATATTTTATCTTTAGACCAATTTCTTCTAATACTCCTACTCCAGAAGCTCAAAGAATTTCTACTGAAAAAAATATACAACTCAATTCTCAAAACACAAATATTTCAAAAAGTAACCCCAAATTAAAAGAAACTGAAATTTCACATTTTTCTACGAAAATTATAGTTGACGATGACAACCGTGATAATAATTTAGAACTCACTGCCTCTAAAATAAACGGAACAATTGTAAAAAACAATGATAGCTTTTCTTTTAATGATATTGCTGGTAATCCCACTCCATCAAGAGGTTATGAAAAGGCTGGAATATTCGTAAATGGAAAGAAATCTAAAGGTTATGGTGGTGGTAATTGCCAAATTAGTACAACTTTATATGATGCCGTTTTAAAAGTAGATGGTTTAAAGATTACTGAAAGGCATGAACATAAAAGAGATGTTGGATATGTTGAAGATGGAAAAGATGCTACAGTTGTTTACGATGAACTTGACTTAAAATTTAAAAACGAAACTGGATATGATATTAAGATTTATGCAGATGTTACAAAAGAAAAAGTAAATGTAAAAATTATGAAATTATCTGATCAGTAAAATATTAAATTTTGTTATTTACTAAAATATTTTGGAATTTAGTTTTATTTTATGCTAATTTTTATAAAATAAACAAATTTAAGAATAAAAATGCCTTTTCAAAATATAATTTTATTAACTTATATTTTGGGAGGTATTTATGTTTTTAAAAAACAAAATACAATTAATTTTACTATATATATTGATTATATTATTATTACTTATTAATCCTTCATATTGCAGTAGTATAACAGTATGGTCCAACGAATCTAAAAACTTAAATTCTACAAATAATACTATACAAACATCTACTTCTAATGCTGATTTAAACTTAGATTGCGGTGGAGCAATTTTAATTGAACAACATTCTCGGTAAAGTATTATATGATTATAATATGCATGAACAATTGCGCCCTGCGAGTGTAACTAAAGTAATGACTATTTTGCTTATTATGGAAGCAATTGATTCTGGAAGGTTAAGTTATACAGATAAAATTCCATGTTCTGAAAATGCTTCCAGTATGGGTGGATCTCAAATCTGGTTAGATGTTAGAGAAGAATTAACTGTTGATGAAATGTTAAAAGCAATTTGTGTAGCTTCAGCAAATGATTGTACAGTAGCCATGTCAGAATATTTATGTGGTTCTGAAGAAGCTTTTGTTGCAAAAATGAATGAAAAGGCTAAAGAACTTGGTATGAATGATACCTGTTTTAAAAACTGCCATGGAATTGATGAAGACGGGCATGTAACTTCTCCTTATGATATCGCACTTATGTCTAGAGAATTATTAAATAATCATCCCGATATTACAAAATATACTACAATTTGGATGGATAGTCTAAGAGATGGGAAATCTGAATTAGTAAATACTAATAAATTAATTCGTAATTATAAAGGCGCAACTGGTTTAAAAACAGGTTCAACATCTTCTGCTCTATTTAATTTATCAGCAAGTGCTACTCGTGATAATCTATCTTTGATTGCAGTAATTATGAAAGCTCCTTCTACAAAAATCAGATTTTCAGAAGCTCAAAAATTGCTTGATTATGGTTTTAATAATTATGAATATAAAAAACTATCAAATAAAGGAGATTTACTAAAAGAATTACCTATTAATAAAGGTATAGAGCCCAATATAAATGCAATTTTAGAAGATGATGCTGGAATTCTAATTCAAAAAGGGCAGGATAAAAATATAGAACAAATCTTGGAATTGCCTGATATTATTTCTAGTCCAGTTAAGCAGGGACAAATTCTAGGAAATATCAAGTATTTATTAGATGGTGAAGAAATTGGGAAAGTTAATATTATTGCAGAAAAAAATATTGATAGAATTACTGCTTTTTCAATGATTGAATATATATATACTAAATGGTTTTCTTTGCTTAGAGCCTAAATAAAAGAAAGTATTGTAATAATTTTTGCAATACTTTCTAAAATTTTATTTTTAGTATTAAATTCCTGTTTATCAATACTTTTTCAATTAGTTATTTTTTGTAAAATTATACTTTTTGTTTTTCTTTTAGTAAATCTCTAATTTCTTCTAACAATGCTGTATTTGGATCTTTGGCTGGTTCTTCTACTTGTTGTTCTTCTACTTTTCTAGTTAATTTCTTCATTATTTTTACAATAAAGAAAATGCAAACAGATATAATTAAGAAGTCAATCACATTTTGAATGAATGTTCCATATGTTATTGTTGCTTCCCCTATTTTTACACTTAAATTTGTAAAATCTATTCCTCCAATTATTATACCTATAAGTGGCATTAATATATCATCAACAATTGATGATACAATTTTACCAAAAGCAGAACCTATAATTACACCAACGGCTAGGTCCATTACATTTCCTTTAGCAATAAACTTTTTAAATTCAGAAAAAGTTTTACCTCCCTTTTTCATTATTTCATCTTTCTTTTCGTTGACTTTTTTTACATCTACTTTTTTGCCCATTTTTTCTTCTCCTTTTTAATTTTGCATCAATTATACTACTTTTTTTGACGAAATAATAGTGTTTTTTACAATTTTTAAACTTTTACTAAATAATTACTCTTTATTTTTAAGTTGTACTATATTTTTTAAGCATTCATTACAAATTAATTTACCGCTATATTCTATTAAATTTTTTCTATTCCCACAAAAAATACAACCATGCTCACATTTCTTTAAAACTATATTTGATCCATCTACATATATTTCTATTTCATCTTTTTCCGAAATTCCAAACTTATTTCTTATTTCCATTGGTATAACTATTCTTCCTAATTCATCCATTTTTCTTACTATTCCTGTGCTCTTCATAAATTATTCTCCTCTCTCCAAATACATTTTATATTATATTTTGAATTGAGAAATAAATCAACCCATTTATTAGTTAAAATACATCATTTTTTGTACTTTTTTTATAGGTTATTTTTTATAAAGTAGCTCTCCTCCTAAATCTTAATTTTTACGAAATTTTTTTATCTTCTTTATTTCCAACATCATCATATATTGCATTATAAATCGCAATATTTATTAATTTGAAAATAGATAATCCATATTCTGTTTTTATCCCTTCAAGTTGTTTATAAGCTGATTCTCTTATTGCAAAATTGTGAGATCTAGTTCTCTCTTTTTTATTTCTTTTATATATAATAATTTTTGGATCTTTTAAAAATTCTAAAATTGCAATATTTATTAGCTTATTAACAGATGCATCATATATTTCAGAAAGTTCTTCTAATTTTAAATATATTTCTTCGTCTATCAGCACTCTTCTTCTAATATATTCATCCCTCTTTAACAGTGTTTTTTCAAATAAATTCATTCACATTCCTCCATTTTTTATTTTTCATTAGTTATATAACTTTATTTTGTGATCTTAGTTAAAACAGTATGTATTATTGTTTTTATATTTGGTTTATATAATTCATTATATAAAAAATACGATTTCAATTTTTCTTCTTCGCAATTATAATACATAAATTCTGTTGCTCTTCTTATATTACATTTAATATTATTTATAGATTGATGATATCTTTTTGCTATTGTAGGATATACATATTTATTCAAATTTTCTGTTAATCCTTCTCCATGTACATATACTATTTTTAATACCTCAATTAAATATCTTGTTCCTTTATGAGAAACTTCATACCCTAAATATAACAATTCATTTATAATTTTTTGTTGTACATCTTTTACTTCTTTGCTTTTGTCTTTTTGTTTAACTAACATATTCACTTCAGAACTTATTTCACAAACACCTAAAGTTTTTGGTAGTATTTTATATACAATATCATTTTTTAATAAGTTTTTTGACTTTATGGAATATTTTTCTGAAATAATGATAAAAGAATTTTTATATTTGCACTTCTGTTTATTTGATAGTTTATTTATAATTTGATTTGCTGTATAAATTGGCATTTTTAATTTTAATAAGACAATATCTATATTACTGACTTTTTCTAAAATTTCTATTGTTTCTTTTCCATCCATTGTAATATTACATATTCTTGCCTCATTTGATGTTTCATTGATAGAAGACATTAACTCTCTAGCATAGTGAAAATCGCTATCTGCTATTAATATATTCAGCATAATTTTTTCACCTCTATTTATAAGATACCTTTATACCCATAAAAAGTTGCAAAAAATGACAATTTTTTTATTTGTAACTTTTTGTAACTTTTTGCAACTTTATGTATCCTTGTGTTAACATAATTACGTTGAGTTTTTCTCATTGTATCCTAATCAAAGGTATAATACCTTTGGTTTCGATATTACAAGGTCAGAAAAGTAGTAAGTCAATCAGCCAACCGATGCAAAATTAAGGAGGAAAGCATTATGAAAACAACTCTCAAGCGTAGATTCCTTAGTATCCTGCTGGCACTGATGATGGTGGTAAGCCTTACCAGTGTTGGCTATGCGGTCGGCCCCGACAATGGTGGTGGCACTGCTTCCCCCATGTCTGGGACTGAAACCTGGAATGCTGGTGGCGGTTACGTTGGTGCTTTTACCATGGCTGCCTCCAATCTTACCCCGGTAAAGACAATGGGAGCAAGTGGATTACTTCAAGTATATGGTACAGCTGAGGCCAATAATAATGGCAACCCTTGGTGGATTAAAGTTCAATTAAAAGATGCCTTTTCCGGAGAAGTTCTTGCTCAAAGTACTTCTACTCCTCGTACTAGTAGTAAGCAAGCCTATGCTGTTTCACTAAATGTTACTAAAGGTCAAAAAATCAGGGTATATATGGCATATGTCACCAAACCTGCTAATAATGCATACATACAGCTTGCTTACCTGTTAAGTACCTAATTTTTATACATCAAATTAACAATATTCAATAAAATTCAGTCATAACCGCTATATATAATTTCTGACCTTGTAAAAGAGGGTGCCAAATGCACCCTCGCTTTTTTATTGTAAATTCTCTAATAATAATCCTATTTTTCTAATTTTCTAAACTATTTTTCTAATAAAATACTATATTTTTTATTTTCAAACATAAAATTCAATGTTATTTTATTTGTACAATCATAAATAGTCATATCCAAAGTATTAAAATATAATACTGTATTTTTATCTCCTTTCATTAATATTTCACCCTTTGCATTTATATCTTTCGTCATATAAAATTTCATTCCATTTTCATTTTCTATATAGATATCCTTAAAAAATGAAAAATATTCTTCCATCCCTTCTGTCACTTTCTCATAAGCTTCTTCTTCGTTAATTTCTTGACTTAAACTGTCTTCATTTTTAGCTTGACCTTCTATGTTAAGCAATTTTTCTTTTAATTCATCTTCTTCAGATTTTTCTTTTTTCATTTCAATACTAATATCTGTTCCTGTAGCATATGTTTCAACCTTCAGACTAATAATATCATCCGTGTTATTAGTTTCATAATTATAAGTAATTTTTTCTCTCTGATAAAATTTTTCTTCTATCTTTTGTTTTATTTGCCATTTTCCATCTATTTTAATTTTATCATTTAAAATTATATTTTCTCCATAAATTACTATTTCTTTACTTCTTGGATATGTTTCATCATAAGCTGATAAATTATAAATAAAATCTAGCTGATTATTTTTCCTGTTTCTTATATTTATACCTAAACTTGTATTTATAAACTTTTCCTCAAATTCACTTATACTAATTGATAGTCCATTATTTTTTATAAAATCTTCCACAACTTTTTCATTTACATCGTAAAATAGAACTCTATTTTCTTCATCACAAATAAGAACTTTTTCAAATCTTATATTTTCTATATCTTCTACATTAGTTCCATCTTCAAATTTCACATTAAAACTAATATCTAAATTGTGATCATCTATTAACATATTATTAATTTTAATTGAAACTCCATTTGACTCTTCATATGTTTCTAGTCCATCCATTATATAATTATTATTTATTGCTGTTTCTACTCCTTTCCTATCATTAAATACATTATTTATAATTGTATATCCAGCATAGACAATACCAGATAGAATAATAAAGCTAAAACAAACAGCAACTGCTACTTTGTAAAAATGAATTCTTTTTAATGTTTTCTCATTTTTATATAATGCTTCTTCTATAGTTTGCCTATATTCTTTAGGTTCATCGATTTTTTCAGACATAACTCTAGAGATCATTTTATCCATATCATCCATGCATAATCCCTCCTTTATAATGTATTTTGACTTTATCTTTTGCTCTAAACAATTTACTTTTCACTGTGCTTTCATTCATTTTCAATATTTCTCCTATTTCCTTATAGGTATACTTTTCGTTATAGAACAAAATCATGATCAGTCTTTCCTCGTAGTTTAAGTGCTTAATCATATTATAAAAATCCATTGTATTTTCTAATTGATCTATATGATTTTCACTACTTGCTATGTACTCAATTGATTCATCGTAACTTTCACAAAGTTCGTTTTCTCTCTTTTTCTTTTTATACTTTTTATTGCAATTGTTAATTAATATTTTAATTATCCAAAACTTAAATTTTGACGGTTCTCTTAATTGCTTTATTTTACTATATGCTTCTATCATAGTCTCTTGTATTGCATCTTGGATATCATCTTCTAAAAACAACCTTGCTTTTGATATTTTGTACAAATCATTTCTTATTTCTAAAATTAGTTGAGTAAAAGCTTCTTTATCTCCTTTCTTAGCTTTTTTGACTAATTCTTCCAAAGTTTTATCATCTCCTTATGATATCTATGTACAACCTCTTCTCTATATATGATATTTTGTTAAATGAAAAAGTTACATAAATATAATTTTTTATATTATAAATTATATAATAACCTACAAAAAACTCTATATCTTTTTTAAAATTTTACCATAGCAGTAAAGACCATTCTAATGAATGGTCTCTATTTTTTACTTTTTATTTTTTATATATGTTATTATTTTCCCAATGTTTGATGCACATTAGAAAAATAACTAAATACAGAAATATAAGCTATAATTATTGCTAATATAACTGCAGCTTTACCTATAAAATGTAAAACCTTTACTATTATTTCTATTGTTTTTGAAAATTTATCAATTTTTCCTTCTGAACCTGATAATTTGGTAATATCTACTCCATATTTTTCTTCCCTCTCAAATTCTTTTTGTTCATTCCATTTTTCAATTTCCTTCCACTCTTCTTTATTTTCCATATTTTCTCCCCTTAATATAATTCTATTTTAGCAATTCAATATATAAAAGTAAAGAGATTAAATTTAATATCTTATAAATTTAATCTCTTTTCTACTTTTTTGTGATAACCCCATATATTCAATTATTATTCATCATAATTTTCATCTTCTACATTATCTGTTTCATCATATTCATAATCATACATATTATTTTCTCTTGGTATTTTATTCCTTTTCGGTCTTGTTCTTGCTATATTATTATTAGCATTATCAGTTAAATCTTCTAATGTTTCTTTTAATTCTCTTCTAGCTTTTTCCTTACTTTTTTGTTCTTCTTTTTTTTGTTCCTTTTTATTTTGCATTGATTTATTTAACATATTATTTGCTTTTTCCATTAAGTCTGGTACATAATCTAACAATTTGTCAAAAGATGAACAATGTTCTACAGGTAATAATTTTACATTGTTTGGTTGAACTATTAAAAATGCTACTGGTGAAATAGATACTCCAGCTCCACTACCTCCACCAAATGGTAACCTATATTGAATTGCTTCTTCTTTTTCTTTTTTAGTATATTCATCAATTGTTTCTCCCTTAAATTCGCTACCTCCTGCTGCGAAACCAAAACCAACTTTTGAAATTGGAATAATAACTATATTATTGCTAGTTTCAATTGGCTCGCCTATAATAGTATTAACATCTATCATGTCTTGAATACTATTCATAGCTGTAACCATAAGATTTTCTATTGGATGTTGCTCGTTCATTTTTATCACTTTTTCCTTTCTTTATCAAAATTAATATTACATTAATAATATGTACCACTTTTAGTATAATTATACAATTTAATTTAATTTCATATAGGTTTTTGTTTTGATAAATTGGTGCAATTTTATATTGGTACATTTCTTTTTGAAAACTTTGGGCAAAGATTGGTAACAAAATAGAAATTGTTGATGATATACCTGCTATAATAAAAGATGTTGCAATTGGACTTTCCAATCCTAGATTCATTTCTAAATTTAACTTTTCTATTTTCAATTTTAATTTTCTTAGTACCTTTATATCTTGTAATTTCAATTTCTGTTCTAATTTTTTTATGTTAATCTGGCTTTCTTTTATTTTTATTATAATTTTGTTTATTTTTTTCTTATCTAATGAAAACGAAAGCCATTTAAAATGTTTCCATAGATATAAGGAAATTTTAATATGATATTGGTTCTTTTTATCCAATTGTCTATTTGATAAATATAAATCATAAATTTGCATTTTTATAGTAGATGCAAAAATTACATATATTAAAAGAAGTAAAAAAATTAAAATGCCCAAAAATATAAAAACTAATATCATAATAACCTCCTTTTCTTTTTTAGTTATTTGATATTAGTTTTTCCTATTTTGGTAATTTTAAACATTTTTATATATTTTATTTTGTTATCCTTTTAGCCTTTTCTACTGTAATATCTCCAAAAAGTTCTTCTTGCTTAGTAGTTACTTTACTTCTTCTTGATAATTCTAAAAGCCCAGTAAAAGCAGTAACAACTTCTTGCTTATTACATTTTTTTGAAGAAAATAATTTGTTAAAAACAAACCTCTTTTTATGTATTAACTCTTTAAACATTATCTTTACTTTGCTTTCTACTGTATATGTATCTGTAATAGCTATTTTTTCAATATTTTTAGCATTTTGGTTTAACTTTTGTGCATTTTTTTCTATCAATTGCTTATAAATTGATGAAATCATTTCCTTTTTGTAAACAATATTTAACTTTTGCTTTGGTAATTCTATATTTTCTGGTTGTTTAAATACTTTTTTAGAATTCTGTTCTATACATTCTCTTAATTTTTTTGTAATTTCCTTATATTTTTTATATTCTATAATTCTTCTTAGTAATTCTTCTTCAGTTAATTCTTTTTCATCTTCTACTTCATTTGGAAGAAGTGTTTTTGATTTTAGATACAATAAAGTAGAAGCCATTAATAAGAATTCGCTAGCTATTTCTAAATTTAATTGTTCCATTTCATTCAAATAACTAATATATTGATCAGCTATTTCACTTATTTTAACATCGCAAATATCCATCTTGTTTTTGTCAATTAAATGGCATAGTAAATCTAATGGTCCTTCAAAATTATTTATTTTAACTTTATATTTACTTGTTTCTAAAGTTAATACATTGGGCATTTTCTTCCCTCCGAGTATTTATTATTCAACTTCTTCAAAGGCTATTTTTATACATTCAGACTGATATCCTTTTTTTCTTAAGAATATTTCTATTTCGTCTTTTTCTAATTGTGTCTGTTTTTTTAAGATAATCTTTTTAGCACAATTTATTTCATATTGTTCTAAAATCTCTTCATTATTTGCAAAGTAGGTATCTATTATATCACTATTTATACCTTTTTCATATAGTTTATTGCGAATTTCTCTATTTGAAAGTGTTTTTAAAGCCATAAATTCATTTACAGCTTTTTTTATGTAAGATTCATCATCTATATAGCCATTTTGTTTTAAGTTTTCTATAATGTCATCTAAAGTTTCACTTTCCATAGAAGAAGAGAACTTTTGTCTAATCTCTTTCTCAGTTCTCTTCTTATATAATACATATTTTAAAACTTTAGTTTTTGCATTATCAAATTCTTCTAGCTTTTTATATTTTTCTTCTTTACTAATATTGTTTTTTAATTTTGCTTCTGGATGCTCTTTTAAGAAATCTTCAATATTTTTCATTTCTATATAATACTCCTCATAGCCAAGTTTTTATATTTTAGCATGAATGTAAAAAATATTAAATATATTATTCATCTTCTTCTGGTGCTTTTTCTTGTTCAGGGTCTACTTCTTCATCTCCTAAACTTTTTTCAAAGGCTGCAGCGTAATTATCTCTAATTTTCTTTTCTACTTCTTCTGCAATTTTAGGATTTTCTAATAAATATGATTTTGCATTTTCTCTTCCCTGTCCTATTCTTTCGCCATTATAACTAAACCATGAACCACTCTTTTCTATAATATCTAAATTAACTGCAATATCTAAAATATTTCCTTCTTTTGATACACCTTTTCCATATATAATATCAAATTCTGCTTCTCTAAAAGGTGGAGCCACTTTATTTTTTACAACTTTTACTCTTGTACGGTTTCCAATAACTTCTCCATCTTGTTTTAAACTTTCAACTCTTCTAATGTCTAATCGAACAGAAGCATAAAATTTTAATGCTCTACCTCCTGGTGTTGTTTCAGGATTTCCAAACATAATTCCTACTTTTTCTCTTAATTGATTGATAAATACAATAACACATTTTGATTTATTAATTACACCTGCTAATTTTCTTAATGCTTGTGACATTAACCTTGCTTGTAGACCAACATGAGAATCTCCCATATCCCCATCTATTTCTGCTTTTGGAACTAATGCTGCAACTGAATCTACAACTATAATATCTAATGCTCCACTTCTAACTAGAGCTTCTGCAATTTCTAAAGCTTGCTCACCTGTATCAGGTTGGGATACTATTAAATTATCAATATCTACTCCAAGGTGTTTTGCATATACTGGGTCTAAAGCATGTTCTGCATCTATAAAAGCTGCTTCTCCTCCCATTTTTTGTGCCTCTGCTATCATATGTAATGCTATTGTTGTTTTTCCAGAAGATTCTGGACCAAATACTTCTATAATTCTTCCTCTAGGAATTCCTCCAATTCCTAGTGCAATATCTAAACTTAAAGCTCCTGTTGGAATTGCTTCAACATTCATCGCTGTGAAATCACCTAATTTCATAACAGAACCTTTCCCAAATTGTTTTTCTATTTGCCCTAATGCTGCTTCTAAAGCTTTCATTTTTTCTGAATTTTCACTACTCATTATTTTTTCCTCCTATTATTAAAACGTATGTTTGTGTTAATTATATCTTAATAAAAAATATTGTCAAGTTTTTTTCTCATTTTTTTTATTTTTTCTCATGTACATTTAGCTATAACATATTAATACTGCTTATACCACTCTGAAAAATGGTAATATATATTATAATTATTTGGAGTTATTTCCCCTCTAAAGCTAGTATTATATGCAAATAAGTTTTGATTTCGATATAATCCAATATAAGGTATCTCATCTTGATATATTTGAACTATTCTACTATATTTTTCTTTTAATAGTTCTTCTTTTGTAATAGAGTTTATATCTTTTAAAATAGTTTGTAATTCTTCATTTTTATAATTTGCTAAATTATCATCTCCGAAAAAACTATTTAAGTCTGGAGAAAGAGATGTATTTACTCCTGTTAAAAGCATCTCATATTGATGTTTTTTTAAATAATTTTTATATTGATTATCCGATATTTTATTAATACTTATTTCTATTCCAAATGATTTTAATTGCTTTTTTATTTCTTCTGCAACTTTTACTCTTGCTTCATTATTTTTACTAACTGCTAATGTGATGTTAATAGTTTTAGTTCTTCCATTAATTTCTTTTTGCCAAAATCCATCTTCATAACTCCAACCAGCATTTTCTAATGTTTTTTTTGCACTTTCTACATTTGCTTTTTTCGTTATTTCAAGATTTTGTAATAAATAATTTCCTTCTTCTAATGGGAATGATGCACTTTGTGCTTTATTTCCTAATGCTGTTGTTATAATTTTGTTTCTGTCTATAACTAAGCTAATAGCTTTTCTTACCTCAGGATATTTCAAAAGTGTATTTTCACAATTTAAAGCTAAATAATCATATTCTCTATTTTGATATTGAACCTTTCCATACCCCATACTGCCTATATATTCTTCTACATCGCGATTTGTTGTATGCAATAGATCTATACTTCCTAACTTAAATGCATTATACACTTCACCCATTGTGTCATATAATTGAACTGACACTGTTTTAGTATTTGAATTTTGATTTTCTATCATTCTCCATTCACTATTCTCTTTAAGATCGATTTTATTTTTTTCTAATTTTGTAATTTCATATTGGCCTGTTCCTACTGGAATAGTATCACTCTTTTGAATATCTACATCTTTGTATTGTTCTGAAGATATTATTGGAAATATTAAATAATATTCAAAAAATGGAATTTCTTTATCTAGCTCTATTCTTATTGTAGTATCATCTATTATTTCTACTTTTTTTATTTCTTTTACATTTTCATAATACACACTATTTTCATCTTGTTTTAATGTTTCAATTGAAAATTTTACATCTTCAGGTTTAAATTCAGTTCCGTTAGACCATTTTACATCTTTTTTTAATTTTATTACATAACTTTTTTCTCCTATTTTTGACCACTCTTCTGCTAAACAATTTTCAATGTGATAGTCTTGCGATATTGAAAGTAATGGTTCAAAAATGAGAGTATCTAAATAAAGTACCTCTCGATTTTGAGTTTTATATGGATGTATAGAATCGAAGTCAGATATACCTAATCGAAGATTAGTAATTATATTAACAGTTTCATAAGTAATTTCTGGATTTTGTGCTTCAACTTCAGGTTGTTCTTTAAATAAATAATATACTACTCCTGCTATTATACACAATACAATAATGATAATCATAATTTTAGAAAAATTAGGCTTCATTTATTTCTCCTTTACTTTTGTAATCATATAATATCTTGTCACTTTTTGCAATTATTCATACCTATTTTTTACAAGATTTTTATATAAATTCTTTTTTATGTTACTATAAAATTAGTTTGTTTTTAGCCTAATATTTATACATGATTTTTCTTTGAAAATAAAGTAGCTCTGCCATGCTTTTATGCCCTGTACATTGAACTTAAAATTTTGATACTAATAACACTTAAGGCACAAAAATAGATTTCTATTTCTGTGCCCCACTTTTTATATAAATTTATTATCTAAATTATTTTCTGCTTTCAACAATTAGTTTAATACCTGTTCTATCCTCCCCTTCTACTTCTACCTCTGCAAATGCTGGGATACAAACTAGGTCCACTCCTGAAGGAGCTACGAACCCTCTTGCTATTGCAATAGCCTTCACTGCTTGATTTAATGCTCCTGCTCCAATTGCTTGCATTTCTGCCTTATTTGATTCTTTTACCAAACCAGCAATTGCTCCTGCTACTGAATTTGGATTTGACTTTGATGAGATTTTTAAAACTTCCATTTTTGCCTCCTATAATTTTATTTTTGTTTCGCGAACAAGTATAGTTATAATATATTTTTTATCTTTTGTCTAGTATTTTTTGGAAAAAAGTGGAAGTTTTCATCGTCTTTTTTTTACATTTTTTGTCAATTTATTTCAAAAAAATCCTTTCTACTTCATCGGTTTTATTATTTTCGTCATTTATAGAAAAAATACATCCACTAAATACACATTCTCCATTTGCTAATTTGTATCTTTCTGGAAGTGAAGTTAAAAACCTTTTTACTGATGCATCTATTTCCATTCCTATAACAGATTCTTTAGGCCCAGTCATTCCTAAATCTGTAATATAACCAGTTCCTTTTGGTGTAATTTCTTCATCTGAAGTTTGAACATGTGTATGAGTACCTACTAATATAGTTATTTTTCCATCTAAAAAATATTTCATCGCGATTTTTTCAGCAGTAGCTTCTGCATGAAAATCTATTACAATTATATCTACTTCTTTTTCTATTTTTTCTATAATTTCTTGTGCAACTATAAAAGGATTTTCAGATAATACATTCATATCTGTTCTGCCTATTAAATTTATTACTGCTATCTTTTTATTATTGCAATTATAAATTGCATATCCCTTTCCAACAACACCTTTAGAATAGTTGGCTGGCCTTATAAGTTTTGGATTATCTATAAAAGTAAAAATATCTTTTTTAGCCCAAGTATGATTTCCCATCGTGCAACAATCAATTCCTAGTTTTAGTAATTCATTCCAGGCTTTAAAAGTAATTCCCATACCTCCTGATATATTTTCCGCATTTACAATAACAAAATCTATTTTCTTTTCTTCCTTTATTTTTGGAAGAACCTGTTTTAATTTATCTAAACCATTTTCTCCAACAATGTCCCCTACAGTTAATATTTTCATTTTTTCCTTTTCCTTTCGTTTTTTTCACATCATACTATAAAATAAGTCTTTGGTCAATTTCTATTTACTTAAAATTTTTAATTTGTTTACTTGCTTTTTTAAAAAGTGTATTATATAGTATAACATAAAAAAAGAAATATAGGAGAAAGGAATTAATCAATTAAATAGATTAATATTTCTATATAATTGATTATACGAGAAAAATATGAAGGAACAATTTATCGAATTATTAAAACAAGTAAATCGAGAAGGAATGGATAAGCTAATTGCCTATCTTGAAAAAACTGATTTTTATAAAGCACCAGCAAGCACTAGATTTCATGGAAGTTTCGAAGGTGGTTTATTAGAGCATAGTTTAAATGTTTATAATTTATTAAAAGAAAAGTTATCACATAAACCTTATTCAGATGCAGTAAAAGCTTCTGAAGAAACTATTATTTTAGTTTCTTTACTTCATGATATTTGTAAAGCAAATTATTATACTGTTGATTATAGAAATAAAAAAAATGCAGATGGAGTTTGGGTTAAAGAACCCTATTATACTGTAAATGACACTATTCCTTATGGTCATGGTGAAAAGTCTGTTATGATGATTAGTAAATTTATAGATTTAACTATGGAAGAAATGTATGCTATACGTTGGCATATGGGTTATACTGAGCCAAAAGAATTATATATTACTCTTGGAAATGCTTATGAAAAATATCCATTGGCATTAGCTTTACATGAAGCAGATTTAGAAGCAACTCATTTAATTGAGGCAAAAAAGGAAAAATAATATGAAATTAACTTATCAAGTTTTAGATAATAAATACCAAAATATAAAAGAAGTCTTAAAGGTAGAATTTGCTATATCTGATAGACTTCTATTAAAATTGAAAAATTTAAAAAGAATAACATTAAATAATGAATCTGTTTATATTCATCATTCAATTTCATTAGGTGATATAATTGAATGTAATTTAGATTATGAAGAAGACAATTCAAACATAGTTCCAACCAATATCCCCTTAAATACTTTATATGAGGATGAATGTTATTTAGTAATCAATAAACCTTCTGGAATTCCAATTCACCCTTCTATGGACTATTATACTAATAGTTTGTCAAATGGTGTTCGTTTTTATTTTGATAAAATTGGCCTTCATAAAAAAATACGCCCTGTGAACCGCCTAGATAAAGATACTTCTGGGCTTGTTATATTTGCTAAGAATGAATATATACAAGAATGCTTAATAAAGCAAATGCAATGCAAAAACTTTATAAAAAAATATATTGCAATTGTTAATGGACATTTATCAGAAAAAATTGGAACTATTAGTTTTCCAATTGCTAGAAAAGAACGGAAGTATTATTGAAAGATGTGTTAATGAAAATGGAGATCCTGCAATTACACATTATAATGTAATTTCATCTAATTATGATAATAATTTTGATGTTGTAGAATGTATATTAGAAACTGGACGTACTCATCAAATTCGTGTACATTTTTCTTATATTAAACATCCTCTTTTAGGTGATAGTTTATATGGTATACCTACACCTTATTTAATAAGTAGACAGGCTTTACATAGCTATTATATTAGTTTTATTCACCCCATAGAAAAAACAAGAAAAACATATCAAAGCAAATTACCTCCTGATATGTTATCATTAATATCATAAATTAAAAATGAACCCTTAAATTAATAAGGATTCATTTTATACAAATTATTTTAATTTTATAATAGTAAGCCTGTAAGCCGGGTTCTGTCGTGGATAGTCATTTATCTAGTACCTATATTACTATAGGCATCATGCCACCAAATTAGGAGAATGGCGAGTAGCCTTAGCTCTCCTGGCTCGGTGTTGCTCCGGATGGGGTTTACACTGCCCAGTATGTCACCATACCGGCGGTAGGCTCTTACCCTGCCTTTTCACCCTTACCTAAAAATTAGGCGGTTATTTTCTGTTGCACTTTCCTTAAGGTTTCCCTCACTGGACGTTATCCAGCATCCTTACTCTATGGGGCCCGGACTTTCCTCGTACGCAACCTTTCGGTTTTGCTATACGCGACTATCTGACTTACTACCTTTTTATTATACTATATTATTTCTTTTATTGCAATTATAAATATTGTTAAAAGCAATTCTTTAAAAGATTATTATAATATTTTTTAATATTGTCCAACTATTACTTTTATAATATTTTACATTAGCATTTCTATTTTATTAATAAAGTTTTGGTATTGTATATAGAAAATTTCTTTATCTTTTAAATTTACTGCATTTCTTAATTCATTTATTAAAATGTAACATTGATTTAAAGTTGTTTGGTTTTGAATTTCTTGTGTAACAGTATTTAATAAACTTGAAAATCTTATTTCTGCTTGACTAAGCTTGTCGCTTGCTTTTTGCCAATTATCATTTGTTATATCAACATATGCTCCTACAGCTTGTATTTCTATATATAATAATTCACCTTCATTCGACTTTTCATTATAGCTTTCCTTATACTTAAATAGTAATTGATGTAAGTTTTCTAATTCTTCCATAGATTTAGCTTTATCTTTATTTTTTATATGTTTTGTTGCATTATTTAGTCCATCACTAAATGCTAAAATTGAGTTTCCATCTATATTTAGTGCATGTAAATCTATGCTAATAGTGTTCCAAGTTTGATAAAGTTGTTCAATTTGTGACTGTATTGCTTTCCAATCAATTGTATATTTTCCTTCTTTCAATAATATACTATTTTGTGCATTGTTTTGACTTGACTGATTTCCTTGCGAACCATTTCCACCAGAAGTAGTAGTTTTTTCTTCTCCGCCTGATTCTTTATTACTATTTTTTGTTCCATTTGAAAGTGAATCACTACCCTCCTCTACTCCTCCTTGTGATGATTCTTGTTTGCTTGCAGTTCCAACTTGTGTTGATTGTTTTTCAATTTGAGATTCATTCGGGGTTGTTTGAAAAACATCTTCTCCTATAGTAAGTCCATTAAAATGCCCTAATAACGAAGTAATATAATTATCCAAATATTTAATTTCCTGTGACACTTTTTCTTCCAACTTTGGAGTGTCTCTTACATTATCTTGAGCATATACTACTAAAGATGTTATCATGACAATAATAAATATAATAACAGCAACTAAAATAATTACAAATTTTTTCATTTTTGCTATATGAGGATTTCCTCATTCTCCTTTCTACATTTATTTTTATTATTGCCAAAAACTTACTTTTTATTCTCAATTTAATAATATAAAAAAATAATAATTTCATTTTTCTTTAATCGTAAAGATTATGAAATTATTATTTTATATTTATTTTTCTAAAATAATTGTTACAGGGCCATCATTTTGCAAACTTACTTGCATATCTGCTCCAAACTCTCCTGTAGCTACCTTTTTTATATTTTGCTTTTTACATTGTTCTATAAAATATTCATATAATTCATTTGCCATATCTGGCTTAGCAGCACCTATGAAACTTGGCCTATTTCCATGACTGCAGTCTGCATATAATGTAAATTGTGATATAAGTAAAAGCTCTCCATTTATATCTTTTATAGATAAATTCATTTTTTCATTTTCATCTTCAAATACTCTTAAATTAATTAACTTCTGAACTAAAAAGTCTGCAGTTTCTTTAGTATCTGTTGGACTAACTCCTATTAATACCATAAATCCTTGATCTATCTCGCCAATTATTTGATTATTTACTTCAACTTTTGCTTTTTTTACTCTTTGTACAACTAATTTCATTTATTTTCCTCACTTTAATACTTTATTCATCATCTTCTAAATTCTGTTCATCTATTTCTGATTGATTTTCTACATTTTGTTCATTTTCGCTTTCTTGTTCTTTTTCAATATTTTCATCTGAATAATTAACATTTTTTCTTTTTAAGATTGAATCACTTTCATCTGTAGTAACTATTGTTGATGGTCCATCATTTTGATTGCTTACATCTCCCATTTTTTGTTCATACCCACAGTTTGGACAATAACGATAATCCAAATCTATTTCAAAATAACATTTTGGACATTGTTTTAAATCTTTTAGATTTAAAAGCTCCATTCGTATATCCTCAACCTCATCTGATAAAATATCTATCATAGAACAATCTTCTAGAAGTTCTTCATCCATATTTTTCTTGTCGTTTAAAATATATTTTCCATATACATTTTTTCCAATGTTCCTATATAAATCATTTATTTGAGATTTACTATTTGCCATTTGTGCTTTAAGCTTTAATTCTCGTGCAATTTTTCCTGTAGCTTCTGCTGCATAACGGTAAGTTTTCATTGCAGTTTCACTAATTTTATTTATTACTTTATCCATTTTCTTCCCTCCTTTAATTTACACATTTTTAATTATATTATGGAAAGAAATGAAAAAAATATACTTAATTTATTCACATTTTTTTGCACGAGTCATTAATTTAATAACACCCTCTTTTGGTGATAAATTATGATATAGTACATCATATACTGTATTTACTATTGGCATTTCAATATTATATTTTTTTGATAATTGATATGCTACTTCAATATTATCAATACTTTCTATTACCATTCCTACTTCTTTTCTAGTTTCTTCTACTGTTAAGCCTCTTCCAATACATCTACCAGCCTTACGATTTCTGCTGTGCTCGCTTAAGCAAGTAACTATTAAATCTCCAAGACCTGATAAACCATAAAATGTATTATGTTCTCCTCCCATTGCAACACCAAGCCTTGATATTTCAGTTAAGCCCCTAGTAGCTAATGCAGCAAAACTATTGTCTCCTAAATTTATTTCAGCAGCAATTCCAGCGCAAAATGCTATAATATTTTTTAAAGCTCCACCTAATTCTACTCCTTGTATATCTGTTGTTGTATAAATTCTCATATTTTCATTCATAAAAGCATCTTGTACTTGATACTGAACATCATAGTCTTTTGCACCAATAACAATTGCTGTAGGAATTCCAAGGCATACTTCTTCCGCATGACTTGGCCCTGAAAATGCACCTATTTTTACATTTGGAATTTCTTCCTTTGCTACATCACTTAATGTTAATAATGTAGATGATTCAAACCCCTTTGAGCATATAATTACAGGTTGGTTTGTAATATACTCCTTATATTTTTTTAATGTTTCTCTAAAAAATTTTGATGGAGTTACATGTAAAATCATATCAGAGCCATCTACTGCTTCTTTTATGTCTGTAGTGCATACTATATTTTCTGGCATTGTTGCCATTGGCAAAAATTTACATTTTCTTTCATTATTTATTATTTTTGCTTCTTCTTCTGAAAATGACCATAATTTAACATTATGTCCTATTTTGGCGGAATGAATAGCTAAGGCACATCCCCAACTACCACTTCCAATAATACAAATATTTTTCATAAGTATTTTCCTTTCTTTTATTTAATATGTAAAGTTATTTTATATATCTTTTTTATATTTTATTCTTATTTTTTAAAGCTAATTCTACTTTCTGTACCTTTGTTAATTCTTTTTATGTTTTCTCTATGATTAAAAAGAACAAGTAGTGTAATAAGAATGCTATATATAAAGTAACTAAAATTTCCTGCATTTGTTGGTACAATATAATTTTGTCCTATGAATAATACTAATACTGGAAATAGTATTGCTGCTGTTATAGAACCAACTGAAACCATTCTAGTTAAGGCCATTAAAACTAATGCAAATACTAAACAAATTAATCCTATTTGCCAATTAGTCATTAATAGGACTCCTAAAGAAGTTGCAATTCCCTTTCCACCTTTAAATTTGAAAAATATTGGAAATGTATGTCCTACTATAACACATATACCTGCTAATTGAACTAAAAGAGCATTGTTTAAATCTTTTACAATTGTTCCTGCTATTAATGCAACTCCTATTGCAAGAACTCCTTTTAACACATCACAAATTAGTGTTAACGCTGCTGCCCTTTTACCAACTGTTCTTAAAACATTGGTACTACCTGCGTTTCCACTACCTTTTTCTCTTACATCAAAACCTGCCATTTTTTTACTAATAATTACAGAAAAACTAATACTGCCTAATAAATAAGCTAATACTGCTACAATAATATATGTTGCTATTGCCATAAAAAATCACTCTCCTTTTTTATTATTTTTCACTTTTTTCTCTTACTATCATTCTAATTGGAGTACCTATAAGTCCACCAAATTCTTTTCTAATTTGATTTATTAAATACCTTTCATAAGAGAAGTGAAATAATTGTTTATCATTTACAAACACTACAAAAGTTGGCGGTTTTGTAGTAGCTTGCGTCATATAAAAAATTTTTAACCTCTTTCCTTTATCAGTTGGTGGCTGTACAATTGTAATTGCTTCACTTAATACGTCATTTAAAACTGATGTAGAAACTCTTAAAGCATTTTGATTTGCAACTTGATTTATCATTTCATATAATTTATTTACTCTTTGCCCTGTTTTAGCTGATATAAAAATAATTGGTGCATAAGATAAATATGCTAGCTTATTATATACTTCTTTTTTATAGTTGTCTGTTGTTTTATTATCTTTTTCTATTTCATCCCATTTATTGACTGCAATTATAACTCCTTTTCCAGCTTCATGGGCTTCTCCAGCAATTTTGGCATCTTGCGTTGTTACACCTTCTTTTGCATCTAACATCAGCACACATACATCTGCTCTCTCTACTGCTAGTAAACTTCTTATCACACTGTATTTTTCTAGGTTATCATCTACTTTACTTTTTCTACGAATTCCAGCTGTATCAATAAATACATATTTTCCAAATTCATTTTCAAATTCCGAGTCAATTGCATCTCTAGTAGTTCCAGCAATATCACTTACGATAACTCTCTCTTCTCCTAAAATCTTATTAATTAATGATGATTTACCTACATTTGGTTTTCCTATCATTGCTACTTTAATAACTGTATTATCATCATTTTCTTCAATTATTGGTGGAAGTTTTTCATAAATAGCATCTAAAACATCTCCAATTCCTTTAGCATTTACTGCTGATACTTCATAAGGATCTCCCATTCCTAAGTTATAGAATTCATATAATTCATCAGGAGTTTCTCCATATTTATCAGATTTATTACAAACTAATATAACTGGTTTTTTAGATTTTTTTAGCATTAACGCAATATCTTTGTCTGCTGGAGTTACTCCTTGTTTTATGTCTGTTAGAAATATTATTACATCTGCTAATTCTATTGCTATATCTGCTTGATTTCTCATTTGAACAGTTATTGTATCATCGCTTTCTGGTTCTATTCCGGCCAGTATCTATTAAAGTAAAATTTCTCCCTCGCCAATTAGTATCTGCATATATCCTATCTCTTGTAACTCCTGGAGTATCTTCTACAATAGAAATTCTTTTTCCTACTATATAATTAAAGAATGTAGATTTTCCTACATTTGGTCTTCCTATTATTGCAACCGTTGCTTTCGCCATATTTTCACCTTCTTGCTTTTCATATAATATATTTTTTATTAGCATTTTCTTTACAGCAATATTTTACTATAAGCACAAAAAAATAGCAAGTTAAAACTTGCTATTTAATACCTATTCCGTTAATTCTAACAAATCACTTAATAAGTTATTTTGCCTTTTAAAAGGTCATCATTATCAATCCAATCTTTTACCTCTACAACAGTATATTCATCTTCTATTTTTCCTCTTATAACAACTTTTTCTATTCCTGCATTTATTATTAATTTCCTGCACATTTGACAAGAATTTGCCCCTGCATCATATTCACCTGTTTCTGGCCTATATAAAACTAAATAAAGTGTTGAACCTATCATATCTTTTCTACTAGCACTTATAATAGCATTTTGTTCTGCGTGAACACTTCTACAAGCATCATAACCACCATGTCTAATATCTGGAAATATTTTTTTCTTTGTGCAATATCCTAAATCAATGCAATTAGCTCTTCCTCTAGGTGCTCCACTGTACCCAGTTGATACAATTTCATCATGATTAACAATTACACAACCAGCCTTTTTTCTTAAACAAGTACTTCTTTGTGCCACTGATTTTGCTATGTTTAGATAATAATTAATTTTATCAATTCTATTTTCCATATAAAAATCCATTCCTTTCTATATTCAATAAAAAATGATAGCTTGCAACAAAAATAGCATAGCTTTTAACTATGCTACAATTCAATTAATTTTCCTTCTTTTGAGCTACTACTTCTTTTCCATCATAATATCCACAATTTGGGCATACTCTGTGTTGCATTACTTTTTCATGGCAATGTGGACAGTCTACTAAATTTTGATTTTCTAGTTTCCATGTTGATCTTTTTAAATGTGTTCTTGCTTTTGACCATCTTCTTTTTGGTTGTGCCATTATAATTCCCTCCCTTGACAGCTAATTTCTTCAAGATATCTATATTCAATCCTGATTTTTGTATTCTATTATTATATTTTATAAAAATGTACCTCTGTACATTTGCATAAAATAAGGTTAATCTACTTATTATCAAAATCGATACTATAAAATTATACTAGCTTTTTTCAGGTTTGTCAACTGTTTTTAATGGTTTTCTTTTTAGTTATTTTTTATTACTGACATTTATTTTATTTACCTTTACATTCAATTCTCTTGTAATCACATTTTGTATTTGTGCTATTTGATTTTCATTCAGATTTTCTGCTTTAATAACAGCACTTACATTTCCATTATTTACAAATAAAACAATGTCTTCAAATCCTTTTGTTTTTATTAAATTTTCAGCTATCATAATTGCATTTTTTTCTTGATTTATCCTTTTTATTTCTGACTGTGCCATGTCTTTTTCATCATCACTAATATTATTAGTTTGTAATATGGTTTGATAATTTTCTAACATTTGTGAATACATATTGTCCCTATCAATTTTTGACTGAGTAAAATATGTATCTTCTATGTGCTTTTCCTCCTGATTTGAGGTTAATATATTTTCTTTAATTTCATTATTATTCTCCTCTATTTGAGATGACTCACTTATTTGATTAGCATTTACTAATGTAGCATCTCCTATTGAAGCCATTTGTTCAGAGTCTGCTAGACTACTTGTAGGCAATAAATCTGTATTTTTACTTTGCTCATTTGTGAAATTTAGATATCCTGCTGTTACTAGCATAAGAGCTATTACAAAAATAATAACTTGATTTTTTTTCAAATTCTTCATAAAAATTCATCCTTCCTTTTTACTTGGTATTATTTTATTCAACCATTGCAAATACTTGAATTTTATGTGAGGACACTCCAGTAACTGCTTCTACTGCTTGTATTATATTAGCTTTAACACCTGCATTGTTAGCTCCTTGAGCCGTGATTATTGCTCCTTCTATTTTTGGGCTAACTATACTTTGAGTAATTGGTATTTTTTCACCATTTGATTCTTGGTAAATTACGTCTTTACTTACATCTGTTTCAATTACTTTTCTGCTTCCACCATTAGTATCTTTTTCTTCGGTATCTTTTTGTGAAGTGTCTTCATTGTACATTGGAACAGTTTGACTTGTCTGTGAATATGTAATTAAAACTTTAACTTTTCCAACCCCTTGTATCTGAGCTAATATTTCCTCTAACTTAGAGTTTAAATTATCTTGCATGTTTAAACTGCTTGTATCTTCTTCAACTGTGGCTAGTTTTTTATTTACATCATTTACCTTTTCTTCATTTTTATTTTCAGCTTTATCAGACCAAATTAAATTAATTATAACAAGTGTTACCATTAAAACTACTAGGAATACTGCTAAATTTTCTATTTTTCTTTTATTATCACCTTGGTTACTTTGTTGTAGCCACGTCTTTATTTTGTTCTTTAACAATATATTCCCTCCTTTTTTAATTTATGTTAATATTTTTTTCTTCAATTTGATAAACAGTACTTAAATATTTTTTTATTTCATTTTTTTCTTGCTGTGAAAGCTTTTCCTTGCTATCCTTTTTTAAGTTGTTTTTAGATTGCTCATTGTTTACATCTATTTTTATTTCGTTAACTATTTTTATATCATTATTTGAATTCTCATTTTGCAATGTAGCCTTTTTTAATTTCAACATTATTTGCTTCAAATTATAGTTTTCTTTTTTATCTATATCTACAACTATTTGTAATACTTCATATCCTTTTGCTTCTATTTTTTGTTTCATATCATTTTTTAAATTTGTTTCATAAATTGTACTAATTTGCTCATCTTGATTTTGATTCAAATCTTCATATTCATTACTACTAGAAGCTTGTATATACTCATCTATTTCTAAAATATTAGTTAGTTTAAAATTATCTCCTGCAAATTTTGTAATTGCTGGTGAAACAATAGAATATAAGATATAAATACCAATTACAATTTTTATATATTTTTTATTGTTTCCTTCTGGTAAAATCATTTCAATAATAGTTCCGATTATAACTGCTATTATAATGCCTTGTATCCAATTACTTATCCATTTCATTATTTTCCCTTTCTTTAAAATATTTCCTTAGTTATACATTAGTCCACTATTAGTTATTTTAATTACTAAGGTTGTTCCTACAATTAGCATTGTAGAAACACTGCACATAATTGCTAATAACATTTTAAAAGTTCCTCCCATTTGCTCTAACAATTTCACTATTTTTTCATCTGCAATTGGCTGACATATTGCTCCTGCTAAATAATATAGCCCCATCAATATTGCAAGTTTTATAATTGGTAAAATACAAATTCCAATAATAACAATAACTCCTATTATTCCAACTGCATTTTTTAAAATATTACTACAACCAATAACAGTATCTACCGCATCTCCTAAAATCTTTCCAACAACTGGAATAAAATTAGAAACAGCAACTTTGGTTGTTTTTGCTGTAATTCCATCCACTGTACTACTTAGACTTCCTTCTATAGAGATTACTCCCACAAATAAAGTTAATACAATTCCTAATATCCATACTACTGTAAAATTGAAAAACTTTGATAGCTTGTCTACCTGTATTTTACTAGATACTTTTGACACAATTCCAAGTGCTGTTGATATAAGTATAAATGGTATTAATACTGCTGTTATGAAATTTCCAATAAAAGTGATGATGAACAATATTATAGGTTCTAATAGACCGAGCTGAAGCTATATTTCCAGTAGTTAACATTAATGTAATTAATATTGGAATTAAACTATTCATAAAACCAACTAAACTTTCAATACTTGTCCTTACCATTTGAATAATATCTGAAAAATTCGTCATAATTAATGTAACTATTAAAATGTATTGTACATAATATGTAATCTGTGAAATACTTTTATTTTCTAGCCCTTCACTAATGCTTCTTAGAATACTATGAATTACAATTATTATGATAATACTTCCTAAAACATTTAAACAATCAACTATTTCCTTTCCAATTAAATTTATTATTTTTTTCCAAATACTAGTATTATCAATTTTTCCAGTAATTGCTGAATTAAAAAGTTCTTCTATGCTAATATCATCAAAAACATTCTCCGTATATTTATTTGCTTCTTCTATGAATTTAGAAATATTTAAGCTGTTTTGCTGTGATTCCAAGATTTCATCCTGTGAAATTTGTTGGTCTGTTGCATAGCAATTGCTTGATAATATAAAAAAAAGCAATAATTCCAAAATAAAGATTTTTTTTAATTTTTTCATAATTATTATGACATTTTAATGTCTTCAAGTTTTATCTTATGTACATGACATGTCAATGTTTGCCCCCTTTTGTAAAAATTCACTTTTTAACTATGCCTATGGCAGAATTTTTATAATAGTTTCTAAAAGGCTAGCTATAATTGGAATTGACATAGAGATAATTAAAACTTTTCCTCCTAAGTCAACTTTACTAGCAATTGCTGTTTCTCCAGTATCTTTGCAGATACTAACTGTAAATTCAGTCAAGAAAGCAATTCCTGTAATTTTTATTAGTAATACTAAAAATTCATTGTTTAATGCTGTTTTACTAGACAAAGAAGATAAAAGTTCAATAATAGCACCTACTTTGTTCATTATTAGCATTATGATTAAAGCTCCTGCTATTAAAGAAATATAAAGAACAAATTCTGGTCTATATTGTTTAACTATTACAATAATAATTAATGCAATTAAACCAATTCCAACTATTTTTATTATATCTTCCATTATCTTGCTTTCATTCCTTTCATATTTTACAGTCCAAACATAGTTCTTACTGTTGTAAATAATGTACTAATCTCTTTAATTACTAAAGTTAATACTATAATTAGTCCTGCTAAAGTAGTCATCATTGCCTGATCTTCACGCCCAGCTCTTACTAATACTTGATAAAGTACAGCAACTAAAATTCCGATTGCGGCTATTTTAAACAATAGGCTAATATCCATTTAATTTTAGAAAGCTTTCTACTTAATTGTAGTATGCTCTCTTTCCTCCTTTCTTTTTTACATTTAATGATGCTTACCCTAAATTAGAATAATAGCAATTGTGAGTCCTGATACTATGCCTAAAGTTCTATACATTTTTTCATTTTTAATTCTTTCTTCTCTTGCATTTTCTAGTTGAGATATGAGAAATTGATTAACAACCTCAATTTCACTAACTTGACCATCTAAATCAGTTTGCCCTAATAATTTACTTAAATTTCTAATTACTGCAACATCTTCTTTATTTAAGTTGTGATTTACTTTTTCTAGTGCATCTTCCCATGCCTCTCCTGCTGTTTGTTCATTCATAAAATTTGCTGAAGTTGCAAAAATTTCTCCAATATTTCCACCTATTTTGTTTGAAATTTCAAAAAACAAATTAGGAATTGGTTCATATGTGAATCTTATTTTAGTTGCAAACATATTTAATGCGGTCTTCATTTCTTTTAATTCTTTTTCTCTGTTAGCATATTTTTTAGAAAATAATATTCCTATTGCACTGCTTACACCTACTATCAAACTTATTAAAAATATTTTAAAAAATAACATATTTTCCTCCTTAACTTACTTTTCTTTGCCCTTGCTTGTCATAAATTAAATGAACATTTCGCTCTTTATCTAAAAGTAATATTTTTTCTAATATATTTTTTATTAGTAATTGATTCAGAATTGGATTTTCTTGTATTTCCTCTATACTTTTTCCATGAGCTGTAAAAATTCCTTTTACGCCAGATGTAATGGCATATTGTATTGCTTCTATATCGTCCTTGCTTCCAATCTCATCTGCTACAATTACTTTTGGGCTCATTGATCTAATTAGCATTTTCATTCCCAACCCTTTTGTAATATTATCTATTACATCTGTACGTATTCCTAAATCATTTTGTGCCATTCCTCTATCCATTGCTGCTATTTCTCCTCTTTCATCTACCACTCCAACTGTTATTCCTTTAAAATTCATTTCTTGAATCCCATTACTTATCTTTCTAATCAAGTCTCGTAATAATGTAGTTTTTCCAAGCCCCGGTGGTGAAATAATTAGAGTATTAAATATTTGATTATGGTAAGAATCTATAATCAATGGAAGTATACATGTACTACAATCTAAAATTTGCCTTGCTATACGAAAATTTAAACTACTAATATAATTTATATTAATCACTTGTCCATCTTTCATAACAGCATTTCCTGTAATTCCTACACGGTGGCCACCTTTTAATGTTAAAAACCCCTCACTAATTTGTTTTTGATATGAATAAATAGAATTTTCACAAATTTTCTGCAAAATTTGCATAATTATTTCTGAAGATGTATTAAAATAGATAATTTCTTCCGTTTTATTATTTTTTAAAATGATTGGTTTGCCAACTCGAATTCTAATTTCTTCTATGTATTTCAAATTGCTTTGGATTAGTTTTACTTGTAACTGTTCTGGAAAGAATCTTAATATTTCTTCCATGGCTTGTACTCCTTTTTATCACAATCTTTAATAATCTAAGCATAAAAAAATAGCATATATTAATATATATGCTACATTTTTTTATTTTAGAACTATTTTTTTTACTCTTCCCAATTGTGATATACATTCATAACATCATCTAAATCTTCAAGCATGTCTAATAGCCTTTGCATTTTTTGCCCATCTGTTTCACTTAATTGAATATATGTTGATGGAACCATTTGAACTTCTGCTTCTAGGAATTCTATTCCTTGAGCTTCTAATGCTTCTCTTACTGTTGAAAAATCTTCTGGTGCAGTTGTAATTTCATAACATTCATCTGTTGCTTCAAAATCTTCTGCTCCATTATCTAGAGCTAACATCATCATGTCATCTTCTGACAAGTTAGTAGTTGTTCTATCTATAACAATAACTCCTTTTTTACTAAATAAATATGATACACAACCTGAGGTTCCTAAGTTTCCTCCTGCTTTATCAAATGCATGGCGAACATCTGCTGCTGTTCTATTTTTATTATCAGTACTTGCTTCTACTATAACTGCAACTCCATTTGTACCATAACCCTCATAAGTGATTTCTTCATAGTTTTCACTGTTTCCTGCCCCAGATGCTTTCTTTATTGCATTATTAATTGTATCATTTGGCATATTATTTGCTTTACATTTAGCAATAACATCTTTTAATTTTGAATTTCCTGCCGGGTCAGGACCACCTTGTTTTACTGCTAATAATAATTCTCTTCCTAATTTTGTAAATATTTTACCTCTTGCTGCATCAGCCTTTCCTTTTTTGGCTTGAATATTATGCCATTTGCTATGTCCTGACATGGTTAATTCCCCTTTCTTTGCTTTTACTGTGTTTATTACACTTTAAGCATTTCTATTTTAGCACATCTTTTCGTATTTACGCAAGTATTTTTGAAAATTTTGCCTTTTTCGTACTTTTATTTTCATAATATATATATTTCATTATCACATTATCATAAGCATCACTAGAGCCGACATTGGTATAGTTAAATTGTCAGTACCTTTAATTGAAACTGCTTCTATTAAAGTTAATATTAAGCTACAAATTATTGATTTTAATATCCATAACTGGCTATTTGACATACATAGATATATTCCTATTATAATTAACGAAATTACAAACATTGTAGCTGAACCTGCTATTGACTTTTCAGTATCAAATACTTTATATTTCATACTCTTTACCTTTTTTCCTATTATTGCAGCAAAACCATCTCCATATGCCATTATAAATATAGATACTAAACCTAATATAGGCTTATTTATTATACCAAATGTTACTATAACAGTTATTAATAATGCAATAGCATAATATACTGTTCCTAAGCCTTCATTTTTTTCTCTTTCCATTACTTTAATTACATCTTTTTTATAAGATATATAATTTATAATTACAAATGTTGCAGGTGGAAATATTGCAAACCAAACATTATCAAAGAAATACATAGCTATTAGCCACCAATTGCCTAATGCTATATGTATAAATTTTCTACTTGCCTCTTTTCCCTTTTTCTCGAATAATTTTGCTGTCAATATTACTAAAATTATTGCTAAATATGATACTATTATTCCTAACCAATTTTTCAATTTTTTCTCCTTATTTCAATACATTTTATATTTTTGCATCTTTATATTTTGAATTTCCAAAAGCTCTATCCTACCTTTTCAAATTGAGAACGATATAAGTCAGCATAAAAACCATTTTTGGCCATAAGTTGATCATGATTTCCTTGTTCAATAATATTTCCATCATTTACCACTAAAATTAAATCAGCATTTCTAATAGTTGAAAGCCTATGAGCTATAATAAATGAAGTCTTTCCTTCTGTTAATTTATCCATTGCTCTTTGTACTATTTCTTCAGTTCTAGTATCTACATTTGAAGTTGCTTCGTCTAAAATTAAAAACGGAGTTTTTTGTAACATAGCTCTTGCAATTGTAAGTAATTGCCTTTGTCCAGATGATACACTATCATTATGTGCTAAAATATAATCATATGAATTAGGTAAAGTCTTGATAAAATGTTCCAATCCTATTGATTTGCATACTTTTTGTACATCTTCATCAGTTATTCCTTCTTGATTATATATAATATTTTCTTTTATTGTTCCTTTAAATAACCATGTATCCTGCAATACCATTGTAAATAATTCATGAACATTCTCTCTTTTTAATTCTTTTATAGATATTCCATCTATTTTTATATCTCCTGAATTTATATCATAAAATTTCATAAGAAGATTTACCATTGTTGTTTTTCCTGCACCTGTAGGACCTACTATTGCAACTTTTTGTCCAGGTTCAGCAATAGCACTAAAGTTATTAATTGTAGGCTTCTCATTTCCATCATATTGGAATACAACATTTTCAAATTCTATTTTGCCTTTTACCTTATCTGGATCCAACCTTTTGGTTATTTTTTCTTGGCTTGGCATTTCCTTTTCATCTATAAATTCAAATACTCTTTCTGATGCAGCTGCTGTTGATTGCAATGCAGTCATTGCTTGTGCCATTTGTGAAAGTGGAGATGTGAATAACCTAACATATGTAATGAATGCAACAATAACTCCAAATGTAATCACATTATTCATTGTAAGTAAAGCTCCAACAATACATACTGCTACATATCCAAAATTACCTATAAAATTCATTAAAGGTGGCATAAGACCTGATAAAAATTGACTCTTTCTATTTGCATTATAAACATTTTCATTTAATTCATCAAATTTAGCGTCTGACTGTTTTTTTCCGTTATATACTTTTACTATATTCAAACCTGAATAAATTTCTTCTATATGTCCATTCAATTTTCCAAGTTCACGTTGCCTTGCAATAAAATATTTTTGAGACTTACTTAAAATTAAAAACATAAAGATGAATCCTATTAAGCTAGATAAAATAGCAGTTATAGCCATAATCCAATTTGTATGAAACATCATAATTATAGTTCCTAAGAACAGTGTTATACTGCTAACTAAACTTGTCAAGGATTGATTCATACTTTGAGCAATTGTATCAACATCATTTGTTACTCTTGATAAAATATCACCAGTCATATTTTTATCAAAAAAAGCAAGTGGTAGTTTATTAATTTTATTTGATATCCTACTCCTTAGCTTTTTTGCAAATCTATTAGAAACATCAGTCATTAGAATGGATTGTACAAATGTGAAAATTGCACTAAAAACATATAAAGTTGCCAAAAATAATGCTATTTGCTTTATTGCTTCCATATTTATAACACTATTTCCAACCAAGCCTTTAGAAATCTCATCTGTTAAATTTGATAATTTATCAGGTGCAATGATAGAAAGAATTGCTCCCAATGATGCAAGTATTAATGCTATTACAATTAGTAACTTAAATTTTCCTAATTCTTTAAATAACCTTTTTATTGCTTTTTTAAAGTTTTTAGGCTTTTCTACATTTCTACCTCTTCCCATTCTTGGAGGCATTCTAGTTTGTGTATCATTACTCATTTTCCAACTCCTCCTTTGATAATTGTGATAAAGCTATCTGTTTATATACTCCACAATTTTTTAATAATTCTTTATGGGTTCCTTGGCCTACACATTTTCCATCTTCTAAAACTATTATTTTGTCACTATTTATAATTGTTCCTATTCTTTGTGCTACTATTAAAGTTGTGACATTTTTAGTATATTTTTTTAGTTCTTTTCTTAATACACTGTCAGTTTTATAATCTAATGCGGAAAAACTATCATCAAAAATATAAATTTCTGGCTCTCTTGCAATAGCTCTTGCTATTGATATTCTTTGCTTTTGTCCTCCTGACACATTAGTTCCACCCTCAGCCATTAATGTTTCATATCCATTTTCCATTTTTTCAATAAATTCTTTTGCTTGTGCTACTTCTATTGCTTTTTTTACTTTTTCATCTGTTATCTTTTCTTTTCCATTATTTCCATATGCAACATTGTTTTGTACAGTATCACTAAAAATTACTGCTTTTTGCGATATATACCCTATTTTATTATGTAAAAATTCTTGTGTATAATCTTTTACATTAATTCCATCTATTAACACTTCTCCAGAAGTAACATCATAAAATCTTGGTATTAAATTAATTAATGTAGATTTTCCTGAACCAGTTGAACCTATAAATGCAATCGTTTCTCCTGTGTTTGCTTTAAATGATATATCTTTTAATACATATTCATCACCATCAGGATACTTAAATGATACATTTTTAAATTCTACTACTCCTCTTTCATTTGTTGTATCTTTATCAACTTTTCCATCTTTTATAGTTATTTTGGTATCCAACACTTCATTAATACGATTAGCTGATACTTGTGCTCTTGGTAACATCATAAATATCATTGCAAGCATTAAGAATGACATAATAACCTGCATTGCATAAGAACTAAATACAACCATATTTCCAAAGATTTCTAATTTTTCTGTCATTTGTGCATCTTTTATTAAACATGCACCTATAAAATAAATTCCTAGTGTTAAAAAATACATAACCAAATACATAGTTGGTGATAGTACAGAAAATACTTTTTGATTAAATAATTGCTGTCTAGTAAGTTTATTATTTACATTTTCAAATTTATCTTGTTGATATTCTTCAGCATTAAAAGCTCTTACGACTCTTATTCCAGTTAAATTTTCGCGAGTTACACCATTTATTTCATCTATTAATTTTTGGACTCTTTTAAACCTAGGCATTACAATTACTATTATTACTGAAATAACTCCTAACAATATTGCTACTCCTGCTCCTGTTAAAGCACTCCACTGCCAACTTTTATTTAATATTTTTGTTATTGCCCAAACTGCTGTAATTGGTGCTTTTATCATTAATTGTAATCCCATTGCAATAAGCATTTGTATTTGAGTAATATCATTTGTTGTTCTTGTAATTAAGCTACTTGTTGAAAAATTTTTCACTTCATTCATTGCCAGATTCTCTACTTTATTAAATAGCTTTTTTCTGATTTTTTTCGAAAATGTTGCTGATATATTTGAAATTATATAACCAACAACTATACTATCAATTAAACTTGCTATACTACAAGCAAGCATGTATGCACCATTTTCTATAATGTCTGACATTTGACTTCCTTCTGTTTGAACTAATACTGTAATTTCTGACATATAATCAGGCATTTTTAATTCTAACCATACTTGACCAAAAATTAATATAAAACAAATTAGTACAAATATCCACTGTTTTTTACCTAAATATTTTAATAATTTAATCATTTTATCTTCCTTTCTTATATGTTTTTACTTATCTTCCAAATTTTGAATCATTTTATTTAATATGCTAGAAAAATTTTCTAATTCTTCTTGTGTAATATTTTTTCCAGCTTCTTTTTCTAATTCTTTTAATCTTTTTTGCTTTATTTCAAATACTTCTTTTGTATCTTTACTTAATACTATCATTTTACTTCTTGTATCATTCGGATTAGTTTTTCTTTCAATTAATCTATTCTTTTCCATTCTTTTAATTACATCTGACACAGTTGCTTTACTTAATTTCAAAGCTTCTTCTATATCTTTTTGATAAATTTCTTTTTTATCTGCATTGTTCAATAAATAATCAATAATTCTCATTTGAGTTGGTGTAGGTATACTTTTTTTCATTTTTTCATTAAGTATAGGCCTTGCTAAACTTTTTAATATGATTCTTTCCAATTCTTTAATTTTATAAAAAATACTGTAACCTTCCATATCTCCTCCATATAGAATTTTAGTTAGTTAGCGAACAAATTATATGATATAATAGTTGATTTATATTGTCAAGTATTTCCAAAAACTATTTACCAATTATGCAATCATAATAGGCTAGAACCTTGTTTTAAGTAATCGAGCAAAGAATAAATAATTATTTTATTTATTCCATCTTACACCAAATAAAAGCAAGAAACTATTTTATTGATTCCATCTCACACCAAATAAAAGCAAGAAACTATTTTATATAATTTCTTGCTTAACAAATTTTTAATATCTTAGTACTATTACATTAATCTATATTAATTAATTCATATTCCCTTGTTCCAAGCCCAATTTCTTCTGCATATGGTAAAATATGTCTTCCATTTTGCCTTTCTACTCTTTGTATAAAGTGATCTCTTCCTTCATCTTTTGAACTCCAAATTAAATCTATACATGCTTGATCTACCGCAACTGGATCTACCGATGCAAGTATTCCTATATCTTTCATACATGGATCTTCTGGACTTGAATCACAATCACAATCAATTGACAAATTATTCATTACATCTATATATAATATATTCCCTTTCATATAATCTGCAACAGATTTAGCAGACTCTGCCATTGACTCTAAAAAATCATTTTGCTTAGGTAACTTATCCCATAATTCAGAAGCATTTCTAGTTGCACCTGCTGTATGAATATATGCTTTTCCAGATGTAGAAGCTATTCCAATTGATTGATTTTTTATAACTCCTCCAAAACCGCCCATTGCATGTCCTTTGAAATGAGCTAGATTTAATATTGAGTCATAGTTTTTCAAATTATTTCCGACTATATTAACATCTAAATGCTTACCATTTACTGGTATTTCAAAGTCTCCTTCAGCATCCATTATATCTACTTCAGCTATTGAAGTAAATCCATGATCTTTTACAGTTTGAAAATGATCTTCTGGATTCATTCTTTTTCCAGCATATGCAGTACAGCATTCAATAATATTAGCATTTAGCTTTTGAACTAAATTCTTTATTAATTCAGGCTTCAAATAATTATGTCCTCCAGGTTCACCTGTAGATATTTTTACTCCTACTTTTCCTTTTAACTCAACACCTAAAGCTTCATATACTTTAACTAAACTTTCCGGCGTTATTTCTTTTGTAAAATACACCTTTGCTTTTTCCATAGTTTTTCAATCCTTTCTTATATACTTAAATTTTCTTGAGTTATAATCTTAAAATATTATTCCAATAATTATAATAATTAATACTATTGAATATTTATTTTTATCATTTTTTCTCATTATGCAATTTAGTGGTATTTTCATCCCACCTTTGTAACCTTTTTTCTCTTTCAAATATGAATATATTATAAATTTAACTTTTATTTTTTTCAACTATTTTAAGTGACTTACCTAATAAATTATTTTATAGTTCAACTATTTTTTCCCATGGCATCTCTTCTTTTCCAAAATGTCCATAATTAGTTGTTTTTGAATATATAGGTTGTTTTAATTGTAAATATTTTATAATTCCATTTGGAGATAAATCAAATTTATGCTTAACTAAATTTATAATCTCTTGTTCTGGTATTTTTGATGTTCCAAAAGTATCTATGTATAAAGATAAGGGTTCTTCCATTCCAATTGCATAAGATATTTGTATTTCACATTTTTGTGCTAATCCGTTTGCAACAATGTTCTTAGCAATATGTCTAAGCATATAACTAGCTGATCTGTCTACCTTGCTTGCATCTTTTCCAGAAAAAGCTCCTCCTCCATTTCTACTATATCCTCCATAAGTATCTACAATAATTTTTCTTCCGGTTAAACCTGTATCCCCAAGTGGCCCACCTATTACAAATCTTCCAGTTGGATTCACATATATTTTTGTATTCTCATCCATATATTGTTTTGGTATTACGGTTTTAACTACTTTTTCTATAATATCTTGCTTCATTTGCTCAATATTAGCACTTTCTAAGTGTTGATTTGAAATTAATACAGTTTCAACTCTTTTAGGTCTATCATTTTCATATTCTACAGTAACTTGTGTTTTTCCATCAGGTCTTAGATAAGGAATTTCATTATTTTTTCTTACTTGTGTTAGCCTCTCAGCTAATTTATGAGCTAAGTTTATTGCAAATGGCATATAATTTTCAGTTTCATCACTGGCATATCCAAACATTATTCCTTGATCTCCTGCTCCACCTATGTCTACTCCCATTGCTATATCAGGACTCTGTTTTGTTATATTTATATCTATCTTACATGTTCTATAATCTATATCTGTTTGCTCATTATCATATCCTATTTCTTTAATTACATTTCTTGTAATTTCTTCAACATTAATTTGAGCTTTAGTAGTAATTTGCCCTGCAATTGTAATTTTATTTTTTGACGCAAATGTTTCTACTGCAACTCTAGAATTTTCATCTTGTTTTAAACATTCATCTAAAATATTATCTGATATATAATCACATAATTTATCTGGATGTCCTTCTGTTACACTTTCTGATGTAAAAAAATAGTTTTTCATTTTAAATCACATTTCCTTTCTTTTATTACATTTGAAAAAACAAAGCTCTTCTAAAATAACTAATATTTGTGTTTTATTGTACTAAATACATTTAATTTTTTCAAGGTTTATGTATGAAAAACAAATTTTATTATAAATGTTATAAATATTAAATATCAATAATATATTGTTTTAGGTGAATTATATTGTTGATTAAATGTTTTAAATTGTCTAAAGGATTACTCTTTGCCCTCATAGCTATATTATTAATAATTTCTATTATTTACTTTTTTATTTTTTGTCGCCAAAACATTTCTCTTGAAAAAAATTCAATTTCTGTAGATAACAGTGTGCTTGAGGAAACAGCAGTTTCTTCTAATCTTTCAAACTCTACAGAAGAAAATTATATAAAATGGTTTGAGTTTAATGTAAGTTATGAAGTTTTGCAAAAAACATCTCAGCTAGATATTAATTCTCATACAACGAATAAAAATGTTAAGTATAATTGGATCGAGTTAATTTCTTATCTTGCTTGCTTATATGGAAATAATTTTAGTAAATTTAAAATCAAAGATTTAGATAATTTAGTTGCTAAGCTAGATAGTGGGAAATCAATTGATGAGATTACAAGAGATATGAAAAATTATCATTATTATTATGAAGGATATAGTGCTGTTCTATCTCAATACATTGGAAATTTTGGAATTTCTGAAACTCCTATCAATAATGCAGATAACTCAAATACTCAAAAATCAATTTCTTATGTTCAAAAATATGATTTAAAAGCATTTCATCCACTTGCTCAAAATTATAGTTATTCGCATTACAAGGATTTTGGCAATTCTAGGTCATATGGTTACAATCGTTTACATTTAGGAAATGATTTAATGGGAAGTATTGGTACACCTGTTATTGCAGTAGAATCCGGCTATGTTGAAGCTATTGGATGGAATCAATATGGTGGTTGGAGAATTGGAATTCGCAGTTTTGATAAAAAGCGTTATTATTACTATGCTCATTTAAGAAAAGGTCATCCTTTTGTAAATGATATATATGAAGGCAAAATTGTTCAAGCAGGTGATGTAATTGGATATTTGGGAATGACTGGTTATAGCACAAAAGAAGATACAAATAACATAAATATACCTCATTTGCATTTTGGAATTCAATTAATTTTTAATGAAGTTCAAAAAGATGGACCTAACCAAATTTGGATTGATGTGTATAATTTAGTTGACTTTTTAAAGAAAAACAGAAGCACTGCTATTATAACAAATACAAAAACAAAAGATTATGAAAGAAAATATGAAATAATTGATCCATATGTTCCAGATTAAAAGTATGAAAATTTATCAAAATATTTTATTAACAAATTATTATTTTTATTTACTCTTGAACATTAATCAAAAAATTAATATAAAACAGTAAAATATAATAGATTTGTAGTATCTCTCAATTTTTATGTTAAGTATATATAAATTTACAAATTTTACATAGATACTACAGAAAAACTTAAAAAACTATTATATTTTACTGTTTAATAAATAATCATTACTATTTTAGTTTATGTTAACTATCGTATAATTCTTGATAGATTTGATATGCGTTTAATACTTTTCTTACATACATATTTGTTTCTTGATATGGTATATTTTCTAAATTAGAACCATCTTTACTTATTGTTCCATTTTCAATCCATTCAGTCACTCTTCCCATTCCTGCATTATATGCAGCTAATGCTAAACCAGTATTCTGGTATTTTTGCATTAATGTTGAAAAATAATAAGTTCCTATCTTTATACTTGTCTCTGGAGTATATAAATCAACAGTTTTTATATCTTTAGTTTCCATTTGATTTACTACATCTACTGCTGTATTTTCCATTATTTGCATAAGTCCTTTTGCCTTTCTATCAGATGTTGCTTTTGTATTAAAGTTACTTTCAGTTTTTATTATTGCGAAAATTATAAGTGGATCTATTTCGTATTCCTTCGAATACTGATTTACATAACTTTGAAATTTCTGTGGATACATTTTCTTCATTATTGATGTTTTTAGATCCAAAACGCCAAAGCAAATTACGTAAACCATAATACTAATAATTAATATTATGCCCGAACCTTTTATCAATTTTGTCAAAATTATTCTCTCCTTTAATTTGTTTTCTTTTGTATTAGCAAATATTATGTTGACTTAACATTTGCATTTTCATTAATTTTTATACACTATTTTTTATTTTACATCATACCAATTATTTGCTTCTGATACTTCTACTTTCAATGGAATATCTAATTTCATAGCCTGCTCCATACAGTCTTTTAATATATTTTTTACCTTTTCCCTCTCTTCTATTTTACATTCTATTAACAATTCATCATGAATTTGTAAAATTACTTTAGCATCTAAATTTTCTTTTTCTAATTTTTCAAAAACTCGAATCATTGCAATTTTCATAATATCTGCTGCTGTTCCTTGAATTGGTGTATTCATTGCTGCTCTATTACCAAACTGTCTCACCATATAATTATTAGAAGAAAGTTCAGGAATATACCTCCTTCTATGAAATAATGTTTCTACATACCCTGTTTCTTTAGCCTGCTCTACAATTGCATCCATGAATTTTTTTACACCATCATATTTTTCTAAATATTGTTCTATATATTGTTCTGCTTTTTTTCGACCAATTTTTAGTTGTTCTGCTAATCCAAAACCACTAATACCATATACTATTCCAAAGTTAACAGCCTTAGCAGCAGTTCTTTGTTCTTTTGTTACTTCTTCTAATGGAACATTAAACACTTTAGAGGCTACTTGTTTATGAATATCTTCTTCATTTAGAAAGGCATTTATCATATTTTCATCTTTCGAAATATGAGCTAAAATTCTTAGTTCAATTTGTGAATAATCTGCATCTATAAAAGTGTATCCATCTCTTGCCTTGAATGCTTTTCTTATTTGCTTTCCCTGCTCTGCTCTTGTTGGAATATTTTGCAGATTTGGCTCTGTAGAACTTATTCTTCCTGTTGCAGTGATAGTTTGGTGAAAATATGAATGTATTTTATGAGTTTCTGGGTTAATATATGGAATTAAGCCTTCTACATACGTAGAATTTAATTTCACTAAACTACGATATTCTAGAATTTTATCTATAACAGGATGTTCTGACCTTAGTTTTTCTAAAATATCAACATCAGTAGAATAACCCTTTTTTGTTTTTTTGTAAATAGGAAGTTTTAATTTTTCAAATAAAATACTTCCTAATTGTTGTGTTGAATTAATATTAAACTCTTCACCACAAAGCTGGTATATAGTTTGTTTTAAAGTTTCTATCTGCTCTTTTAACTTATCTCCAAAAGCAATAAGTTCTTCCTTGTCTGCATAAATTCCTTCATATTGCATTCCACCTAGAACTTTTACCAATGGCATTTCAATATTTTGGAATAATTCTAATGATTGTAGTTTTTCTAATTTGTCAATCATAACTTCTTGTAATTTCGAAATACTATATGCAAAAATTGAATTTTTATATTTTTCAAAATCTAAATTTGTTTCTTCTGTTTGAAATAATGTAATTTGTTTTTCATCTTGCTCCTTTGCTCCCATATCTTCTAAATATTGGAAAACATCTAAATTCAAATATTGATTTGCTAATTCCTCTAATTCATAATGATTATTTGTTGGATTTAAGTCATAAGCTGCAATCTTTGCATCAAAATATATTCCCCTTAATGATATTCCATTCTGCTTAAAAAGAACATAATCTTCACTTATATGGTATCCATACTTTTTAATTTTTTCACTTTCTAAGATTGATTTAAAATAAGAATTCCAAGTATCTTGGTTATCTACTTTTACCTCATAGACAATATTTTCATCACATAAATAAATTGCAGTAATTTTCTTTTTTATCACATATGCATTTTCTTTAGGAGTTTCCATAATATCAACTTTTCCTGATTTATTTACTTGTGAATTGTTTTGTTCATATGGCGAAAAATTCTTTTTATTTAAAATATAAATTAATTTTCCACTTTCTTCTATTTTTTTTATTAATTCTTGGATTTTTTCCTTTTCAGTAATTGAAATAGTTTTTATTTCAAATTGATTGTATTTTTTTTCAGTTTGTACACTTTTACTATTTCCCTGTAAATTAAAACGCTCTATAAAACGATTAAAATTCAATTCTTTAAATTTTTTAAATACTTCTTCATTGTCCCATTCTTTTATTTTTAAGCTTTCAATTGTTTCCTCTATTGGCACTTGTGTATTAATAGTTCCAAGAGTTTTTGAAAGCTCTGCTAATTCTTTATTTGCTAATAACTTTTCTTTAGTTTTTGGTTTTAAGTCTGCATTATTTTGCTCTATTTGGTTATATAAATTTTCAATTGTTTGATATTTTTTAACTAAATCCAATGCTGTTTTTTCACCAATTCCTGGAACTCCTGGAATATTGTCAGAAGAATCCCCCATTAAACCCTTTACCTCTATTAGTTGCAAAGGAGTAACACCATATTTTTCTATAATAGCATTTTGATCAAATGTGTCTACTTCTGTTTTTCCTACTTTTGTATGTGGAATACGAACTTTTATGTTATTTGAAGTTAATTGAAAGGTATCTCTATCTCCTGAAAGTATAGTAACATCTAATCCTTCTTTTTCTGCTCTTTTAGCTAATGTACCTAAAATATCATCGCCTTCATAACCTTCTTTTTCAATTATAGTAATATTCATCGCTCTTAAAATATCTTTTATAATTGGCATTTGCTCTGCAAGTTCATTTGGCATACCCTTTCTATTTGCCTTGTATCCTTCATACATTTTATGTCTTTGTGTTGGTGCTTTTAGGTCAAAAGCTACCATTAGATACTGTGGCTTAATATCTTCCAATACTTTAAACAATATTGCCAAAAAGCCATATACTGCATTAGTATATTTTCCATCCGGTGTTGTTAGCATCTTACTTCCCATTATCCCATAAAATGCTCTATTTAAAATACTATTCCCATCAATCAATATAATTTTATTCATTATTTTCAATTCCTTTTTATATTTTTCAATTTATAACCTTTTCACTTCGTAGTAAGCAAAATTGTTGAAAAGCAAAAAATTCTAATAATAATATTATTCCCAATTAGAAATAGGTTTTTTCTTATCTATAAATTTATTTACGTTTGTATAGTTAAATGTATTCTTTCTTGCTTTTAATAAAATTTTTCTTCCTTCTACACTCTTAGTATAAACTAAAATACAATTTCCCATATATTTTACCCAATTATTATAAAATTCTGTTGCTAATTCTTTATTAGTTGATAATATATTTGGTACATTATAATAAGATGATATTATTTTGCTTTTATTAATAATAATATACCTTTGATTTTCTACATCTGAAAAAATTTCTTTTAAACTACTTACAATTATATTATTTTCATGTGTTGTAACTCCATCAATTGACAATTCGATAATTGCATTATTCTCTACTGAAGATATTTTTATTTTATCATAATCAGTTTTTATTATTCCTGTATTGTATAATGATTTAATTACAATTTTAGCTACTCTCTTTAGTTGTTTTTTTGGAATAGATAAACTCATAGCCCTTATACATTGTATTACAAATTTTAGATTTAAAACCATTGATATAATAAAAATTATTATTAATTGACCAGCAGATAATAATAAACCATCCTTTAGATTTTCAAAAATATATTTTAAATTCATAGTAGAATTTTCTATCATTAAATCAATTACTGCTATAAGTAAATATGTAAATATAAATTTTAATACTTTAGATACTTGTATAAAAGAAAAATTATTTTTCAAGTTTTCTTGTTTAGCTTCTAATTGATTGTTCAATCTAATTGCTCTGCCTCCGAATATTTCAATTATTTTGAACCATCTATCATACATATTTTGTCTATCATTACTTATTTGTATTATCTCTTGGTTATATCTATCAATATTTTCTTTTGAAAATGTAGTTGGTATATTATCTAATCTATCAATTCCATTTTCCAATAGATTGTTATGATAACCTATTCCTACAAAAGAATTAAATCTTCTTTTTAACATTTCAAAATCTGCATTTTTTATTATATCATTGCCTTCAGAAGCACATACTAAATGCCATACATTTGCAGTTTTATATGGATTATCATTCGTTCTAATTGCTCTTCCTCTCATTTGATTTGATAAAACATATGAACCTACAAAACTTGCTAAAATTAAACTATTAATACTTGGTTCATCCCAGCCTTCTCCTAATAATGACTTTGTTCCAATAATAATATTTACATCACCATTTGAGAAAAGTTTTGAAATTGAACTCATTAGTATATTTTTATTTTTATCACTTGTTTTTACTATACAATAATTTGGAACTTTATCAACATCAATAAATTGAAGATCTTGCAGTCCTACACCGTTTTTGGAAGTATTTTCTATTAATTTTTCTTTTTGGGCATTTGGTATCATAAATATACTACCGGTTAATATTGCCACATTTAAGTTTGGTTTCTTATTAATTAAATTTAAAAATATTGGAAATACTCCTATTTTCTTTATTTCTATATTCTCTTCAAATAAATATTCTTTTCTTAAAAAATCAGTGAGTATTACCATTCTTAGGTCATTTTTTAAATTATTATACTCTGATTCTACTATGTTATTTATGCTTTCCAATTTGCTTAAACTATTTACAAAATATTTTTGTAATATTGGATTTTGTACTAAAAATACCTTGTTTTTCTCTATTGCACCTAAATTATTTAGTTTACTCTCTATATCAGCTATAACATTCTCATAACTATTAAAATCTTCCTTATTTTCTATAATTACATTCTGCAATAATTTTTCCATCCATTCAATAGTAAGCTTTGGTATGGGGTTATTATGTCCTAAAATTTGTATTTTTTCTGCGTCTATTGGTACATTACAAGCATTTAGAAATATTATCATACTGCTATAAAATTCTGGTTTTTCTAAAATTTCTTCAACATGGAAACCAGTATCTTGTATATATGGATGATTTTGTAACATTTGTATAAATTCTTGATTAGTATTTAAACTTTTTATCAAGTCTCTAACATTAGTTTCATATTTTGAAACCATTTTTTTCTCATCTTGCGTTGGATAACTGAAATAAATATAGTCTTGATGTGGGCACAAGTTTTTGGCTTGTACTAATTCCGGAACAGAAATTTCCATATCTATATCTCCACATAAACTTATATATTTATCCCACTCACTTTTCTCTATGTCATAAGGAGGTGTTGCTGTTAATGAAATTATTGTAACATCTTGTAACTCTTCTATTACTTTAGTTAAGCTTTGCCACCATTCGCTTTTTAAATGATGTGCTTCATCCAATACAATTGTTGATATTTTATTTTTTTTCAATTCTGAAACTAAATCATATTCTTTAACATCTATATTGTTTTTTACTTCTTCTTCCATAATTTCGTCATCAGTTTCTTCTGGGTCTATTTCATTTTTTTGTTTTCTTCTTTTATATGCATAATGAAGTCCTTGATAAGTTATAGAATTAAAAGATGTTAACTCATATACATTATCACTAATCCAGTCAGGCTTTTTACTTCCTTCTGGCATAAATAATGTAACAAACCTATCTATCCACTGATTTTTTATTGTTACAGTTGGAGATAATATTAAAACAGGATTATCTAATCTACGTACTAATTCTAGCCCAAGAACAGTTTTACCTGATCCAGGTGCTGCAATAATATTTATTCTTTTATCACTAATATATTTGTGTACTTCTTTTAATACTTTTTCTTGATATGGTCTCCAAGAATACTTAAATTTTATATTGGGGGTAAACATATAATCTCCTTTTAATTCAATATATTTATTACTTCTGGAACTTGCTCAAATTCTTATATCTTTTTCTTGGAAAAAATCTTTTATGTTTTCAAGACAACCATTTTTTATAATTGGTAATGCTTTTCCAGAAAAATTTTCCACATATTTTTTCTTACAATCTAATATTTTAATTTCTTCACTTTTTATATTAATATCAGCAATTTTCATTCCATCACTCATAACAACATCTTTTCCCTTTAATCCTTCTGTAAATGAAAAATCATGTCCATGATATTTGAATTCATTGCTATTATTTTCAATTGCATTTGTTACTGTTTCATAAAAATTCAGACCATTTGGACTTTCAAAATTCATTTTTATGCAATCATATCCAAACATTTTATGTTCTTTTTTTACTGCAAATATAGCTTGCTTGCAGTTTTCTAATTTTTTCCACCCATTAAATATTTTTGGAGATGCACTTCCATCTTTCTCCCTTGCTATTCCATCTGCATCTATTCTTATAAAATGATGACCTGTTCCCTTTTGATTTACCCTATATAGCACTAAATATTCATTGCATTTCAATTTTCTATTTCCTAATAATTGAACAAATGGAAACATTTGCAATATTTTAGATACACTTTTACTAAAATCTTTTTCCCTTGAAGGATAAATATTTATATCTACCTTTAATGCATAACCTCCACAATTTATTTTATTATTAAAATTTCTAATTACTTCTTCCTCTATTCTTTTGTCATCAGAATTTTCAAGATTATAATTATTTCTTTTTATTATTTGATTTTTTAATCTAATTTTTAATAAATCTTCAAAATCCATATTTATCCTTTCTATTTTGTCCATACAGATACAGATTTTTCCATTACTTTAAATACTCCAAATCCATCATTATCTATTGTTACTTCTTCTTTTATATTTCCCATAGCATCTATTAATTTTGAATTTGCAAATTTCTTTCCAATATACATTCTTTTTTCTGAATATCCTCCGTTTGAAATAAGTACAGCTAGCCCTGAATCAAAATGTTTTTCATCTCCCTCTCTAGTCCAACCAATACAATTTCTATTATCTATATAATCATGTTGATTTCCATATGCCTTTTTACTTCTTAATTCTAAAAGCTTTCTTAAACCATCCAATGGTAGTACGTCATTATTATGTATACCATATAGGTCTCCATAGAAGACACAAGGATATCCTGAATCTCTTAAAAGAATTATACTATATGCGATTAATTTAAACCATCTATCAATAAAACTTTCTAATGCTTGTCCTGGTTGAGTATCATGGTTATCTACAAATGTTACTGCTTTAGTTGGATTATCTTTTACCAATGTATTATTAAAGATTGTAGTTAAATCATAATTTACATCTTTTGAAGCAGAATTCAAATTATAATGTAAAGGAACATCAAATAGAGATATTTGCCCCTCTGTTTTTTCTATATATTTGTGCAATTTTTGAACATCTCCGGACCAATACTCACCTACTGTAAATAATTCTTTCTGTGTTAATTTTCTTAAATAGCTTATCCAATTTTTATAAAATACAGCAGATATATGTTTTACTGCATCTAATCTAAACCCGTTAACATTTGTAAGTTTTAAATACCATTCTCCCCATTTTTTACATTCTTCTCTAACCTCATTATTATTGAAATCAATATCAGCTCCCATCAAATAATCATAATTTCCAAATTCTTCATCTACAATTTTTTCCCAATTTTTGTCTTTAAATTTGAATAGAGCATTTTCACCTTTTGCCATATTATAATCAATACCGTCAAAATGTGTCCAATTCCATTTAAAATCGGAATATTTATTATTTCTTCCTGGGAATGTAAATTTTGTTGCAACTTTTACCATCTCTTGCTTTGCTATTTCTATATCATGATTTCCCCAGTCTACCTTTGTAGCAGGTATAGTTTGAATATAATCTGCCCCCATTTTATGGTTTAAAACAATATCTGCATATACATTAATTCCACACTTTTGTAGTTCTTTAATGCATTTTAAGTATTCATCTTTTGAACCATATTTTGTTTTTACTGTGCCTTTTTGATCAAACTCTCCTAAATCATAAACATCATATACTCCATATCCAACTTCATCTTTGCCACCAATTCCTTTAAAAGCGGGTGGTAACCATATTGCTGTTATTCCCATCTTCGCTAAATTTGGTGCATCTTTTGCCACTTCATTCCATAAATTCTGATTACAGTTCATATACCATTCAAAATACTGTATTATTGTTCCATTTAACATATTTTTTCCATCCTTTTTTATTTTTTCTTTTGCAAATATAAATTTTATCTAGTATCTTTTGAAATAGATTTTTCTTCAATAAATTCACTTCTATTTAATAATCTGCCATTTTCAATAATTGGTTTAATTCTTCCCCCAAAATTCTCAACATGTTTTTCATCCAATACTTCAACTAAATATTCTTCCCCATTAGTTAATATATTTGCTACAATTATTCCATTACTTATAACAAAAATTTCTTCATTTGAAGACTTTTTTAAAGAAAATTCATGACAATGATATTTAAAGTTATTATTTTTTGTTGAAATTGCTTTTCTTATTAGTTTATCATCACCTAATAGACAAACAAATGGAAATTTCTTTAGAATATATATAATAGCATTTTTCTCATCTATATCATAGAAAGATTGTTTTTTTGTTTTATCTGATATTTCATTACCAGCATTAAAATTACAATTAATATCATTTAAGCTTGCAATAATTTCATTTCTTAATTTATTTTTTAACTCTTCCTCAAAATTCATATTTTACATCCTTTTGCATTCTTTTGTTAATCTATTCAATCTCTTTACAATTTTTTTCATTTTATCATATTCATTATATTTTTTCCATATAAATTCCATAAAAGTATCTCATAATACTTTTTAACAAGCAAGCTCTTGGAAAAAGGAAATATTAATCATTTTCTACTAAACATCTCTTTTAACTTATCAAATATCTTTTGGAATATGTTTTTTTCTCTAACAACTTGCAAAGCAACTTCCTGATTACATGTTTTTTTGTTCTTAATATCATTAAATTTCTTTTGAATATCATATTTTTCTGAAAGTTCTTTTTGAAATCTTGCTTCATTTTCATTTATAATATTTATATATTCAGCTTTTTCTTCTTCACTAGCCAAATAATTCAAAAAAATATATGCCAAGTATCCTTTTGTTTCTTCATCAATTTTTTCTATTCTAATATCTGATACATTATTTATTTTTGAAGTCATTGTATTGTCTTTTAACTTTTCTATATATTCTCTTTCTTCTTTTGGAATTTTTTCCAAATCTTTTTTATTTAAAAAACTTAAAATTTTATAAAGCTCGGTTGCTGTTTTAGAATTAAGATTACTTATCATCTATACTTTTTTCTCCTTCTTCTTTTATATTCTCTTTGTATATAATTGTATCCGGTATTTGACTTTTTCTTACATCTCTAATTGAATCTTTCACTAAATCCATTACATCTTGTTCGGTTATTTGTTCCTCTTTTTCAATATTTCTGGAAGCTTTTGAAAGTTCGTTTTCCATTACTTGAAACCATTCTTCTCCAAGTAAATTTTTCAAAATTTCTAATTCCCTATGACAATTATTGGCAACAAGTGCATAAAAATTTGCAAAATCTTCTTCTAATATTCTGCCCACTCTCATTTTTCCTTTTTTTTCATCAAAATATTCTTCTCTATCATGATATACTGGTAATACACATGTTTTTCCAGTTTTTAAGAAATGTAATGAAGGATATTGAAAAATTGAACTTATTATATCTGATACTGGGCCCTTCTCAGCTTCAGTTCTATTAATTTCATTAACATCTGATAAATACTCAATATATTCTATAAATTCATCTTTTTTCTCTGCATTTACACAATGAGCTCTTGCACCTTTCACAATATTTTCAAAATCCTCTGGTATTTCTGTGTTATTTAATATTTCTAAAATAGCATGACCAAATTCATGTGACAAAACTAGGTCATTTCCACTTCCTTCATCTATTATTTGAATGGCATTAAAGTTCTTTAAAAAAAATGTTCTATTTGGAGACTCAAATATAGTAAAGTTAGGAGCAATTTCTTCAAATTTATGAATGTTTTTTACAATATTTCTTATATATTCATTATCACATTTTTCATGACAATGTAACATTTGTATAAATCTATCAATTGCTTTTTGATTTGCCCCCATTGAGCCTCCATCTCTTTGATATTTTTCTCTTATTCTTCTTTCGTCCATAACTTACCTTTCTTTATTTTTTATCTTATATATAATTTTATATTACTTAATTTTTGTTTTAAATTATTAACAAATTCTTTAAATTTTTTAATTTCTACATTTCTTTCAAATTTTATATTCTAATTCTTTTTCCATTTTTCCTTCCTTAAAATTAAATTATATAACTTTATAAAATTTTTCTTTTCCTATAAATCTTTATAATTAACTATATTAAATATTTTATCATATTTTTTTAGCTTTGTATTTATTTTTTTCCTTTTTATTAATTCTTCATAATTAAATTTAGATGCATAAAAACAAATAAAAGATAGAATAGAAAAAAGATCTTGATTTTGCTCTGTAATTATAACCCAATAAAAAACTTATTTTACATAAGAGTGAAATAAAGTAATGGCAATCGAGTAGGAACTAAATGATTAATTCATTTAGTGTCCTCTCACACCACACGTACGTGCCGTTCGGCATACGGCG